>CAMCHP010000038.1 GCA_945874695.1 Chryseobacterium gleum
GACTGGTTTTTGATGTACGCCAGCTTAACCTATCAGCACTTCAACCTCGACAACTTCAGAAGCTTCTTCTCCTTTGCTGATGGCCGTGCAAACAACCTTTCGCTGTCGTGGGCTTTACAACGCAACTCGGTCAGCGATCCGATTTTCCCAACCTGGGGGTCAAACGTGAAGTTCAGCGTCAAAATGACGCCACCGTATTCGCTGTTCAATGGCAAAGATTACTCAACCTTGACAGAGCAAGAGCGATTCAAATGGGTTGAATTCCACAAATGGAAGTTTACCGCCAACTGGTACACTCCACTTACGCGCTCCAGCGAGGAGAATCCACGCCGCTTGGTGCTCAACGCCAACTTCGGGGTAGGTGTTTTGGGCTTGTACAACCGCAACGTGGGCTTGTCGCCATTTGAGCGCTTCTATTTGGGTGGTGTATTCTTGTCGGGCTTCATCCTCGACGGACGAGAAATCGTGAACCTACGCGGGTATGACGATTTGTCGGTTACGTATCCGAACCCGAACACCGGTGCTCCAACCATCGCGAAGTATAGCCTTGAGTTGCGCTATCCGCTTTCAACCAACCCAAATGCGACCATTTATGCTCTCAGCTTCTTGGAAGCGGGCAATACATGGGCCAACGTGCGCGACTTGAATCCATTCAACGTGCGGCGTTCTGCAGGGGTCGGTTTGCGCATCTTCTTACCGATGTTCGGCTTGCTCGGACTCGACTATGGCTGGCGCATGGATGACATCCCAGAAGCCCCAAATATGGCCCGTGGACAGTTCCACTTCAGTATTGGCATGAATCTTGGAGAGTTGTAAAACAGAAAAGTGCTATTTTCGTTTACTCTCCGTCAAAAACAACGGCAACATGAAACAATTCATTCATACATTACTTCTTGTCTTGGCTTTACCGGCAATGGGAATGGCACAGAAATTCGGCTACTTAGATACCGATTACATTCTCCGCCACATGCCCGAATATTCAGATGCTCAAACTGAATTAAATCGGTTATCAGCACAATGGCAAGAAGAGGTCGAAGCCAAGTACGAAGCCATTCGCTTGTTGGAGCAATCTTACAACGCCGAAAAAATTCTTTTGACTACGGATATGCGTCAGCGCCGTGAAGAAGAGATTCGTCAAAAACGTTTAGAGGCGCAGCAGTTGCAAAAGTCTAAATTCGGTGTTGACGGGGAGTTGTTCCAAAAGCGCGCCGAACTCATTCAGCCCGTGCAAGACGCCCTTTATGCCGCCATTGAGGAGGTTGCATCGTCGCGCGGCTACATGGCCATTTTCGACAAAAGCAACCAGAGCAACATGTTGTACACCAATCCCAAGTACGACCTCAGCGACGATGTGATTAAAAAACTTGGCCACAAACCCGGTGAAACCATCGAGCCTGAAGGCGGCAAAGAAGAAGGTGGTGCTGCAGGTGCTGGAGGAGGCAAAGAAGGCGGTGCCGCTGGTGGTCGCGATGCGGGAGGAGGCTCACGCGGTGGTGCAGAAGGAACAACCCCACGCTCTGGCGGCGGAGCTACAACGCCTGCACAACGTAAATAAGTGATTATAATTAAAACAAACCCATAATGCGTAGTTTAATTCTCTTCCTGACCTTGGCCACCTTTGCCATTCAGGGTTCAGCTCAAAAATTCGGACACATCGACTCACAGGCTTTGTTACTTTCAATGCCTGAACGCGATGCTGCTCAAAAGAAATTGGAAGAGCAAGCCGTGATGTACGAAGAACAACTCAAGTCAATGCAATCAGAGTTCCAAACCAAGTACGACGAGTATTTGGCAAAAGGACAAACTTGGCCTGAAGCCATTCGCAAAACCAAAGAGAAAGAACTCGGTCAATTGCAGCAGGGCATTCAAGACTTCGGTCAAACGGCACAAGAAGATCTTGCTTCACTCGAAGAAGAACTCCTCACCCCGATGTTTGACCGCGCGCGCAAGGCCATCGAAGATGTTGGCGCAGAGAACGGCTTCACATACATCTTCGATTCAAGCACCGGCGTAACCCTCTTCAACGGTGGTGAAGATGTAACACCTTTGGTTCGCACCAAGCTCGGACTCTAAGCTCAGATTCACGAAATTTCAAGCGGCTTACCACTTTTGGTAAGCCGCTTTTCTAATGCTTATGGATCAACGTCCAATCGGAGTATTCGACTCAGGAATCGGTGGGTTAACCGTGGCCAGCGCCATCCGTAAGCGGCTGCCGGGTGAATCGATCTTGTATTTTGGCGACACGGCCCATTTGCCCTATGGCGACAAATCACCTGAACTCATTCGCCATTACTCGGCGCACATCACCCATTACTTGCTTTCGCGGGGTTGCAAAGCCATTGTGATCGCCTGCAATACGGCAACATCACACGCCGCGGGTACGGTAGCCGACGTTTGCGGGCCCGACATCCCCGTTATAAACGTTATTGACCCGGTCGCTCAGGCCATCGCCAGCGATGAGCGCCTCAAAGGCAAACGTGTAGGCATCATCGGCACCAAAGGAACCGTCGACGCGCGCATGTACCCGCGACGGATCGCCAAGCTCACCAAAGACGTGCATGTCGCATCTCTCGCGACCCCACTGCTCGCCCCAATGATTGAAGAAGGCTTCTTCCGCAACAGCATCTCGCAAACCATCATCCACTCTTACCTCGACAAACCTGCCCTCAAAGGCATTTCTGCGCTTGTGTTGGGTTGTACGCACTACCCACTCATTCGCAAAGAAGTGAACGCCTACTACAAAGGCAGCATCCAAATTTACGACTCAACAGCCCTTGTGGCCGACAACTTGGCGCGTGTTTTAGAGGCTTTCGGCCTAACGGCCGGATGGGAACACCCCGAATATCACTTCATCGTGAGCGACAAAACCAAAGCCTTTGAACGCAGTGCAAAGTTGTTTTTCGGCGAGAAAATCTCCCTCGAAGAGGAGCGGCTGTAGAGACGTTGGACTGGAGTATATTGGATTGAAAAACGTCACATCGCCTCGGAGAAGAGTCTCTTCAGTCTGCTTTGGTGAGGCGTCACCTCTGGCCGAACTTTTGTAACTTAGGGCTGTTCTATTGAAAACCAAATATCTCCAATCATGAAAAAGGCAATTTTTTCAATGGCTCTTGCAGCCGTTGTTATCTTATCAAGCGCGTTTAGCTTGAACAATGATCCGGTATCACTCGAATTGGGCAAAAAAGCCCCGATGACCGACTATAAAATGGAAGACATTTACGGTCAAACCCACAGCCTTCAATCGCTGAATGGCAAGTCTGGTTTGCTCGTTATATTCTCTTGCAATACTTGTCCGTTTGTGGTGGGCCGCGAAGGCAAGTCGATGGGCTGGGAAAGCCGTTACAACGACCTGCATAAAATTGCGGGCGAACTCGGCTTCGGCAGCGTGCTCGTAAACTCGAATGAGGCCAAGCGCGAAGGTGACGATTCGAAAGAAGCAATGATGCGTCAAGTGAAAGAGAAAGGCTATTTGATGCCTTACGTAATCGACAAAAACCACCAATTGGCTGATGCCTTCGGTGCGCGCACAACACCACACGTTTACTTGTTTGATGCCAACATGAACCTCGTGTATAAAGGTGCCATCGACGACAACGTTGACAATCCGAAAGAAGTGAAAGAACACTACCTCATCGATGCCATGAATGCTGTGGCTAAAGGCCAAGCGGTGGTTACCGGTGAAACCAAAGCGATCGGCTGTAGCATCAAGCGCATGAGCTAATCAGCGCATGCTGTTTGCGCAGCGCAATCCCATTAAAAAGGGGCGTCTCATTCAGAGCGCCCCTTTTTTGTGCGATACACCCATCCGGCCGTTTAGGCCGAAAACCCTTTACAACGGAATGTTACCGTGCTTTTTCTTGGGCAAGTGGGCCACTTTATTTTCGAGCATAGCAAATGCCTTGATGAGTTTGGTGCGCGTTTGATGCGGCACAATTACCTCATCGATGTATCCACGCGACGCCGCCCGGTACGGATTAGCGAACAAGGCCGCGTATTCAGCTTCTTTCTCAGCCAATTTAGCAACCGGATCAGCAGCTTCTGAAATCTCTTTTTTGAAGATGATTTCTGCCGCGCCTTTCGCGCCCATCACCGCAATTTCGGCACTTGGCCAAGCGTAGTTCATATCGGCCCCGATGTGCTTGCTGTTCATCACGTCGTACGCGCCGCCGTAGGCTTTGCGCGTGATCACCGTGATGCGCGGCACCGTGGCTTCGCTGAAGGCATAGAGCAATTTGGCTCCGTTGGAAATGATGCCGTTCCACTCTTGATCGGTGCCTGGCAAAAAGCCCGGAACGTCTTCAAAAACCAGCAGTGGGATGTTAAACGCGTCGCAAAAACGGACAAAACGCGCGGCCTTGGTCGAGGCATCGATGTCGAGCACGCCCGCCAGGTACGCAGGTTGATTGGCGACAATGCCAATGCTTTTTCCAGCCAAACGGGCAAATCCGACGACAATATTTTCAGCGAAGGCGCTGTGCACTTCGCAAAAGGTATTTTCATCGATCACACCGTTGATCACCGTTTTGATGTCGTAGGGTTGATTGGCGTTTGCGGGAATGATTTCATCGAGGTGCATGCGGCGCTCATCGGTTGGCGTGTAAGGCAGAGCCGGCACGTCGTCTTCGCAGTTTTGCGGAATGTAGCTCAGCACGCGCTTGAGGTGGTCGAGGCAGGCAACGTCGTTGGCACATGCAAAGTGCGTGACCCCGCTTTTTGTGCTGTGGGTTGATGCGCCTCCAAGTTCTTCGCTGGTCACCTCTTCGTGGGTTACTGTTTTTACCACGTTCGGACCCGTGACGAACATGTACGAACTCCCCTCTACCATGAAGATGAAATCGGTCAATGCGGGCGAATACACGGCCCCACCGGCACATGGCCCCATAATGGCGCTCAACTGTGGAATTACGCCACTGGCCTGCACATTGCGGTAGAAGATGTCGGCATACCCGCCGAGTGAAATCACACCTTCTTGAATGCGCGCACCACCTGAATCGTTCAATCCGATCACCGGAGCGCCGTTCTGCATGGCGAGATCCATGATGCGGCAAATTTTCTCGGCATGTGCTTCAGCGAGTGAGCCGCCGAGCACGGTAAAGTCTTGGCTAAACACATACACCAAACGTCCGTGAATGGTCCCGTAGCCCGTGATTACACCATCGCCGTAGAAGCGTTGTTTATCGAGTCCGAAGTTTTTCGAGCGGTGCGTCACGAGCATGCCGATTTCTTCAAACGACCCTTGATCAAGGAGGTACTCAATGCGTTCACGGGCGGTGAGCTTGCCCTTTTTATGTTGGGCATCGATGCGGGCTTCACCTCCCCCGAGTTTGGCCTCGGCGATTTTATTTTCGAGTGTGCTGAACTTCATGCTGCGAAGATAATTGATTTGAAGGGATGGCTAGATGTGCTCTTCGTTTGTGACATCGTTCAGATTTTGTATCTTTATATATTGAGTGGGCATTTTGATTAAACGAAAGTGTTGTGAAAATTACGATGAAAGAACTGCTCGATATTGCCACAGCAGCAATCCGAGAAATAACTGAAGTATCAAATCCTGATTTCCGTCTCGAACAGGCGGTTTACAACAAAGAAAGTCATGACTGGGAAGTGGTAGTTTCATATTTAGTAAAAAACACCAACTCGCGTCAGCACCCGTTCGGCTTAGATCTTCCTACTTTGCAACTTGAACGTATCTATCAAAAATTGCGCATCAATGATGATCGCAAGGTAACAGGATTGTATATGTTTGATTCGAGAGCATGAAGCTCATCGACACCAACGCGTTGGTAGTTCTAATACTCGGAATCATCGATCCGCGATTGATTGGAACCCACCGTCGTACGTCTATTTACGATGAAAGCGACTACTTCGACTTAATTGCAGCAATTGGCGGCTTAGAAAAGCTTGTCGTACTACCAAATGTTTGGACAGAGACGGATAACCTCCTCAACGGCACAATACCGAATAGACAGTTTGAGTACGTTCAGGTGTTAAAGCAAGTTGTGTCAAAAACAACAGAAGAATTCCTTTCAAGCAAGCATGCCGTTGAGTCTGAAGTTTTTTACCATTTAGGAATAACAGATACGTTATTGCTGAATTACGCACCGAAATGTGACTTACTCATTACTTCTGACTCGATGCTTTCTGATCACGCTCGATCGCGGGGTATTCGCGTTTTCGATATTGTCGCGAATAAGAATGCTCGTCTTTCATGAATGATTTTGGTAGTGTTGGAGTACTGTTGTACTGTTTCAAATAGACCTTGGAGATTTAAGCTGCATTCACACCCTCATGGATAACTAGCTAAGCCCCCTCACCGCAACAAATACATCTTCCCAATGCCGTTGTTGAAGTAGGGTGATGCCGAAGTGCTGCGGTACTCCAACACCTCGCCGCGCAAACGCGCTTGCACCGAATACAAATAAATTCCGTTGGCCAAACGGTCGCCGAACTGATCGGTGCCATCCCACCAAAACGAGGTCTGATTGCGGCCCACATTTAAGGGTCCCAGCTCGTCGGCACGCACCTCACGCACAACCCGGCCGGCGACAGTCATGATGCGAATCAACACCTCATCAGGCGGCTCGGTTCCGGTCACCGTGAAAACAAATTGGGTGCGCGTGCTGAATGGATTGGGATAGTTCAATACCTCGGTGATCGTTGGTTTTGAATACACTTCAAAATCAATGCGGTAATCAAGCATGCCCGAAGCATTGCCGGTTTTATCTTGCGCCTGCACAGTCAGTCGGTAGGCGCCATCTTCAGTCAGTTGCGGACGGTATTCAATACGGCTGCGGTTTGTGGCATCTGTGGCCGGATAAAACATCATCTCCTGGCCTTGCGCAAAATACACCGCGCGCTGCATGCCGTCAGGCCAGGTTAAAAAGACTTTGAAACTCGCCGTGTCGGCTTGGGAATCTAAAAGCAAAAACTCGTTCTCGTCGTTCAAGGCGATGCGAATCTCCGGACGAACAGATACCAAATCGCCATTCAAAATGTGCCGTCCGTCAAATGTGACGTCAAGCAGCGGATTGATGCGGTCTTCGACCACAAAAAAGCGCAACTCCGCTACGTTGTTCACATGCGTTTGCTCCAGCTGGTCAGGGATGCCCGCTGCATTGCGCGGATTTACCTCAATGCGCAAACGGTTCTCACCCCGCAAACCACCCGTAGGAACATACACGGTGTCTATGAACACTGCGCCAACGCGCAAGCTGTCTTGCCGGGGATACGCAACCTCAACAAGGGGGTTTCCAGGGCCTGAAATCGTATAGCGCACCAATAAACTATCCATCACAAACTCGCCGATGTTCGCAATGGCCACCGCCACTGCCAACGGTTCACCCTGTTGTACGGTATCTTTCGGAAAGTAAAAGCCTCCCCTTGCGTGCAAAGCCGCCTCGGGCGCATGTCCACTTCGCAACTGCCAGCGATCAATCTGCGCGGGTGTTTGATCTTCCTCATCGCGCAGCTCCGATTGTAACCGCAGGAGCGGATATCCCACAGCATCAACGCTTTCGCCGAGTTGCAACCATCCGTTTGCTGTTGACGGGAAATCGCCAAGGAGTACGTCACTCCATCCGGCCGTTAGGCCGCGACCCAAAACACGCACTTGCGTACTGTCGCTTGGTTCATCGGCAAAGGCCCACGTCAGCGACTCCCAGGCTGGTGCCGGTCCAAATCGCGGACTCAAATTGCTGCCCACACCAAACGAACCTACCAGCTGTGTTTCGAGCTCAATCAGCGCATTCGGCGCGTTGCCATAAACCTCCATCGCGGTGGCAGGCGCACCCTTGCGCGCAAAAAAGATGAAAGGCATGCCGTCTTCGCCGCTGCCAATTTGCTCAGCTCCGAGGTCGCCAAATAAACCAGCTAAACCGGGGGCATTGGCCGCCCAATCGGCATAATCAACATGCTGCCAAGTGTAGGCCAAAAGGTAATGACCGTCAGGAACCCCTGTATTTAACAGGTTGTACAATCCCGCCATTCCAACCGCATCGTTCTGGCGAAACACGAAATACTTTTCAGGTCGACCGCGTCCGTTGGCACAAGTCATGTCGTTACCAAACTCATTTTCAGGATGCTGGTTGTTGTAGTTCGACTCCCACGGTGCGAGGGTCACCGGATCAATGACCGCAACGTAAATCGACGGCGTGCTGCCACACCCGGCATAATCCATCACCTCCAAATCAATTTGGTAGCGCGTGGCATTGGCTTCAAAACTGTTGGCCGGATCACCGTAAACCGTCACCTTCAACGTTTTCTCTCCCGACTCAAAATCGTAGCTGCGGTTGGGTTCATTCCACAAAATGCGGTTGTAGGCATTGTTGCGAAACTGGTAAAAATGCGCCTGACCAAAGCCGCGCTCATCAGGTACATATTGAAAGCTGTGTAACTTCCATGTATAATCTCCGCCTAACGGCGGGATGGAGGAGCTGCGCCAGTAGTACACGCGGTCGCTCTCAGCTGTGAGGGGTGGCGACCACTCAAACACACCTCCGCTGCCTGTGAGCGTCGTCGAAAGGAGGGCGTTGCTGTTGAATAAATCGGTCGTATCAATTTGGATAATGTATGCGCGTTCAGGCGCCAATGGATCACCCGTGCTCGCGCGCAAAACCACCTCATTTGTGGGTTGAATGGCAAAGTTGAACGGAAAAATCGGTGTCAAACTGCCGTCGGTGATAAACAACTCTTTTGAAAAAACGCGGTTGTTGCTCACGTCTTCCAACTCAGGAATGGCATCACCCGGAAAATCAACAAACACATCAAAGCGGTTCAATCCGACCCCGTTCACCGGATCGAGGTTCAATTGAAAAACCGCCGTGTCACGAAAGAGCACTGGCGGCATTTCAACCACGATCGACGTATCGCTGCCGTTCGGAAAATGGCGAATCAGCTCAACCGAAACAGGCGCGTTAATGGCTTTGCCTTGGTTTTGCACCGCAACTTTCACCGTGAATGTTTCGAGTTCTGCTGAAACTTCGCGCGGCTCAAACACCACATCTTGATCACGCACAACATAGTCGGGTTTCTCCCATGCATTCAAGACCAAAGCTGGGTCGCCGTGCAATGCAAACGTGAGTGCCGTATTTCGCGTCAACAAACTCATGGTAGCACTCTGAAAACTCTGTACGGTAGCTTGCATGCACTGTCCGATCGACTTGCCATAATTCAATTGAAACACGTGGCGGTAAAAATTACTCGTCCACAAATTCAACTGCAAAGGCGCTCCTAAATCGCCCTTGGCAATGAAGCCAATCACCCCCGCTTGCGGTGCAAGGGTAAACACCTCGCTTGCGCTGAAATTGTTGGTTTGGTGCATGTTGCCGGTGTAGCAGCTGTTGCCAATCAGCAAAGGATACCGGCCTTGGTTGTTGTACGCCGATGGGTCATCGATATTCACATCGAAACCTGTGCTGCTGGCATGACCAAAGAAGGTCATTAAACTCACCCCATCGTTGATCAAAAAACTGATTGAATCGCTCAAATTCAATTGAATCGGGTCAGTTGTCGTCTTGAAGAAACTGTGCACATCGCCACCAAAACATGTATCGCGCACCATTGTCGCATAGGTGTTGAGGTAGTTCGCAAATTGCACTTGCTCATTGGTAGTGCCGCCACCTCCGAAATGCAACACACGCTTCATCCACGGTGCGGGATCTTGCGCTTCAAATTCAACGACTTTGTTGAGGTAGCTGAGCACGGTTTCTTGGTCGGGTGCTGCCAACCGTCCGGTCGGAATGGCCATTTCAGCCAGCGTGCCATCCAATCCGCTCGTAAACGCAATGTCAGAAGTCGGATAACCCCAACTTGGCACGAGGTTGTTTGCGTAATGTGTTAGATTGTTGCGCGCTCCATCCGTAGGTCCAATTTTCATCTCAAAAATCGACTTTCCGACCAAAAACAAATGCGACGGCTTCGATGGCCATGTCGTGAGCAAATGATCGCAAAAACGACGGATAGCGAGCGGATGCTTCCAAACTCCAGCGGCATACTGCATGTACAACTCTTCGACATCGATCACGAGCGCGTCGAGGCCTTGGTTTTGGCGGTGAAAGGCATAGTTCAACGCCGCCGCTTCCAATTTCGGATGCGTAATGAGCAAGAACGCGCTATCAATCGGATTCGCAGCATAGTGGGTAAAAAATCCGCTTGAGGTAACGGGCCGAAGTGGCGCTGTTGCCTGCGCTGCCGCATCATCGACCAGCAGCAACTCGAGGGGTTGCGATCCTGCCGGGAGCGGTACCAGCGCACGATAGCCGCCATCGATTGCGACAACTGGGATTTCTCGCTGCAACCCATCCCCCCAAATAAACAACCGCGGAGCACTGCCCCCAAAGCCAAATTCCAGGCGCACCTCATTCGCGTTGTACAAATTCTCGACCGTAAAGCGATGCACAGCCCCGGTCGGGAATTGCGCATTGCGCGGATAGGTTACGGCAATGGAGCCGACCGCATGCCAATCACTTGCCACATTTAAATCGTCAATTGAACGGTGCGTTACCACCGTGCTGTTGCCCGCCAGTTGGCTCACAGGGACGTTAAACGTAAAGCGATGCAGCTTGTAACCGTCGTAAATCGTATCAACCACCACGTTGAGCGGATTGCCGTAGCCCACCTGCAAGTGGTGGTTGTAAAAGCCCACCGCATCTGAAGCACTCGCCGAAATTGCAGTGAAACGCACATCAGGAGCGCCTACGCCCGTGTACATTTGCGGATGCTGCACCGTATGACTGCGCGATTGACCCTTCGCGAAACGCGTATCAAACCAGCCCTCCGCTTCTTCGTACCACGGCAAGGCAATGCCGTTGATGTCTTGGTCACCGAGCAAATATTCTGCGGTAAAATCGAGGCGTTGGGTAGCGCGTACGTAGGGCAATGGGGTTAGCGCCTCCGGCGGATTAGTGGCTACGTAGTTGGCCGTGCGCAAGCCTAAGCTGCCCCCATAACTCAAAAAATAGCGGGCCGTATCGTTGAATAAACTGTAGTTGGTATTCGCCTGATGGATGGCTTCGTCGTACACGAAAGCGTCGAGCCAGCCGTCGTTCTTTTGGACGAAAAACTCGATGTAATCGCCTGGGTTCAGTTGTCCGTCGCCTCCATCTACCACGCGAATAAACTGTTCTTTTCCGCGGCCAAAGATTTTCACGGTATTGGCCTCGACCGCCCCAACGGGAAATCCGGCTGCGATCAGCTGGTCGTAAGAAATGCGCACCAATCCGTCGTTCACCACCGGAAACCGCCAGTATTGGCGGCTGTAGTCGATCCACTCGTTGCCAAACTGAGCCATAACGGGCGTGGTGCACACGAGCAGAAACAGAATGAGTAGTGTGCTTCGCATGGCGCGAAGATCAGTAACAACATATGAGGTTAAAGGCTGCACGTTACGAAGTTACGCAACATCGATCGTGAACAGTGACGCGAATTCAATCAAAAGTGAGCGAAAGTAGCGAAGCTATGCTTCAGCTTGATCGTAAGCGGCGCGAAAAGCGCGGGTTGTGTTGTCGATCCAGGTCTTGGTAGTGCTGCGCAGCACCTCGCCATCGTTGTGAACTAAGGGTTCACCAAAGGCCACTTTCACACGCAGCACGCGTGCGCCAAATTCGCGCATAAAATGCGGCACGAAGGTATCGCTGCCTACCCAGGCCACGTTTTGATTCTGGTATTCAATTGCCACGGGCACAATCGGAATGCCTGAACCGGCGATGGTGTAAAACATCCCCGGGTTGAATTCTATCACGCCCGGCCCCACCGAAGTGGTGCCTTCGGGAAAGATAATCACACTGTAGCCGCGTTTGAGGCGATCAACAATTTTCAAACGGGTTTCTTTGCGGCTATTCGGATCGGCGCGGTCAACCCAAATGGTGCTCAAAGCGTCGGCACCCCAGCCAATGATGGGCCATTTCTTGACCGACGCTTTCGCCACAAATACCACAGGGGTTTGAGTGGGGATCATCACCACATCGAGGTACGAACGGTGGTTGGCCATGATGATGGCCCCCGAAGCCGGAATGTTTCCTGTGGTTTCAACGCGGATATTAAGCAGCAGCTTTTGCGCGCCGCGCCAAAGATTAAACACCCACAAGATGGTACGTTTAGGCAAATAAAGCACACGGAAAAGCACAATCAACGCAGTAGCCAACACCGAAAACGTTGGAAACAGCAACAGGCGGATGAACGCGCGGAGGGTTTTTATCATGGGCGATGGCGTATGGCACCGCAAGGTACGTATTTCAGGAGGACCCTAAACTGGACGAGTTATCATGCTGTGATTCTACACCATGCACCGGTAAACATTTTAAATTTTTTTCGAAAATGTTTGCCGCCGACAGAATTCAAACCGAGGTAACACTTTTTTTGGCCTTGAAAAAATAGTTACCTCTCACTCGAAACCAAAAAACGGGTAACACTTTTTTTGGCGTTGAAATAAATGTTACCACCTACCCGAAATCAAAAACGGGGTAACACTTTTTTTGGCGTTGAAATAAATGTTACCACCAACCGAAATCAAAAACGGGGTAACACTTTTTTCGGCCTTGAAAAATCGGTTACCCCAGTTTTGAATTCAGTTGGTAGAAATGGCAGTAGGCTTTAGACAGGTCAGTTGTCAACCTATTTCATGAAGGAGCAAAAGTCTCTCAGTCTAAAGCCCAATCATCTTCGACGGATCAACCCAAACATCGTATTCAGCATCGGTGACATACCCCAAAGCCAACGCGGCGGCCTTTAAGGTGGTATTCTCTTTGTGCGCCTTTTTCGCAATTTCAGCTGCTTTGTAGTAGCCAATTTTCGGATTCAACGCCGTAACCAACATCAACGAATTGTTCACCAGCTCATCAATCCGATCAAGGTTTGGCTCAATGCCAACTGCGCAATGCTCATTGAATGATACACAGGCATCGCCCAACAAACGCGCCGATTGCAAAATGTTGGCCGCCATCATGGGCTTAAATACGTTCAGTTCATAATGCCCCTGTGTACCCCCTACCGTAATGGCGACATCATTGCCCATAACCTGCGCGCAAACCATGGTGAGGGCTTCGCATTGGGTCGGATTAACTTTTCCGGGCATAATCGATGAGCCCGGCTCGTTCGCAGGGATGGTGAGCTCGCCAATACCTGAACGTGGTCCGCTGGCCATCATGCGAATGTCGTTCGCAATCTTATTCAAACTCACCGCCAATTGCTTCAATGCGCCATGCGACTCAACAATGGCATCGTGAGCAGCCAAGGCTTCAAACTTATTCGGGGCAGTTTCAAAAGGCAACTTCGTGAACTCGGCAATGTAACGCGCAACCGTTTCTGAATACCCTTTGGGTGTATTGATGCCCGTTCCTACGGCCGTGCCGCCCAAAGCCAGCTCAGCCAAGTGAGCCAATGAATGCTTCAACGAACGCAAGCCGTAATTCAGTTGAGCAACATAACCACTGAATTCTTGGCCGAGGGTGAGCGGTGTCGCATCCATCAAGTGCGTGCGACCGATCTTCACCACATGCGCCATCTCTTTTGACTTCTTGTCGAGGGTGTCGCGGAGTGTTTCAACCCCTGGAATGGTCACCTCAACAATCATTTTGTACGCCGCAATGTGCATCGCCGTTGGAAAGGTGTCGTTTGACGACTGCGATTTGTTGGCATCGTCGTTCGGGTGTACCGGCATCTCGGCATCGCCCAATTGCTTGCCGCTGAGCACCTGGGCGCGGTTTGCAATTACCTCATTCACGTTCATGTTGCTTTGCGTGCCTGAGCCCGTTTGCCAAATCACCAAGGGAAACTCATCGCTCAATTTACCCGCGAGGATTTCATCGCACACCGCAGCAATCCAATCGCGTTTGGTGCTATCGAGCACACCCAACTCGCAGTTGGCATACGCGGCGGCCTTCTTCAAGTAGGCGAAGGCCTCGATGATTTCAACGGGCATCGAGCCCGATGGCCCAATTCGGAAGTTGTTGCGTGAGCGTTCAGTTTGTGCGCCCCAGTAGCGGTGCGCAGGTACTTTCACCTCTCCAATGGTGTCTTTTTCAATGCGGTATTCCATAACGATCGGAACTAATCAATGGTTAACTACTTTCTATTCACTTCAAATTTGGGTTTGTTCGCACACACCCATCCGCCCATTCGGGCGAAAACAAAAAAAACGCGTTAAAAGCTGAGGTCTTTCTTTGCACCACTGCCCTCTGCCATCAAAAATGCTTTGAGCATGGCGTCAATATCGCCGTCCATCACGGCATCAACATTCGAGGTTTCGTAGCCACTGCGCAAGTCTTTCACGAGTTTGTAAGGCTGCATCACATACGAGCGGATTTGTGAACCCCACTCAATTTTCTTTTTGCCAGCTTCAATTTCAGCGCGGGCTTCATGCTTCTTGGCCAACTCGATTTCGTAGAGCTGCGACTTGAGCAACTGCAAGGCTTTCTCTTTATTTTGAAGTTGACTGCGCGTTTCGGTGTTGTCGATCACAATGCCGGTTGGCTTGTGACGCAAACGCACGCCTGTTTCAACTTTGTTCACGTTTTGTCCGCCTGCACCCCCTGAACGGAAAGTCTCCCACGAGATATCGGCGGGATTCACAGCCACCTCAATCGAGTCATCGACGAGCGGATAGATGTAGACCGACACGAACGAGGTGTGACGTCGGGCATTGGAATCATAGGGCGAGATGCGCACCAAGCGGTGCACGCCGTTTTCGCCTTTCAACATACCAAAAGCAAACTCGCCATCAAACTCGAGCGTGACTTGCTTAATGCCGGCGACATCGCCCTCTTGCATGTCGATTTCACTGATTTTGTACCCGCTGCGCTCGCCCCACATGAGGTACATACGCATGAGCATCGAGGCCCAGTCGCAGCTTTCAGTACCTCCTGCGCCGGCCGTAATTTGCATTACTGCGCTCAAGGCATCTTCTTCATTGGAGAGCATGTTTTTGAACTCCAAATCTTCGATGCCATCAACGGTAAGTTTGTGTTGCGCCATCACTTCTTGCTCAGTTGCCCCGCCTTCTTTGAAGAATTCGTAGAGCACCTGCAAGTCTTCGTAATTGCTTTTGCATTGGGCGAAACTATCGGTCCATGCTTTGCGCGTACGAATGCGCTTCATGATTGCTTCGGCCTTCTTTTGGTCGTTCCAAAATTCAGGATCGAGCGTGTATTTCTCGTCTTCTTCGATCTCAATCAGTTTCTGATCGACGTCAAAGGTACCCCCTTAGCGCTTCCAGGCGCCCGGCGATAGCTTGAATGGTCTCGCTGGTTATCATGGCGCAAAATTAGGCATTTTGATAGGAGACCAAACATGCATTCTCCGATGCGGGCTTCATTCACTGCAAGAATTTATATCTTCGTCTCACGTAAAAACTGTACCATGGACAATATTCTCGACGATCAACGCAGCCACGAAAGCATCAATTTAGATGGCCGCTCTTTGCACGACATTGCAGCTACGGGCTACACCTTCGATTTTGGCGCGTGTTTCAACACCGGTTGGAACGCCATGAAAGCAGATATTGGGCAGTATATTTTGTTTGCTTTGGTCGCCGGCTTGATTTTCATTGTGAGCATCTTCACCGTAATTGGCGCCGTGTTGATTTTTCTTCCGCTTTGGGTGGGCTATTACACCTTTGGCGCCAAAGCGCTGCGCAACGAGCCGCGCGAGTTCGGCGATTTTTTCAACGGCTTCAAGTTTTTTGGTCCGCTCACTGGGGTGACAGCCTTGTACTTGGTTTTCTCCTTATTGGTGCTCATTCCTTTGGGTTTGGCAACGGGGCTGAGCGTTGCAACGTTTGAATCGATCATTGACGACCCTATGGGCAGTCAGGTTGCGCTTTCAGCCGCCTTGGTTCCCCTTCAATTAATCGGAGGTCTAATTAGTCTCCTTGTGCAAGTGTTTGTGGTGTTTACCTTGCCGCTCATTGTGATTGGCAAATTGGGCACACTCGATGCCATCAAATGGAGTGCGCGCATTGCCTCAAAAAATTTCGGTTGGCTTTTGCTCTACCTTTTCGTGGTTGGCCTGATCAGTCAAGTAGGGGTTTTTGCATGTTACATTGGTGTGCTGTTCACCATTCCGTTTGGTCAGTGCCTCAGCTTGGGAGCCTATGCCGAAATCATTGGTTTGGGCGACAAGCGTGAGCAGAGCATCTACTGATTTTCTTTGGTGAGTTGGGCCAGCGTTTCAAAAATAAGGTCTGATTCGAATCCGCGTTGCATGGCATGGTTTATGGCTTTCTGCCTAGCGGCAGGATGGGTTCGGTCGCGGCCTAACTTTTTGTCGAGCACATGACGCAGAGCCAACAGGTATTCTTCATCGTCGATATCGTTTTGCAAGGCTTGAAGGATGGTTGCGTCGTCGACCCCGAGGCCCTTTAACGCGTAGCGTATTTTTTTTCGTCCCCACTGTTTAATGCGAAAATGGCCGCTCACAAAAGCCGATGCAAAGCGCTGATCGTCTACGTAGTGCTCATCTTTGAGGTGATCAATTACTTTCTCGCATTGCTCAGGGCTCGCACCTTCGCGCAAGAGGCGTTGCCGCACTTCGGCGGTGCTTCGATCACGTCGTGCGCACCATCCGCGCGTTAGCGCGAGAAACCCTTTCAGTTCTTCATCTTGCATATCAAAAGTAATTCTTGTGGTTGAAGCAAGGTTAAGGCTGCTAAATTGCGCTGGCAAATCGTTACTACTAACCACTCACATTGGACCATTCTTACCCGACTTGATCGCACGCTTTTGTTCATTCTGAAGCTTCTTTATGCTTTCTTCACTTGGCAGGTCTTCAGGCATCGTACCTCCCAACTCTTCAATCGTCTGCCTGACTTTTCTACCCACTTCAAAATGAGTCGCATTTGCATGTTCCTTTCCCTGAACATTATCGCGTTTCAACTTTTCTTCGGTTTGCGTTGCCCTGAATAAATTCGCAGCCAACTCCGTACTTCCCATGTGATCGAGAATTCCTTGGCTTTTTTTCAAGCCTTTCAGGGAGTGAATTTCTTTTGCACCAAGTCCGTTGTAAAGTCCCATGTATCCATGGTTCTGAAAAATCGCATATTCCCAAGGTTGGATTACGCCAGCTTTCCTAGCAGCATCGGCCAATTGCTTATTATGCTCGGCCATTTCCTTTCGCAAGAACAAGCGTTTGTCTTCTTCAGACTGAATGTTCTCGAATTGGGCCTCCAAGGCCTCCTGCTTCCTTGTTTGAATGGCAAAATACGTCTGCCCCAACGCAACTACTTCTTTGGACGGGTCAGCATTTTGAACAATTAAGTAGCAAGCGTATCTCGAGAGCTGAAGATCTCCAATATCACGCTTTGCGCCTGAACCTATAACGACCAATTTCTCCACGCGGGGAAAATGGTCTTCGGGGGTAATTCCAGAGTTTTGGCACGCCGCTTTTGCTTTCTCAATTACAAAGAGGAATTTATCCCATTTCGTATACTCAAGTGCGGCGCACATTTCACGCGCACTCCAATATTCTTGACCGATAGCATTGGTTTGCTTGATGGCTTCAAACTTTGACTTCACATTCATATCACTCCAATTTAAGCCTGTTGTACCTCACCTTTTCTTCAGCCACTTTCAAGGCATTTAGTGCCTCTTCTTCATGATCGAGCGTGTAGACCAATTTATCAGCGAGCCAAAATACGAGTAACTCAGACGGGCTAACCTTAAAGTACTCAGCAAGCTTGACCACTAATGCACGATTAGCTTGGCGCTGGCCGCGTTCAATTTTGCTTAAAATCGCTTGATCAATCTCAAGAAAAGCAGACACGGTGCGCAAAGGCAAGGCACGGTCTTCTCTCAATTTCCTGATCATGGGGCCGAAACTGTCCATATTTTTGACTGAATTAATCTTGACACTATTTGTCAAAAATACACTCGTTTCTGTCATCATATCATACTTAAAAAGCAAAGTTTTTAACAGCTTTCTATCCATCTGTAGCAATCGCATCGATTCAGCAACCTTTTCGCTCAATTTTCGTTTCGCTTTTCGTAACCAACCTTACTAGGGATGCGAAGGGGTTTTAATACCTTTGCATGCCTTAAGCGCCAAGATACCCGATATGAAAGCGGAAATCATTCAGAAGTTCGAAACCCTGTTGCAAACAGAAGACCTCAACGCCATCAAACAAGAAGTGCGTGAGCTTCGCGACAACTACAATGCCCTCACCCGTGAGGAACAGCACGCCCAGCAAGAAAAGTGGAACGCCGAAGAACACGAAGAAGGGCAAGATTTTGCCTTTGTTCCTGCCGAAGAAGATGAGCGCTTCGAAGCAATTCTTGCGCAGTACAAAGAGCGGGTGCGCGAACAAAAAGAAAAAATCGCCGCTGAACAAAAAGCGAACTTTGATGCTAAAAATGCCGTGCTCACAGAACTCGAAGCACTCATTCGCGACGAAGAAAACGTGGGTAAGGCGTTTGATGTATTCAAAGAACTGAACGAACGGTGGACGGCCATTGGCGATGTTCCGGGCGATAAATTACGTGATTTACAAGAGCGTCATCAGCGTTTGCGCGATGACTTCTTCTACAACATCAACATCTACAAAGAACTGCGCGAGCACGACCTCAAGGTTAACCTCCGCAGCAAAGAGCAGCTGATAGAACTGGCTCGTGAACTTGTTAACCTCGATGACATTCACGAGATAGAAATGCTCGCTCGCTCATACCAAAAACAATGGTCTGAGATCGGTCCATCACCCCGCGAAACCTGGAAAGAAATCGGAGACACCTTCTTTGGGCTCATCCGCGATGGTTTCGGAAAAGTGCAAGCGCATTATGATGAATTGCGCGCAGGACAAGAAGCCAACTTGCAAAAGAAACGCGACTTGGTCGACCAAGTGCGTCAAATTGTGAGTCTTGAGGTTACCAACCACAGCACTTGGACGAAAAAAACTGAAGAGGTTTTAGAACTCCAAAAGGCTTGGAAAGAAAGTGGCTACGCTTCAAAGGCTGAGAGTGAAGAAATTTGGAAGTCGTTTCGCGCACTCTGCGACCAGTTTTTTGAGCGTAAAAACCTCTACTACGACGATCGCAAAAAGAGCTACAAAGACAACCAAGCAAAAAAGGAAGCCTTGATTGCCAAGGCCAATGAGCTCAAAGAGTCAACCGAGTGGAAAAAAACCACCGATGCGCTCATCAAGTTGCAAGAAGAATGGAAAGCACTCGGTGCAGCATCGCAAGCTGAAGAGCGCAAGCTTTGGAGCCAGTTCCGTGCGGCCTGTGATCACTTCTTCACCGCGAAGAAGGGCTTTTTCGCCGGCATGGACGATCGCCATGAGGCCAATGAAAAAGAAAAACAAGGCATCATTGCCGAGCTTGAAGCATTCGAACTCACCGGCGCACGCAGCGCAGATATGGAGGCTTTGCGCGCGATGCAAACCCGTTGGAATGCCGTAGGCCACGTGTCTAAAGCAGCCATGAAACCGCTATCTGAGCGCTTTTTTGCGTTGCTCGATGCAAAGTGGGATGTTTTGAAAGCAGACAAGGCCGATCGCGCCATTAGCCAATACAAAGACCGCATCGAAACCCTCCGCGAAGGCAGCGAAGGCGATTTGAAGCGCGAGCGTCGCATTCTCCGTGAAAAAATCGATCGTTTGCAGCAGCGTGTGGTTCAATACGAAAACAACCTCAATTTCTTCACCGGCCCAGGTGCTGCTGAAATGGTGAAAGGGGTTGAGAAGAAGATTCGCGCCGCGAAAGACGAAATCGACGAAATCCGTCAGAAATTACGCTTGTTCGACGAAGCAAAATAAGCTTGAGATCAATCGAGTTCTTCGGCTGATTCCCATTCTTCTTGTGCTTCACGTGGAAGCGTGAAGGTGAACTTCGCACCTACATTTTCTTCGCCATAGGCGACCACGTCTCCGCCGTGGCGCGAAACGATGCGCTGCACAATGGCGAGCCCAACACCTGTGCCGTCAAAGTCTTCATGCTGGTGCAAGCGCTGAAACACCCCGAATAATTTATCGGCATACGCCATGTTGAAGCCCACCCCGTTATCGCTAACGGTATAGCTGCAAAAACCTTTCTCGTTCACAAATCCGTCAACGCGAATAATTGCTCGGGCTTCGTTCTTGGTGAATTTGATGGCATTCCAAATGAAGTTGACCACAACCTGCCGAATCATGCTTTGATCGCCAACACACCACGGCAGATCGGCCACTTCAAAAGTGATGTTACGTTCAGGCACATGTGCGCCCAATTCGGCGACGACTTCATCTACCAAGTGCTTCATATCCACTTGGTCGAAGCTCAGTTTCTTTCGACCGGTGCGCGAGAAGTTCAACAAATCATCAATCAACTGTGACATTTCACTCGCTCCCCGGCGTATGTTATCGAGGAACTTGCGCCCGTCATCATCGAGTTGATCATGGTACTCTTCGTGAAGTACGCCTGTGAATCCGCTGATGGTGCGCAAGGGTGCACGTAAGTCATGCGAAACGGAATAGCTGAACGACTCCAATTCGCGAATCGCCTGGCGCATTTTTTCAGTGCGGTCAAAAACCCGTTGTTCGAGTTCTTCATTGATTTGCTGCAACTGTTCCCGCGCGGTCCATGTCGCCAAAGCGGCCCCCACTGAACTGGCCAAGGTCATCATCGCTGAAAAAATATAATCTGGTGTGGTGATTCGCCGATCAAAACTCAAGGTTATACACCCCCCACCCAATTTGGTTTGAAAGGGCGTGAGCACGGTAAACTCAACGTTGTAAGCCTCCAAGATGCTCGCCAACTCGGCATCTCCTGTGTTGCGGTGAATAATTATCGGAACGCTGCGATTGAACTCCGCAACCATTTTCATGGTCGTTTCAGATGACAAGGTTCCTTCAGCGGCGATTTCCAAATTCAAGGCATTCCGCATCCATAAGTGGGTGCGCTGGTAGTGAATATGCTGTCCTTCAAGCTGAAAGCGGTACACCGCCATGCAAGCGCCACCGAGTGACTTGCCCGCCAATTCGAGTACTTTTTGTAAGCGACCTGAGATTTCACCCTCACCCAACAAAATGCTTGCAGCTTCTGCAATGCCCTCCATCACCATCGATTGGCGATATACTTTTTCTTCGTTCTCCTTGATTCGGGTTACATCTTCTGTACTTACCAGCAAACGGTAAAACCCCGATTGAAAACCGAGAAAGCGCCAACGCTTCAAAGTGTGAATGAGCTGGTTCTCTTTTCCCCGAAACGGAATTTCATAAACGAGTTCTTCGCGGTCATTCCAAATGGCACGAACGACCTCTTTGAAGTAATCTACGAACTGCTCGCCATAAAATACTGCAACATGCTCTTCATAGTCTTCTTTACGCTCATAGCCGTAAAGTAAAAGTGCCTCGGGGTTCATATTCAAAACCCGCATTTGCTCCCGATAGCTTCGCACGCGGTCGAGATCCATACCCTCAATGAAGGTTTCATAGGCGACACCAGCCATCTTACTCTCTTGAATGAGCTGATAAAACCTGGTATAATCGTACTCAGCAATGGCAATCCCAACCGACTCAAAAATGGTGCGGCTGCGCCGCTCTGACTCCTCGAGAATCTCCTGGTATTTCTTCCGCTCAATGGAGTAAACGATGGCCTTCTCGAGCAAATTGGCATCGAACTCGCCCTTCACAATGTAGTCTTGTGCTCCTTGTTTTACGATGTCGAGGGCGATCTTCTTATCGCTCAAGCCCGACAAAATCACCACAGGTGCTATTGCGACCCCCCGCAGAGCCGTAAAGGTATCGTTGCCGTAGCTATCGGGCAAAAACAGGTCGAGAAATATAATGTCAAATTCGTTGGTCTTGATCTTTTCCAACGCCGTAGCCAGCGAATCGGCGTGATCAATTTGAATGAAAAAGTCGCGGATGTGACTGAGGATTTCCTTGAAAATGATGAAATCCTGAAGATTATCTTCGACAATCAGGATATGCGTTTTCAGATAATTCATTGCTTAGCCATTGGAATGGTGAAAGATACAATAGTACCCTGACCCTCCTGTGACTTCAGCTCAATGTTTCCTCCGTATTTCTGAACAATGGCACGGGCCACTGCCAGGCCTGCACCGATCTTTCCGCTGGCGCTGCCCACCCGCTTAAACATATCAAACACTTTATCTTGATACACCGCCTGCATGCCCTTTCCGTCGTCGGTAATCGAAACCCGCACCATTCCGTCGGCATCAAGTTGCGTAGCAACCTTTACGTTGAGTGCTTCTGGCTTGCGATTTTCGACGGCGTTTTCAACCACGATGCGCATTAAGCGTACCGCTAAAACAGGCGACATCGCCACCGCGTGTGCACAATTGGCATCAAGCGTAATGGGTACTCCTTGCGTGCTGTAAACGCAACGCAGTTCGTCAATTATACCTTCCAAATTTATTGACACCGGTGCTTCTTGATCCCTACCTACACGCGACAAATCAACCAAAGCATAAATCATTTGCTTCATGCGATCAGCATTTTCCAGGCTCAGATCGAGGTAGCGCTTTGATTCATCATCGAGGTTGCCGCCCGCCTTCACCTCAAGTAAGCGCAAAAACGATGTCACCATGCGCAATGGCTCCTGCAAGTCATGTGAAACCGCATATAAAAACCGCTCGTGCTCGCTGCTCAGATCGGCAAATCCTCGGGTAGTTTGTGGTTGATGTGCAGTCATGTCGCTTGTTAAATTGCTAAGACCTCATGAATAATAGCGGGTAGTTTTGCGATTTCTCCATTCTTGCTGACACAGCGCTTAACGCCTTCTGATGCCGCCAAACGCAGCGTAAACTCATCGCTTGTTCCTGATAAAAAAACAACGGGGACCCGAATACCCAATGATCGCATCAACTTAATGAAATCGAATCCGTCGAGCGTAGGCATGCTGATGTCGAGTAAAATCAAATCAATCTCACTGGTCGTCAAAACTGAAATTGCCTCTTCAGTGGTCAAACAGGTATCAACATCGAAGTGATGCGCGTCAAGCAACATCTTCGTCATCTTCAAGCTTACCACTTCATCGTCGATCAATAAAATTTTCGTTTTCATCTGCTCAGGAATCCTCTAGCTTACAAAGTTAGTACAGCACGTGCCCCGCCACGTCAGCCCACATGCCTTGACGCATGTAAGCATTTTCTTACACGCTCAAGCCAGTCTCAGTTCACCAGATCTTCTTAGCTTTACGGTGCATGCATTTCGCTAAGGTTCCCCCCCTCATTAAACCGCTCGCAGGCGACTTTCTTTGGTCGGTTCGCACCCAAGAACTTGAGGTGTTTCTAACCTTTGATGACGGCCCAATTCCTGAGGTTACGCCTTACGTGCTCGATATTCTCGAACAATACAATGCCAAAGCGACCTTCTTCTGTGTAGGAAAAAACGCCGCTCAATACCCCGAATTGCTGCAACGCATCGCCAACGCAGGGCACACCCTCGGAAACCACACATTCGATCATGAAAACGGTTGGAAAACACCCCATTTTCATTACCTCAAAAGCGTGCTCAAAACACACGCATTCGTGAACAGCCGGTTGTTTCGTCCGCCTTACGGACGAATCAGCCGCCACCAAGCCTTGGCCCTCAAATCACGGTACACCTTGGTGATGTGGGATGTATTAAGCGGTGATTACAACCCCAAACGCACAGCCCAACAATGCCTCCAAAGCGTGGTTCAAAACACCCGACCGGGTTCAATTGTCGTTTTTCATGACAGCCTCAAAGCCGCTGAGCGCGTGCTTGAGGTTTTACCAAAATACCTGCATTTCCTCCGCGAAGCAGGCTACACCTGTGTCGCTTTGCCAACGCACACCCCCATTGACTCCATTGACTCATTTTTTGCATCATGAATTTTCCTGCGACCTACCGCGCCCTTGTTGCGCGAGAAGCTGCTGACGGCACATTTACGCGCGCCATCGAAACCCTCCCTTTCAGCCATTTGCCTGAGCATGAAGTCACTATTCAGGTGGCCGCGGCCGCGCTCAATTACAAAGATGCGCTCTCAGCAAATGGACACAAAGGCATCACGCGAAACTACCCCCACACACCCGGTGTCGACGCCGCAGGCACAGTTGTACACGATGCCAGTGGCACCTTTGCACCGGGTACTCCCGTTATTTGTACATCCTACGATTTGGGAATGAACACCGCTGGCGGATTTGCCGAATTCATTCGCGTACCCGCCCAATGGGTACTGCCGCTGCCCAAGGGGTTAAGTTTCGATTCAAGCATGGTGTTGGGGACTGCGGCCTACACGGCCGGATTGGCGCTCTACAAACTTGAAATGTGTGGTCAAAACCCCAGCATGGGGCCCATCGCGGTCACCGGTGCCACGGGTGGAGTTGGAAGCATGGCCATCGCACTCCTCGCCCACGCTGGCTATGAGACCATCGCTGTTACAGGAAGCACAAACAGCCACGATTACCTGCGGGCTTTAGGCGCCACAACAATCGTCGATCGCGCAGCAGCGAATGACTCCAGCTCGCGCGTGCTCTTGCGCAGCCAGTGGGCTGGAGCCATTGATAATGTAGGCGGAAACACGCTTGCAACCCTTTTGAAAGCCTGTGGCAGAAACGGTAGCGTTGCCAGCGTCGGCCTGGTCGATAGCGCACAACTCAACACAACCGTTTACCCGTTCATCTTGAATGGTGTGAATTTACTCGGCGTTGATTCAGCCGAAACCCCGCGCGCATTGCGCGAAGAAATTTGGCGAAGACTTGCCTCAACCTGGCGCTTTGAACTGCCCAGTGGTGCAGCAACCTTTACGCACCTCGATGGCATCCTTACCCACATTGATGCGATGCTGCTTGGCAAAACCCAAGGACGCGTTGTGGCGCGCATCCAACCTGCCCAACGCGCATGAACAACCAAACCATGCGCGCCGCTGTGCTCGTAAAAAATGGCGATGCCGCAAACGCTTTTGAAATTCGAACGCTTGAGCGCGTCACACGACAAACGCATCAATTGCTCATTCGCGTTGAAGCATTCGGCTTGAATTTCGCAGATGTGATGGCCCGTCGGGGCTTGTATCGCGATGCGCCTCCTTTGCCCGCAGTTTTAGGATATGACTTTGTCGGCGAAGTCGTTGAAGCACCCGAATCTTTTGTCCACCTTCTGAATCAGCGGGTGGCGGGCATGTGCCGTTTTGGCGCCTATGCAGAATACCTCGCTTGCGAACCTTATAGCGTGCTCCCTGTACCGACGCAATTTGATGCGGCCCAGGCTTGTGCACTGGGCACCCAGTATTGTACCGCTTGGCATGCCGCGATGCATGCCGCCAACCTCCGTACCGGTGAAACCGTGCTCATCCATTCGGCGGCAGGCGGTGTAGGCACGGCCTTGGTGCAACTCGCAAAATGGAAAAAATGCACCATCGTCGGCACGACCGGAAGCGTCGAAAAACTCGACCTTCTGCATCAGGCAGGCGTGCATCATGTGATCCATAACCCATCCGGCGGTTACGCCGAAACCCTAAAAAAACTGCTCGGTGAACGAAAAATCGACGTGAGTTTCAACGCTGTCGCGGGAAGCACGTTTAAGCACGACATGAAGCTGCTCGCTCCTGGCGGTCGACTTGTACTTTTTGGTGCGGCAGAACGCGCGGGAAAACGCGGTGGAACACTTGCGACGTTCAAACTGCTTTGGGACATGGGACTGATGCTGCCTATTTTTCTCATGGCGCAAAGTCAGGCTGTGCTGGGTGTGAATATGCTACGCATCGCCGATCACCGGCCCGATTTGATCGAAGACGCCCTCCGCAACATCGCGCTGCTGCTGGCTGACGGCACTTTGCAACCCCAAAACGGAGGTGTTTTCAGTATACATGAACTCGCCCGCGCACACGACAACCTCGAATTTCGCCGTACAAGCGGTAAATTGGCGGTAACTTGGCAGGCCTAATCATCAGTTCAACCGCACGTGGCAGCACCTGAGCACATTGCCCAAATCTTACAACGTTTGCCCGATAAACCGGGGGTGTATCGCTATTACGACAGCGAAAACACCCTCATTTATGTAGGCAAAGCAAAAAGTTTGAAGAAACGGGTGTCGTCGTACTTCAACAAAAACACTTACGAAAACGGAAAAACACGGTTGCTGGTCAAGAAAATTGCTGACATCCGATTCATTGTTGTTGACACTGAATTTGATGCGCTTTTGCTTGAAAACAACCTCATCAAAGAGCATCAGCCGAAGTACAACATTCAGCTGAAAGACGATAAAACCTACCCGTGGTTGGTCATTCGCAATGAACGCTTTCCGCGCATCCATCCGACGCGACGGATGGTGCGCGATGGGAGCGAGTACTTTGGTCCGTACGCCTCGGTAAAAACCATGTACGGAATGCTCGAGCTCATCAAACAGCTCTACCCCTTGCGCACGTGCAACTACGTTTTGAGCGAAGAGCAAATCGAAGCGGGCAAATTTCGCGTGTGCCTCGAATACCATTTGGGCAACTGCAAGGCACCGTGCGTAGGCGCGTATGACGAAGCGCAATACAACGCAAACATCGACGCCATACGCCAGATCATTCGCGGAAATTTTGGCGACCTCGCGCGAACCTTCAAGGCGACCATGCAAACGCATGTTGAACGGCTTGAATTTGAGCAGGCTGCGCGTTTAAAATCGCAGCTTGATATGCTCAATACCTACCAATCGCGCAGTGCAGTTGTGAACCAAAGCATCAACGACACCGAGGTTTTTTCGCTCGTTTCAGATAGCCGTGGTGCCTTCGTGAATTACATGAAAATCATGAACGGTGCGGTGGTACAGAGCTTCACGACCGAGCTGAAAAAACGACTCGATGAAAGCGATGAAGAACTACTCGCCTTTGCCGTTGTAGGCCTCCGCGACCGCTTCAACAGCACAGCGAAAGAGGTGCTGGTTTCACATCCGCTCGAAATTGCCCTGCCCGGTGTGAAAATGAGCCAACCGCAGCGCGGCGATAAGGTTAAGCTCATCGAACTCTCCTTGCGCAATGCCATGTATGCCTTGCGTGACAGGCTAAAGCAACAAGAAATTGCAGACCCTGAAGCGCACACCCGACGTGTGCTTGAAACCTTGCAGAACGACCTCCATTTGGCGGAGCTGCCGATCCACATTGAGTGCTTTGATAACTCAAATATTCAAGGAACGAATCCTGCCTCTGCTTGCGTCGTCTTCAAAAACGCCAAGCCTTCTAAAGACGACTACCGCAAGTTCAACATCAAAACCGTTGACGGTCCGAACGACTTTGCCAGCATGGAAGAGGTAGTGTTTCGACGGTACAAGCGATTATCAGAAGAAGGCCAATCTCTGCCGCAACTCGTCATCATTGATGGTGGCAAAGGTCAGCTGAGTTCAGCGATGAAGGCCATTGATTTGCTCGGCCTAAACGGCCGGATGGCGATCATTGGAATTGCCAAGCGCCTCGAAGAAATCTATTTTCCCGGTGATAGCATTCCCGTGTACATCGATAAACGGTCGTCGTCGCTCAAGTTGATTCAACACATGCGCAACGAGGCGCACCGATTCTCGCTCGCGCATCACCGCGACCGGCGCAGCAAATCAGCGCTCAAAACCACCTTGACTGACGTGCCTGGGGTCGGACAAAAAACCGCCGAAAAGCTGATGCGTGCATTCGGAAGTGCTGCGGCAGTATACCGCGCTGAATATGACGCTTTGGTGGAGGTTGTGGGCGCAAAGCTCGCTGAGCAGATCAAAAAAACACAAGTCTGACTTGTAACAATTCACATTCTTTTATTACAACTCTAACACGCGATTTCAGGGAGAATAATTATCTTTTCATCAACCATTGAATCTGAAACGATGTCGAATAAAGCATCTGACCACTTGCACCGCCTGATCAAGGCCTTATCAAAACCTGAAAAGCGCTATTTCAAGGTGTTCTCATCGCGCCATGTCATTGGCGATCAGAACAATTATCAACGTTTATTCGACGCCATTGATCGACAAGATGAGTACGACGAAGCCGCACTGCTTAAAAAGTTCAAGGGCGAAGCCTTTGTTGACCGCTTCTCCATCGCAAAAAACAGGTTGTACCAGAGTATTTTGAAGAGCCTCGACGCCTACCATGCCAACAGCTCTATTGAAGCGCAACTCAAACGGCAAATTCACGCAGCAGAAATTTTATATCATAAAACACTTTACGCCCAGGCTTTAAAGATTTTACAAAGCGCACGAAAGGTGGCTGAAAAGCACGAAAAAATCACAAGTCTGATCGAAATCGGCAGATGGGAAAAACGCATCATTGAGAAAGACAACTACGAAGGTTTCGGTAAAAAAGAGTGGAAAACACTACTCGATGCCGACCGTTTACTCACTGCGCGCATCGACACTTACAATGAACTCTGGAGCGTGAAAAGCCGCATTTTCATGAACCTCTATGTGAAAGGCAAGGCACGCTCGGTTAAAGACCTGTCGAAATACAAGAAGATTCTCGATGAATTAGCGGTGAAACAGGAGCGTGAAGGGATGCTCACAGAAAATCACTTCTTGTTGAATCACTTGTACAGTGCGTATTACTTTGGCATCGGCGATGAAGCGGCGTCATACCCTTACCTCAAGCGCAATTTGGCGCTGATTGAGAGCCATGGGCACATCTTCTCCGAAGATCCCACGCCTTTGTTGAGCACACTCACCAATGCCATTTATGTCGGCAATAAACTCGGCCTCCAAGAAGAAGCCTTCAATTACCTCAAAACCCTTCGTCAATTGCCTGGCTTACTCGCTGAACGCACCCATGAAGACTTGGAAATCCGAATCTTCGCGCTGTCAAATAGCATTGAACTTGCCCTCCATACCGACGCGGGTAATTTCGAGGAAGGCATGAAACTGGTCGCAATTATCGAAGAGGGCTTACTGCGCTTCGATGAACAACTGAGCTCAGTGCGCAAAGCATCGTTCTTCTTCAATATTGCGGTGCTGTATTTCAAAGCGAAACGATTAAATGAAGCGTTGAAATGGATCAACCAGCTGCTCAACAACATCGAAATCGATAAAACACAAGACATTCATTGCATGGGGCAAATCCTCAACCTCATCATTCACCTTGAGCTTGGGAACAAAAGCTTATTGCCTTATGCACTGCGGAGTACACAGCGCTTCCTCGAAACCCGGCAACGTGTGTACCGATTTGAAACACTCTTCCTTGAGTTTGTGAATGAGATGGTGAAGGTGCGACGCGACAAGAGCGATGCCGACATGTACGCCGAATTAGCCGATGCGCTTCTTCCTTTGCAGAACGATCCGTTTGAAAGACAGGTGTTTGAATATTTTAATTTTCACGCGTGGGCCCTTGATAAATCAGGCCATGTAGTGTAAGCCTCTCCATCGTTTCAAAAATAAAGTATAAGCAGCATTGAACATTTTGGCTAGAAATCAGTAATTTAGGGGCGAAACCGCAAGTAATATTTGTAACCATGCTCCGAAATCTGCTCGGTGCTGCCCTTGTTTTCACGTTTTTCAACGTGCAAGCGCAGTACATTGACCTCGGCTCAGCGAGCCAACCGCACGATACTACGTCGATTGATGACCTCATTTCTTACGGCGATTTGCTCGACTTCAGTGGTGGTTACCACATTGGCGACCTCGTGGCCAATTTCACCCTGTACGACTTCGACGGCAATCCCGTGAACTTGTACGAAGAACTGCAAGGCCCGAAGCCCGTTGCGCTCGTATCAGGCAGTGCAACCTGCCTCCGTTTCACCAATTCGTATTACCCGCAGCCCTACTCGCAAGAGTACTTTGGCATTCGGAACTTCATTGATAATTACGAAGATCTCTACAATTGGATTTACATTTACAGCGTTGAAGCGCACCCCAACGATGGCAATTGCCCGAGTAACTGCCCGCCAACTGCCCCTGCTGACACCAACGCACTGCAACACCCCGACTACCACTACC
>CAMCHP010000039.1 GCA_945874695.1 Chryseobacterium gleum
CCTTGCATTTTTTTCGAAAACAGCTCCAGAATGCTGTTTTCTACATAAGAGATGCGAAAGAACGAACATATGTTGCCTCAGTACAAAAAAAAAGCGCTTGGATTGAGCCAAGCGCTTGAAAATCATGAAGATTTGAAATTATCGAACAAGCTGAAAATAACCAGCGAATTTCTGTCCGTCGTTTCTGAGGTAAACGTAGTAGTAAGTGCCTTCTGCGAGTTCATCACCACGCCAAGCACTTTGGTAATTGTCGTTCTCGTAAACGAGGGTTCCCCAACGGTTATATACTTCTAAGCGGCTGTTCGGGAAGCCTTCTGTGCCTCGAATGATGAAAATGTCGTTCGTGCCGTCTCCATTTGGAGAGAAGATGTTCGGGATTTCGGTTTCGCATACGACTACTTCGAGGAGGGTTGAGCCAGTTAGTCCACAAGCATCCACAAAGTCGATGGTGTAGTTTCCAACAAAAAGCGGTGTAACAGCAGTGTTTTCAACCACAATTGAATCGGCATTGAAAATGTAGGTGTACGGTATCGCACCGCCTGCTGGGGAAATTGATTCGGTTTGTCCGAGGCACATGCGCACATCATCAGGGAAGATGATTGGCGAAGGAATAATCACAGCGAATGAGTCGGCGACCAATGAGCCGCAGTAATCGATCACATCCACGAAGACGCTGTCGGCGTCGCCACCACTAATCTGAATCGAAGCGCTCGATTGCCCGGTGCTCCAAGTGTACCCAAACGGGCCGAAACCATCGGTAGGAACAGCCGATACGGTCGCTGTTTCACCGCCGCAAAGGTTGAGTGGGTCGGGCAGGTTGAGTGTTGGCAGGTTGTAGTTAATGATGTTGAGCGTGATGCTGATGGTTACTTGTTCTTCACAGGCATTGATGTAGTCGTAGGTAATTATGAGGGTTTCAGTATCTTCATCAATACCATCGAAAATGGTTGTGACAGGAATTTCAACGGTAAGCGCTCCTTCAGGGAAGGTTACAATTTCAGGGAGGTCTTCGTAGTCATCACCGGCTGTCGCGGTTCCTTCAGTAATGAGAAGCACGCTATCGTTTTCATCGGCTGTTGGTCTGAAGATGGTGATAAAGCCATCTACACAGCCTTCAAGCAAGCTCATAGTAGGGAAGTTGGGTGGTGCATTTGGGATGGATGCCGTAAGTGACACTTCATTGGAAGAAAATGAGCCAGCCTCTAAGAAAACACACGAATCGAGTGATGTATCACCCGCGTCTGCAATGGCGATTTTGATGTGGTATGATTCTCCGCATTGCAAACCACCTGCTTGGGCAGTAAGCACTACGGTATAGCCGTCCATTTGGGTGCCATTTGGGTCGGCATTGTTCGTATTAATAACGTAGTATTCGCAGTTCACGCAGTCAGTGTCTAGCGTTCCTGCATTCACATTGTTGATGGTGATGGGCAGATTGGTGTTGGGAACCAAAGCAATGTTGATGCCGCTGTTGGAAAACGGGCCATTTATGCCAGGGCCCGAAAGAAAGAACCCAAACGCATCATTGAAGCTCGAATTAACGAATTCAGGGTATTCTTCAGAAGACCAAACATAGCGGAACGACACGGAATCGCCAGTGGCGATGAAATCAAACTCTAGAATGGCGGCATCGTTGAATGAAAGCCCGGGGTTTGCAATGACCAGATCGGGATCACTTGCGCCAAAGTTGCCTCCGCCTTCAGTTGCACCCCCTTGGTCATTTGGACCAACTGCGAGGTTGACATCGCCGGTGGCCAAAATAATTCCATTTCCGATTCCGATGTTGGAGTTTACACCGTTGAATGAGCCGATTTGATTGTCGTTTCCACTGAATGTGATATTCGAGACAACAATTCCATCTCCCAAAAGAATATCTTCAACAGCAACTTCAGGAGTAACCGTGTTGTCAACGATGAGCTGTGCTACCATCGTTGATGACGCGCTTATGCAAACACTAAGTAGAATAGCTCGTAGCATAGTAGGTTCTTTCGTTTGAGTGAAGGTTTTAATACAATAATAGTTAAAGTCTTACAACATTGAGATGCTGAGAACCCTAGAAAAGTTGTTTCTGCATGATTTAATTGTAATTCAATTAGTTTGAGGTAGTGATTACCCTCCGTCGGTCATGCGCAATTGCCGATCGCCCGTATTTTGGTTGCGTAAGCGGTTGAGATCATGTAACCTTGTACTCTATGCTGTTTTCAGTAAAATCGACAAGTATGAGTGATGCTTTAATTCGTGTTCATGGCTTGACCAAGGTTTACCAAATTGGTGAACAAGTAGTGCGTGCACTTGATGGTATAGAATTGGAGATTCAACGCGGCGAGTACGTGGCTCTTATGGGGCCTTCAGGGAGTGGGAAATCGACGCTGATGAATGTTTTAGGCTGCCTTGATACGCCCACAGCTGGGAGCTACGTGTTGAATAATCAAGAGGTCGCGAAGCTCACAGATGATGAGCTTGCAGCGATTCGCAACAAAGAAATAGGCTTTGTTTTTCAAACCTTCAACTTGCTTCCGAGATACAGTTCACTAGACAACGTCACCTTGCCTCTCGTTTACGCGGGGTTAAGTAAAGGCGAGCGAACCAAAAGGGGCAAGGTGGTGATGACGCAAGTAGGATTAAGCGACCGCATGGATCACAAGCCTAACGAGCTAAGTGGTGGGCAACGCCAGCGCGTGGCAATTGCCCGCGCCTTGGTTAATCACCCATCGATCATCCTCGCCGATGAGCCCACAGGTAACCTCGATTCGAAAACTTCATATGAAATTATGCGGCTCTTTGATGAGATTCACCGTTTGGGAAATACCATTGTACTCGTGACACACGAAGAAGACATTGCCGCGCACACACACCGCATTGTGCGCTTGCGCGATGGGCGCGTAGAATCTGATGTTCCCAACACGCCAGAAGTTCGATTTGAGCCTGCCGTGTAATTCTTGTTAGTGGCGAGAATTTTCATTACGCTTGAATTGAAAAGCAGCATGGTAAACGCATGCAAAAATCGCATCTTTGCAGTCTTAATTTAAGACAGTCAATCGTGAAGCAAGATTCGATAATTTCATTGCTCGATGCAGCCCAGATCGGACGAACCGTTGAAGTTTGCGGGTGGGTTCGAACATTTAGAAACGACACATTCATTGCTGTCAATGATGGCTCAACATTGCAGAATTTGCAATTGGTCATCAACCGCGATGCCATTGATGAAGCAACGCGTAAGCGCATAACCACAGGAGCGGCAATTGCCGTTGTAGGCGAGTTGGTGGCTTCACAAGGCAAGGGCCAGGCTACAGAAGTTGTGGTGCACGAATTGAAGATCCTTGGCGACGCTGACCCAGAGAAATTTCCCATTCAAATGAAACGCCACACCATGGAGTTTCTCCGTGAGAAAGCGCATTTGCGTTTTCGCACGAGTACCTTCGGTGCTGTGTTCCGCATTCGGCATAACATGTCGTATGCGATCCATCATTATTTTCATACCCGTGGTTTTTTCAATTTGCATACGCCGATCATCACCGGATCAGACGCTGAAGGTGCAGGGGAGATGTTTCGCGTGACGACCTTGAATCTAGACCAAGTACCGCGTACCGAAGACGGCAAGGTTGATTTCAGGGAGGATTTCTTTGGCAAGGAGGCAAACTTAACGGTCAGTGGCCAACTTGAAGCCGAGTTGGGTGCAATGGCACTCGGGAAAGTATACACTTTTGGGCCAACGTTTCGCGCAGAGAATTCGAACACCTCACGCCATTTGGCAGAGTTTTGGATGATTGAACCCGAAGTTGCCTTCAATAACTTGGTCGACAACATGGATTTGGCCGAGGACTTTTTGAAGTACTTGATTCGTTTTGCACTCGAGCACTGTGCCGAAGATTTGGCCTTTCTCGATGAGCGAGAGGCCAATGAGAACAAAACTAAACCAGTGGAAGAGCGACCAGAAATGGGACTGATTGAGCGACTGAAATTTGTCATAGAGAATGCTTTTGAACGCATCACCTATACAGAGGCGATCACGATTCTCCTCAATTCGAATCCATATAAGAAGAAGAAGTTCAAGTATCCGGTAGAATGGGGCATTGATTTGCAAAGTGAGCACGAGCGTTTTTTAGTGGAAAAGCACTTCAAGAAGCCCGTTATTTTGTCAAATTACCCCGCCAAAATCAAGGCCTTCTACATGCGCGCCAACGACGATGGCAAGACGGTAGCAGCGATGGATATTTTGGTTCCAGGTATTGGCGAGATCATTGGAGGCAGCCAACGGGAAGAGCGACTCGAGCAGCTGCTTCAGAAATGCAAAGATTTCAATATCCCAGAAGAACACGTTTGGTGGTATCTCGATACCCGCAAGTTTGGCACGGCTGAACACGCCGGGTTTGGCCTTGGATTTGAGCGTTTAATCATGTTTGTAACCGGAATGTCGAACATTCGTGATGTAATTCCTTTCCCCCGCACACCGTTGAGCGCAGAATTTTAAGATCTTAAGGGTCGTAACGCAAAAGTGAAACGCACATGTTGAAGCAATCATTACAGCAGAAACTGCTCCAGAAGCTTTCTCCGCAGCAGATCCAGCTCATGAAGCTTCTTCAGGTTCCGACCATGGAGCTCGAGCAGCGCATCAAAGAAGAGCTCGAAGTTAACCCGGCCTTGGAAGAGGGGCGTGAAGATGATTACGATGAAGTTGATAACACCGAAGATTTCGGTGAAGATTTGAGTGATTCGCGCGATGAGTTTGATATCAACGACTACCTCGACGACGATACCCCAGACTATAAGCTTTCAACTGGAGGCACAGGCAATGATGAAGAGAAAGACATGCCAATGGGCAGTTCGCGTAGCTTTCACGAGAACTTGCGCTCACAGCTCGGGCTTCGCGACCTGACAGAGTTTCAAATGGTTCTTGGCGATAACATCATCGGAAACCTCGATGACTCGGGCTATTTGCGCAGGGAGATCGTTTCGATTGTGAACGACATGGCCTTTACGCAGAACATCATGGTCACAGAGGAACAACTGCTAGAAGTTCTCGAAGCCATCCAAGATCTCGACCCTCCAGGGGTTGGTGCCCGCGATTTGCGTGAGTGCTTGCTCATTCAACTCCGCCGAAAGGCGAACCGCCACGACCCGATTCTGGAAACGGCCATTGAGGTGCTCGACAAATATTTCGAAGAGTTTACCCGCAAGCACTATGATCAGATTGTGAAGCGCATGGACATCGATGAGGAAGACTTGCGCGATGCGGTGAATGAGATTTTACGTTTGAACCCTAAGCCCGGCAACTCCATGCAGGAGTCAACCAAGTCGGTGCAGCACCTTGTCCCAGATTTCCTCATCACGGTTGAAGACGACGATGTTCGTTTAGAACTTAACCAGCGAAACGCCCCTGATTTGCGTATTAGTTCACAGTACAAGGAAATGTTGCGTGGCTATGCCGCAAGCTCGAAGGGCGATAAGCAGCAGAAAGAAGCTGTGATGTTCGTGAAGCAAAAAATTGATGCAGCAAAATGGTTCATTGACGCCATTTTGCAACGCCAGCAAACGCTGTTGCTCACGATGCAAGCGATTTTGACCTTTCAAGAAGATTATTTCTTGACGGGTGATGAAACCAAGTTGAAGCCAATGATTCTTAAAGACATCGCCGAGTTGGTAAACATGGATATTTCTACTATTTCGCGGGTTGCAAATAGCAAATACGTGCAAACTCCGTATGGAACTTTCCTTTTGAAAACCTTCTTCAGCGAATCACTCGCGAAAGATACCGGAGAGGAGGTCTCTACCCGTGAAGTGAAGAAGATTTTGCAGGATGCGATTGAGGCCGAAGACAAGCGCAAACCGTTGACCGACGATCGCTTGACAAGTCTGTTAAAAGAGAAAGGGTACAACATTGCCCGCCGTACTGTGGCGAAATACCGTGAGCAGTTGAACATACCGGTTGCGCGAATGCGCAAAGAGCTCTAATGAGAGCGCGCGCAGCAAATCTGGTTTCCTACATCTTTCATCCGTTGTGGATGCCCCTGTTGACATTGTCAGTGATTTATTTTGCTGACCCGTTTTTGGGTTTGCACCCGAAAGTGTTTCGGTTGCTGTTGATGATATTTTTGGTTAACCTCATTGCACCGGGCTTGTCGATTCTTTTGATGCGTTACCGAAACATTGTCAGCAACCTCGACATTACCCGCAGAAAAGAACGTTTTTTGCCTTTTATGCTGTTCTTGTTCTACTACGGCATTTCATATTTCTGGCTGCGCTATCATGCACAAGATCTTTACATCCCGACGATCGTGCTAAGCGTGATGAGTGCACTCTTGGTTTCTTTATTGTTGTCGACAGTGATCACCTTTGCTACCAAAATAAGCATGCACTTGCTGGCGATGGGAGGTATTTGTGGTGTACTCGCAGCGGTGAATAAAATTCACTTGTTGGGTATCATTGAATTCGTAGCCCTCGGAATTTTGCTCGCTGGTTTGGTTGGATGGGCCCGAATTACTTTGCGTGTACACACCCATGCCCAGGTTTACATGGGATTTAGCTTAGGATTTCTTGTGCACTTCGCCTTTATTAACCTCGGCGTTTATTTGTGATTGGTTTGAAATGTGCTTAGCTCCGAGTTTGAGTTGCCAGTTCCAGGCATCCATAATCGCGTCGTGTAGGGTGCGTTTGGTCGCCCAACCGAGCAGCTGCTTCGCTTTGTCGGCGCGCGCGTAAATTTTTTCGACATCCCCAGCTCTTCGTTCGCCAATTCGATAATTGAGCTTCACACCAGTCGCAGCAACAAAGGTGTCGATTACCTCTTTGACGCTGTTTCCTTCTCCGGTTCCCAAATTTACTGCGGTGCACTGACCGGGGTTGCTTGCAAGCCATTTCAATGAAGCGACGTGCGCTTCGGCAAGGTCGCACACGTGGATATAATCGCGAATGCAAGTGCCGTCAGGCGTATCGTAGTTGTTTCCAAAGATTGTCAATCCTTCTCGCCATCCTGCCGCCGACTGTGTAATGTAAGGAATAAGGTTTTCAGGTGCACCCAGTGGCAATTCACCGATCAGACCCGAAGGATGCGCGCCTATTGGATTGAAATAGCGCAAGAGCATTGCGCTAAATGGCGCCCCTTCTGCACCCATGAAATCACTGATCATGCGCTCCCCAATTTGTTTGGTGAAGCCATAAGGTGAGTTTGCCGGTAAGAATTCAGAAGATTCTGTGACAGGTAGTTCAGCGGGCTGGCCATATACTGTACATGACGACGAAAATACGAGGCGATGCACCCCGAATTTCTTCATCGCCGCAAGGACATTTGCCGTCGATTGAAGGTTATTTGTATAGTATTTCAGCGGATTGCGTACCGATTCACCGACTGCTTTGAATGCGGCAAAATGGATCACGCCAACAAAAGGGCCATGCTCGTCAAAGAGGGTGTTTACTGACGCGAAGTCGCAGAAATCAAGTTCAACCCAAGTCGGCTCTGTTTGAGCAATGGCTGCGATACCCTCGATAGCTTGGCGCGTCGAATTCGAGAAGTTGTCAGCAATAACGGGCGTGTAACCTGCTGCAATGAGTTCAACGGCTGTGTGACTTCCTATGTATCCTGCTCCTCCTGTAACTAAGACTTTTTTCATACCGCGGTTGAAGGTGCCTAAAGGTAGAAAAATCAACACGTGCAGCACAAGCTGTTTGTGATAATCATTGATCAAAGCTTCAGATTTAACCTACACTGCGCATCAGGCAGCGCCTTACGACCAAACGGCAAGCATAAGTCGTAGAAGAAGCCGATGGAGAGAATTGGAAATCCGCAAGTACTCTTGCTGGAAGACCATCGAAGAGATGGAGAAGGTTTGAAACAATTTTTGGCAGAGCTTGAAGCACTGCATGTTTTGAACATCGTGTATGAACAGGCGCGTGCGCTCGACTTTTTTTCAGACGCAAAAGAGCCTCCGAATGGTATCATTGTGTTCATGAATAGCCGTGAGCGTATTGGCCTGTATTTGCGGGAGAACTTTCACTTGCTCGCCTTAGAGCGATATGGTGTGAAATCACTTGCAGCGCAACGTATTGGCCGCCGTTTTGTGCGCAATCAAATGGGGCAGTTTCTCTCAAAAATGGCGGTGCAAAACCATTCGTCGTTGGCATTTGACAACTAGTCGAAATGGAGCATTTGGTTGTAACCCGCCGCGATTCACAGCGTAGAAGACCCTATCTAACCGAACTTTAAATATGCAATTACATCATCCCAACAGGCTCTTTGACCTGTCGTATCTGAATCAGATATTCCAGGGAAATCAGGAGATGATCCGAAACATCATCGGGTTGTTCCTCCAGCAAGTACCGCAATACATCCAAGAGATGGAAGAGTGTTTGCACCGCAACGATTTGGCTGGTTTACATCCGCTGGCGCACAAAGCGAAATCAAGTATTAGCATGCTCGGTTTGCGTACAATGGAAGAAATGGTATTGCGGATTGAGCGCAGCTCTAAAGAGCATCGCAACATTGAGCAGCTGCCTGAATTGGTTGCCCAAGTGCGCACGGAGTGTGAACTGGCCAACCGTCAATTGAGTGCTCTTCTACAAAATAGCGCAGCTTCATACCAACGATTCAATTTCCGCATCATTTCCTTTGCCTTTGGCGTGCGAGCATGCCTTGGGCTTCGTAAATTAGCACAGTCATGCTTGGCTTTGCAATATGAAGTGGAATGAAAGCGATTTGAATGAATTTGAAGTAAGGCAGCTTGACCGTGCACAAATCGATGCGCAGCTGACCTTGTTCACCGATGGGGTTGAGCCAACTCAAATTCACGCGCCGTGCACGCTCGGTAAGGGTGTGCGTCGTTTTTCGATGGATGAGTTGGCCACGTATGCGCAAACGTATGACCGCCAAGCACCCCGCTTAAGTATCACAAAATTTGTGCCAGCATCGGGTGCAGCTACCCGTATGTTCGCCCATTTACACGCGGCTGATGACGCTGATGAACGCTATTCGGAGTTCATGAAGCACCTGCCGCGCTTCGCATTTTATCAACTTTTGGAAGGCCATTTTCGTGATCAAGGGATATCGTTGGAGGCTTTGCGCAGTTCCGGGAATTACGGCCCAATCACAGCGGGTTTGCTCGGGGCAAGTGGCCTTAATTATGATGAGATTCCCAAAGGCTCAGTGCCTTTTCATAAATACCCCAATGCAGTGCGCACGCCATTCATGGAGCACTTACATGAAGCGGCGATGTACGCCGTTGGTAAGGGCGGGGTAGCGCAAGTGCATTTCACAGTTTCACCGAGCTTCAAATCAAGTGATCGGCAAGCTTTGTTGAAGTATGCTGAAGATCTCGGCCTAACGGCCGGATGCGCCATCGAAGTCACATTTTCTGAACAACACCCGTCGACCGATACGCTTGCAGTTGATGAAAACAACGCACCATTTCGCGGAGTCGATGGCCGGTTGTTGTTCCGTCCGGGTGGACACGGTGCATTATTGCGCAACCTCGACGCGCTTCAAGCTGATGTTATCTTTATCAAAAACATTGACAACGTTGTACCCGACTCTAAAAAGGCCGATACCGTGGCGTCGAAACGTGCACTGGGCGGGCTCCTGCTTGATTTGGTAGCACGCAGGAATGCTATATTGCACCATCTTGATGATGGTGTTTCGGGTGCTGAGAACGACGCGAAGCGCTTATTGCGCTATTGGTTCGTGCATGAAGAAGAAACGGTTTTGCCGAGTGATCCGGCAGTATTGAAACAACTCTTGAATCGTCCGATTCGTGTGTGTGGTATGGTTCGCAATGCTGGTGAACCTGGCGGTGGTCCATTTTGGATGCGCACAAGTGGGGGGCACTGTACTGCCCAAATTGTTGAAGCGGCTCAAATCGATTTGTCGAATGAAGACCAACGCGAACAGTTTGAGGCGAGCACGCATTTTAATCCGGTTGATTTGGTATGCCACACCCGTGATCATCATGGAGAAAAGTACAATGTGATCAACTTTTCAAATCCGAATAGGGCATTCATTGCCATGAAGTCAATTGGTAGTCGCCGGCTGAAAGCGCTCGAACGACCAGGTTTGTGGAATGGAGCAATGGAGTATTGGCTCACTGTCTTCATCGAGGTTCCAGCGACAACCTTCGCTCCTGTGAAAACTGTGAATGATTTGCTACGGCCCGAACATCGGGCATAAAAAAAAGAGGCCGAAATTGCTTTCGACCTCTTTCCATCATCATGAAATTTGCATTACTGCTTGACTACTGTCTCTATTTTTACGCTATCTCCATATTCGATGCGAACCGTATAGTACCCGCGGGTTAAGGCTTGTTCTGGTATCACATGAACAGTTGTTGATTCTTTGCTGCCTTCAACCTGTGTGCTGAAAACTTCGGTGCCTTGGAAGTTGTAAACCCGAACGGTCGCTTGACGTCCATCAAGGCCTTCGATTTGAAGGTTGAAGTCGCTCACAAAGGGGTTAGGGAAAACGTTCACTTGAATTTCACGTTCTTCAATCGCTTCATCGAAGTTGAAAACATAAGGCTTCATACCAACTGCGTAGGCTAGGTTACGAGTGTAAGGAGAACCGTCAACCAATACTTTTAAACCGCTGTGGTCAGGACTGTCACTTGATGGTATGCGAAGGTTTGTGCCAGCCGGAACGGTGATGTCAAGCGTGTATTTGAAGTAAAACAGCGCAGGTGCATTATCGAGATTTGCGATGAGTACACCATCTGCGAGCGATTGAAGCGTACCGGTGCGTACATTTCGCCCACGATCATCTTTGAGAACGAATGTCACGGCCTCTTGACCATCGATTGATCCTGGAAAATATACGGCTTCAAGCTTGCCATCTTCGCATACAGGAACCTCTAGGCTTAAAGCAACTCCATTGAAGGCGTGTTCGTGGTTGTAGAACGGCTGTGCGTTTAGACAAGCATGCTCAGGGAAGTCGCTGAAAGTTTGGAATTGTGGTTCGGTGTCATTGACTTCGCTCGCTAGACTGCCGAGTTCAAAGAGTTCGAATGTGAGGTCGTTGTTTGTGGCACCATTTCGACGTGTGAACATTGTGCCACGGTCGTATGGGTTATTTGCACCATGCCAAAGCATAAAGTCAGAAGGGAATGACTGGCCATAGACCGGTACAATACGCAATTGGTATGTGACTCCAGGGTGCAAGTCGATTTGATCTACAGTTGTAGCCATCAGCATACCGACTTCGTCTGCCGGAGCTGATGTGAAGTTCAACTTCCCAATAAATATGGCATTTTGCTGAGCGACTTTGTAAATCTCAACAGAGCCCTTGGCGTAGTTGGAAGAACGGTATCCTACAGTGGCACCGATCAAACGTAGACTCTCACAAACTTCAAAAGTTTGCCCAATAAAATCGCGCGGTGAAACAACGCGGTCAGCGATTTCTTGGGAAGGTGTGCAGTCAAGTTCAGATGCTCGGGTTGTCAAACCTTCGTTGCGATCAAATGATCGAATACCCGCCTCAAAAGCAATGTCACCGGTGAGGGCCATGCCATTTATTGACATTTTGCCAGAGGTGTAAAGATCTTGGCCGGTATAACCCACCTCAATTTCTTGTCCTTGGGGAATTGCAATTTCAAAGCGGTATTCTTTTCCTTCTTCAATTGCAGGAGGTGTTGCCAACCAGGTGGTGGTGTTTGATTTTGTACCTTGGCTTGCGATGACAATTTGTTGGCTTGCGATGATTTCCTTGCCTTGCTTCACGAGCAATTCTGCTGTATAGCTTGTTTGATTGGCGCTGTTCACATGCAAGGTAATGTAGTCAAGCGTTCCGTTTTGACAAGGCTTGAAGGTTTGCGCTACTGTGCCTGAAGCAAGTTTCATTTGGTTCACAGCAACAGCTTGTGAAACTAAGCACGCATTCGATGCTTGGGCATCAAGTGATGTTAAGCCGAGTCCGAGCGTGAGTGACAAGGCAGTACCCATGGTTAGAGCCTTAGAAGTGAGAAAGGTGTTTTTCATAACTGGCGATTTATTGTTACCGGGTTCTTTTACCTGATTTGCCAGTATGAAGTTTGTGAGATGCGTGGCGAGATTTGCGTCAGATTATTCTGACATTTTACTTTGTACAGGTGAGTGATTGTGTATATGAAGCGTAATATCTGCGCGCAGGTAGTCGTCAGGGTTGTGATTCGTACTTACAAGCACAATGCGGTTGCTGCTGTTTTGCTCGAGCAACTGGCGATACCACGCGATTGCATTTCGATCAAGGTTCGAAGTTGGCTCATCCAAGCAAAGTACTTTGCTATCGGTGAGGATGGCTAAGGCAAGGCGCAACCTTTGCCGCATCCCTGAGGAGAAATTGCGAATTGCTTTGTCGCTATGGCGCGATAATTCCATAGCTTCCATCACTTCAGTGTGGCTCCAAGCTTCACGCAATGTTCTAAATTTCATGTGAAAGTCAATGGCCTCAGCAAGCGTTAAGTCTTCGTATAAATCGAGGTAAGGCGCCGCATAGGAAATGTACTGCGATACGTGATCATTGGCTATCCGGCCGTTTAGGCCGAAAAAAATAACCTCGCCTTCAGAGGGGCTCATGAAACCACTTGCGATCTGCAATAAGGTCGACTTGCCCGAACCGTTTGGCCCGACGAAAATGGCTTGCTGATTTTGAACAATATGCGCGTTCACGCCCCGAAAGATCCAATCACGTCCGAATCTGCGGCCTACCTGTTCAAAGCGAAGTTCCATGGTTAAACGGGACCGCGAATAATACCTTTGTCAGAGGCGAGAATAAACTGAATAATTTGTTCTTTTTCGTCAGAAGACGGCAGTTCGATGTCGGCTACTTTGAGTGCTTGAGAGATGTTGCTGTTGTGCACGTAAATCGTGCGATACACGTCTTCGATGTGGGCAATGGTTTCAGCGCTGTAGCCGCGGCGACGCAGACCGATCGTGTTCACGCCCGCAAATGTGAGGGGTTCGCGAGCGGCTTTGACGAATGGCGGTACGTTTTTTCGCACGAGTGACCCGCCAGCGATGAATGCGTGCGCGCCGACGTTGATGAATTGCTGGATGGCAACCACGCCTTCAATGATTACCCAATCAGCGATGGTCACGTGACCCGCGATATTCGCGGTGTTCGCAAGAATGCAATGATCACCAACGAGTACGTCGTGGGCGATGTGCACATAGGCCATGAGTAAGCAATGACTGCCAACTTTGGTGACCATACGGTCTTTGGTGCCTCGATTGATGGTGACACATTCACGAATGGTGGTGTGGTCGCCGATTTCGGCAGTGGTTTCTTCGCCTTCGAACTTTAGATCTTGTGGGATGGCCGAAATTACGGCGCCCGGAAAGATGCGACAGTGTTTTCCAATGCGCGCACCATCCATAATCGTTACGTTCGGGCCAATCCAACTGCCTTCACCGATTTCTACGTTTGCATAAATGGTAGTGAAAGGTTCGATGGTGACGTTGGCACCAATTTTGGCGTCAGGATGAACGGAAGCGAGCTTTGAAATCATGCGTGCTGCAGCGTTTCAACGTTTTTTTCTTTGACAATTTGGGCCATCATTTCGGCCTCCGATACCACTTTACCATTCACGTAGGCCAGTCCGCTCATGTGCACCAAACCTCGCCGGATGGGCGATTCGAGTTTAAGTTGGAAAACCAAGGTATCGCCTGGGAGCACTTTTTGTTTGAAGCGTACTTTGTCGATCTTCAAGAAATAGGTGCTGTAGTTTTCAGGGTCTGGTACCGTTGACAAGGCAAAAATACCCCCAACCTGCGCCATGGCTTCAACTTGGAGTACTCCCGGAAAAACAGGGTTGTTTGGGAAGTGGCCTTGGAAAAAAGGTTCGTTGAGAGTTACATTCTTAACGCCGATGATGCCGCTCTCGGTGATTTCCATCACTTTATCTACGAGTAGGAAAGGATAGCGATGGGGCAAGATACGGGTGATGTCGTTGATGTCGTACAGCGGTGTTTTCGATAAGTCGAAATGCACCTCCGTTTTCTTTTGCTTGATAAGGTCGCGCAACACTTTGGCAAAGGCGACGTTGCCTGCATGGCCAGGACGTGCTGCAAGGATATGCCCTTTGATGAATTTGCCCACCAAGGCCAAGTCACCTACAATATCGAGAAGTTTGTGCCGAGCAGGCTCGTTTTCGAAATGAAGCTTGATGGTGTTCAACACCCCTGTGCCTTCAACTTTGAGGTTGACGTCTTTTTTGCCCAAGAGGTCGGCAATTTCTTGCAATTCACTTTGTGCATATTCGCGTTCAACGAGCACAATCGCATTTGCGAGGTCTCCACCTTTGATTAACCCCTGACGCGCCAATGAAGAAACTTCCTTGAGGAATACGAATGTGCGCGATTTAGAGATTTCTGGTACGAATTCGCCCAAGTGATACATGCTGGCGTGTTGTGTGCCTAAAACGGGCGAGTTATAATCAACCATAACGGTTAATCGAAATTCTCCCCCCGCGGTAGGTACGGCGAGCATTTCAACGTTTTTTTCGGTGTCTTCGAAGGCGAGCGTATCAGCGATTACCAGGTATTCACGCTCCGCGTTTTGTTCAACGGCGCCCACCGTGAGTATGCCTTGCACGAAGGGGTGGGCACTTCCGTCAAGGATGGGCACTTCAGGGCCATCAATTTGGATGAGCGCGTTGTCAATTTGGCAACCGTAAATGGCGGCTAAAACGTGTTCAGTGGTATAAACGCGCCCGCCATTTTGCTCGAGGGTGGTTCCGCGCTGGGTGCCACAAACACGGGCTGGATCAGCGTCGATGGTCGGCTGATTTTCAAGGTCAATCCGTTGAAATTTGTAGCCGTGGTTTTCAGGTGCGGGTAGAATGGTCAAAGTTGCGGTTTCACCTGTGTGTAAACCGATGCCGGTAAATGAAACCGGGGCTTTGAGCGTGCGTTGCTTATCACTCATGAGCGGAGCCATTTAGATCTGCATCAGCTCGTTTTTCGAGCGAGCGCAGACGATCTTCAAGTTTGGGTAAGTTTTTGAAGAGCACGTAAGACATTTTGTACCCGCGGATATCGAGCGCAGGAGAGCCTTGTACAATGCTGCCTTCTTTGGTAATCGATGAGCCAATGCCTGATTGTGCGGCAATTTTCACTTCGTCGGCAATGGTTATATGGCCCACGATGCCAACCTGGCCGCCGATCATGCAGTTTTTACCGATTTTGGTTGACCCAGCGATGCCGGTTTGTGCTGCGATTACGGTGTTTTCGCCGATTTCGACGTTGTGCGCTACTTGAATAAGGTTATCGAGTTTCACGCCTTTACGAATAATCGTAGAACCCATTGTAGCGCGGTCAATGGATGTGTTAGCGCCAATTTCAACATGATCTTCGATGATCACATTGCCAATTTGAGGTACTTTCTTGTAATTGTTCGCCGCATCAGGTGCGAATCCGAATCCGTCGCTGCCAATAATTGCACCTGCATGCAACGTGCAGTGATCTCCGATTACGCATTCATCGAGCACGCGCACTCCTGGATGGATCAGGCAATGCGCGCCAATGCGAACATTTCGCCCGATGTACACACCAGCATTGATAATGGTATGATCGCCTACTTGCGCACCGGGCATTACAACGGCATGGTGACCGAGGTATACATCTTTTCCAATGGTGGCTTTGGCGTCAACTACCGCTGTGGCTTCAATGCCCGACAAACTGCGTTTGTAGGTGTCATAGGCTTCGAGCAGCTGGGCAAAAGCGCCGTACGCATCGCTCACGCGAACGAGGGTCAAAGTAGACGGAAGTGCCTTTTCAGGAGCAAAATCGTGGTTCACAATGGCCACGCTTGCACCGGTTGAATAAATGTATGGCTCATATTTCTTGTTTCCGAGAAAAGTGAGCGAACCGGTGACGCCTTCTTCGATCTTCGCCAAACGCGATACGGTTACGTTCGCATTGCCTTCGATCGATCCTCCGAGCATCTCCGCTATTTGTTGTGCGGAAAATTCCATCGTCGCAAAAGTATAAATAATCGCTGCATTTCTTATGTCAATCGGGTAGAGTATCAACACGGCATTGGTAGCATCCGCCCGTTAGGGCGATCAGATCAAACCCCGTGCCTTTAATTCAAGGTATTTATTTACGGTATTGATGCTGAGGTCTTCGGGTCTCGATAGAATGGTTTGAATGCCATGCATTTGCAGCTTCATAACCATGTGCTTTTTCTCAAGGATGAGCTTGTCAGCGATGGTTTGGGTGTAGATGTCGCTCAGGAATTCTGCGGGTTTACGGCTGAAGTCGATCAACTCGGTATTGGCAAAGATCATCACCACCAAGAGGTGCTGGTGGTTGATTTTGCGAAGTACAGGCAAAGCGCGTTCCATCGCAAAAGGCGATTCGAAGTTCGTATATAAGAAGATTAGGCTGCGGCTGTTGATGACATTTTTTACTGAACGGTAGAGCAAATCATAGTTCGCTTCATGCTCAAATGAACGTTCGTTGTAAAGGGCTTGTAATATTTTCTTGAGCTGATTGGCTGAGCGATCAGCGCGCAGCGAAGAACCAATGGCGCTTGAAAAGGAGATTAAGCCTACTTTGTCGTATTTCTTTAACGCGATGTTCGAAATAACTAACGAGGTATTCACGGCATAGTCAAGCAGCGTCAGCCCGTTAAATGGCATGTGCATGGCTCGACTCTTATCAATGATGCTGTAGACTTGTTGCGACCGTTCATCTTGGTATTGGTTCACCATGAGCTGGTTGCGGCGGCTTGTCGCTTTCCAGTTTACACTTCGAATGTCGTCGCCTTGTACATAGGATTTGATTTGCTCGAATTCATAGCTGTGCCCAATGCGCCGCATCTTTTTTATACCTTCGAAGGTGCTGGTGCTGGCGAAAGCCATGAGTTCATATTTCTTCATTTGCATCACCGATGGATAGGTCGCAACCTCTGCGACGTTTTGCAATTTGATGTGCCGGGTGATCAACTGCAGCCTTGTGGTTGCCAAGACATTGGTGTGGCCGAAACGATAGATTCCACGGGATACAGGGCGTATTGCATATTTTAAAAGCTGTGATTCTTTTGCGGCCAAAGTGAGCCGCATTTTGAAGTCGCGTTTTTGAAGTTGAATCGGCAATTCGTCGTACACTTCGAGGGCCACATAGAAGGGCATGCGGTTATGTACTTTCAAAGCAATTGGGTTTTCATCGCCCAATGAAAACAACTTCGCCGTGGTGCGTTCTACGTGAATGGCATGCTGCGAAGAATACAACACTATGATTTCAGCCAAAGTAACTGCTGCAAGCACCACAAGCAGCGCCTGACTCACCGGAAATAACCACGCCCATACAAAGCTCACCGCGAAAAGGGTAACCAATACACCCAATGCAAGAAAAAACCTCCGCCGCAAGTGCAGGGTTTGCAGAACGTGTATGAACGCGCGAAGCCTCATAATTATCGTGGAACTTCGATGTTGTGTAAAATCGATTCTATCACCTCGTCGATGGTTGTGCCTTCCATTTCACGCTCGTGCGAAAGCACAATGCGGTGGTTGAGTACAGGATAACTAACTGCGCGGATGTCATCAGGGGTTACGAAATCACGTCCGCGTATAGCAGCCATCGCTTTCGATGTTCGCAAGATTGCAAGCGACGCACGGGGCGATGCCCCTAAGAACAAGTCGCCATTGTTTCGCGTGTTGTGTACAATGGCTGCGATGTACTTTACCAGTTCTTCTTTGATGTAAACTTTCTCAATGCGGGCGCGTGCGTCGTGCAGGTCGTTGGCATTGACAACCGGAGAAACCAATTCGCTTTGGCTACCCGTAAAGTCGGCCTTGAAGCGGTTCAAGATTTGTTCCTCTTCTTCCAACGAAGGGTAGTTCATTCGGATGCGGAAAATGAATCGATCGAGTTGTGCTTCAGGTAATTGATAAGTTCCTTCTTGTTCAACGGGGTTTTGCGTTGCGATCACAAAGAAGGGGAACTCCATCGGATAGGTAACACCGTCGTAGGTGAGCTGTTTTTCTTCCATCACCTCCATCAGCGCAGCCTGGGTTTTAGCCGGAGCGCGGTTCACTTCGTCGATGAGAATGATGTTCGAGAAAATAGGGCCTTTGCGAAAGTTGAAGCTGCTTGATTTCAAGTCAAAGACCGAGGTTCCGGTAATGTCGGTCGGCATCAAATCGGGCGTAAACTGAATGCGGCTGAAACCGCAATTTATTGATTTGGCGAGCGTTTTGGCTGTAAGGGTTTTAGCGATGCCAGGGTAACCTTCAAGCAGCACGTGCCCTCCGACCAATATGCCAGCCAAGAGCAATTCAACCATGTCGTTTTGTCCAACCAGCATTCGATTGACTTCGGCGCGAATGCTCGTAATTGCATTTGCAACGGGTTGAACATCTACGTAGTCGGTGTATCCGGCGCGGTAGGTGTTTTCGGCCTCAACGGCCGGATGGTATTGCGGGCTTGCACTTTCAGCGTGTTCGGGTGCGTTGCCGTTTTCCGGTTGGATGTTTTCGGGATTGGTATTCAGTTCATCGTGCATCATGGTAGAATTTTTCGAGCTTGTAATGGAAATTGACCAGCAACTTGGCCTCAGGGTCATCGCGGTCTTTAATGCGTTCGTAAGTTGCAAAGATATCGGTGATCAAATCAAGAGGGAGGTCAGCTTTGGTGGCTAACTTCGCAAAAACGGCCTCATTTTCTTCCATCGATTTACCGACGGTTCGGATGCCATATCGCTCGCGAATATGTGCTTGAAAAAGGCGCATTTTCAAGCGTGTCAACTTGCGGTGGTCGTTCTCCAGTTTGAACATGGTACCGATGGTCTCCGCAAAATCAACCGACGTATTAGTGGGTTGTTGCACAACCGGTATGGGGCGTTGTTTGCGTCGGGCACCAAAGATGAGAAAGGCCAACCCGGTTCCCAAGAGTAGAAACCACGCCCATTTCATGCTGCGCTCTGATAGTATGAAGGCCAACATGCCGTCGTCGTGGTCAAAGCCAGGAGGTGTTGCATGATCGCCGGGGTCCCATTTGAATTCACGGTTGTAGCGATCCCAGTAAATGGCACCGTTGTTGAGTCGTTCAAGAACTTGATTTACGTAACTAAAGGTTTCGGGCGACCGCAATTGGTAATTTGAAAAAACGAGGGGAGTCGTATGCAAGTAAAGCACACCCTTACCCAGGTTGACTTGAATAAAGTTCGGATGCTCTTGGTTTAAAACCCCCAGTACTTCAGGATAAACCCCGTCATCGATCGTAAGGTCAGACTGGAAAAACGTCCATGATTTGGTGCTCACGAGTTGATTGCGCACAAAACGCGAGGATACGATTTGTTCAGGATTGCTCACTAAACTTACGGTTGCTGTTGAATCGTAGAACCGATCGAGGCACCGGTCAATATCAGCATGATAACCGTCGTATTCATCATATTCGTCGTATTCATACATGTAGAACTCTTCATCAATGCCGGGAAACACGGCATCGAAGAAAGTCTCGGAAAAGGTGTGCGAAATCATGAGCGCGGTATTGCCGGCTCGCACATAATTCATCACATGCTCAACTTCGTCTTCGTTCATGTAGAGCTCGCGGCCAATGTAAACGTAGTTTGACGCGCGGCCCTGTTCAATGGGGAGATTGCGTACGAGCGAGTCGCTGACCTCAAAAAAGCCTGCTGCAGCATTCGATTGCTCTAAAATGTCATGCAAAAGGGATGAGCCATAGGGCAAATCGTCGTCTTCAGTGTAAAGTTCGTTCCAATTGTAAAAGCGAGACGAGAAAAACAAGAACACCAATGCACCGAGAATGAGCAGTATAACCGCAACAATCAACAGGCTGTAGTTTCTTGATTTATTCATGGCCGAGCGCATTAATGAGCGAGGTGAAAAGGGGTTGAATGCGTTTGAACGCCTCAGCGTCGATATAGGCTTCGCCATACCATGTGACTTCGTAGGTTGAAGTCAATTGCTCAAAGGTGTCACGGTGTATACTGGCATTCAGCTCGAGCAAGTAAGTTTGGTTTGTTTTGTCGATTTGCCATTCAATCAATTGTGCTTCATCGAGTTTTCGTAAGGCAATGATGTAATATACACGCACCGCACCGCGGTAATCATCGCGCGCGATGGCCAATCGCAAGTGACGTTCAAGGTCGGTTTCGGGCATGGAGGCATCCAACGCTTCGAGGCTATATTCGAGATTGCTTGGCTGGTCAAGCCGCGTGTCGGCTGCATTGTAGTGCCTGATGATGAGGTAAATAAGCAGCGCAACGAGCGCCAAAACAACAATGCCGAGTACGATTGATCCAACCACACTGCGGTTGAATTGCCAATTTATTTCGGTTTTGTCTTCTTTTTCAACCGGGTCAACAACTTTCGGTTGGGGAGGGACTGTGAGGTCACCGTAATCCAAATCTTGGTGCAAGACTTCCCAGGCGTCTTTGCGATCTTGTTTTTTTTGGTTTTCGGCTAACGCTGGATGTAGGGTTACCAAGAAAAACAAGGTGGTGAATAGCATCGTGAGAGGAGCCATCCGGGCGTTTAGCCCGAAACCATCACCCGTCAGTTTCCAAACCATAGGCTTGTTTTTTAAAGGTGATTGCTGCAATGCGCTCGCGGAGTTCGTTGGCTTCGTTGATTTCTTGGTTTGAATAGTACAGCAGGGTGATTGTGTAAACCATGATCGGGAGCAAGGCGGCCATGGCTGCAAAAAGAAAGAAGGTGTGTGCGATGAAGATTAACCGATCGGCCCATGGAAATTGCGAACCGAAATTCGACCCTAGAATGCGAAAGATGAGGTAAAAGAGCGGGGCCCCTGCAATTGACATGCCCGCCCACAGCACCAGTCCTTGTAGGAAAAAAGTGCGGTAAAGACGTAAAAATCCGCCGCGCAACATGCGTATAGCGGGTATAATGGCTGCCAAGAGAAAGGTGCGTTCTGCGAATGCGGTTGCTGCAATGAATAACCAAAACGGCCACCAAATGATGGTGAAGAGGGTTAACCCGAATGTTTCTCCATCATACGTGGTTTCGATGAAATAAGGGAGTAGGAGCACGCATCCGGCCGTTAGGCCGTTTAAAATCGGAAGAATAAGTTGTGCATTGCTCGTGATTGGCGAGGCATTTGTAACCTTCGCAAAGGCGAAAAAGCTGGTGTAAATGACCAGGCCTAAAAGCGGCGCAAGGATAAAGAACAACGCCGGATATGTCTCGAAGGAGAAGAAGTTGTTGGCCTCGTCCCAAAACCAAAAGCCGTTGAGCAAATCGAAGATGAGTCCGTTGTTGTAAAAAAGAGCGTTGTCAAAAAAGGTCAGAAAGTCATCACCGAGGTAGCTGAATAGGGCTGCAGTAAAGGCTGCAGCGAGGATGCAACCGACAGCCACCACACGCACTGCACTGGCTTGCATCACCCGCCACGCCTCGTTGATGAGCATGCCAGGCGTTTTAATGATGTTAAATTGGTATGGCGCGTTTTCTTCGAAAAGTACTTCGGTTTCGACGATTTCTTTGACCTTTCCAAGTCTAAACCGACGGTAGGGCAACCACACAAAATAGCCTAAAACAAGGATGAGTGATAATAGGATGATAGTTCCACGAATCACATTCGGTGCTTCGGAATAACGTGTTGCGAATCCTTCAATAAACGCGGCAACGAGAAGCAATGCACTAACGCCCAGCATGATTCGAATGCCGTGTCGTGCCGACAGCAAGAAAGCTTGCATGCGGGAATAGCTTCCTGGGAAAACCAACCCTCGGCCAAGTACCAAACCTGCCGCACCCGCGAGCACGATCATGCTCAATTCGAGGGTGCCGTGTAACATGATGGCATAAAACGACTCCCAAAACAAACTTCGCTGAATGAAAAAGTAGATGAAGGCACCGACCATGACGGCGTTGCTAAAAATGACAAAGATGGTGCCCACTTCGAACAGCACGCCGAGCAAGAAGCAGAGAAACCCGACACGAATGTTATTCCAGGCAATATATAAGAAGGTTTCTAAGGCTCCATCTTGATCATAAACGCCCATCGGGTTGCCCTTGGCAATGTTATCTTCAGTCATGGCTACATAACTGTCGCCTAGAATGAGGTTGACGAACCCTGGGTAGTGCGCGCTCGAAAGCAAGCCGATGCCAAAACCGAGTAGAAAGATCAAGAACGAGGCAAGCATGGCTTTGCGCGCGTGCCACAAGGCGTCAGGCAGTTCTTCGCGCCAAAACAGCCCGAAGGCATTCTGAACGCGTTTTCTATTGCGATAAATTTTTTGGTATACGAGTTGGGCAATGCTGTTGAGGTACACCCGAACAGATCGGTTTGGGTAGTACGTGCGCGCAAACGATAGGTCGTCGGTAGTTTCAACGAACAAACGGCTGAGTTTTTCGGCGTCGGTGACGCCTGAGTTCAAAACTTCTTCGAACTCAACCCACTTTTGTTTGTTTTGACCGATAAAATCGGTTTCACGCATCGACTTTCAGAGTTTTTTGTGAGATTAGCGAAGATATAAAAAGCATCAGCCCATGCGAAGCATAGAATTACAAACAACGCAAAATGTTCGTATTAATTACGAGCTTGCCTTGTTGCGCGATCGGTTGATTGCTTTCGTTATTGACTTCTTGGCGGTAGCCACAGTGGTGATTTTGATGTCAATCTTTACGTTGAGTGTTTTGTCAGAAGTGGGCTTAGAGCTTTATTTCGGCTTGCTGATTATTGCGCCGGTGGTGACGTTCTACACCTTGTTCATGGAGTGGTCAACTAAAGGACAAACATTGGGTAAGATGGCCATGCGCATCCAAGTAGTGCGTGTTGATGGCAAGCCTTTAGATTTTACCGATTACCTGTTGCGATGGGTTTTTCGCTTGCTCGATATATGGTTTTCGGGCGGTTCCATTGCCGTGGTGATGATCAGCAGTTCAGCGCGCTCGCAGCGTTTGGGTGATTTGGTCTCGAATACAACCGTTGTGCGCACTCGCCCACGTATGGATATTCAATTGCGCGATATTTTGAAAATAGGCACCGCGGTTGATTACACGCTGACCTATCCCGGCGTGAAGCGGTTTCGCGAGCAAGACATGATAACCTTGAAACAGACTGTAGAGCGTTACCTATTATATAAGAACGCAGCGCATGCAGAGGCCTTGCATTTGGCCTGCAAACGGGTGTGTGACTTGCTGGGCTTATCAGAGGTTCCGGCCGATGAGGTTGGTTTTTTACGAACGGTCATCAAGGATTATATCGTTCTTACGCGATAAGAAACGCTCAGGCATGCGCACGACGAGCGTTCGTGACCATCGATCGTGCCACATTCCCTTTCGATCGGCCAAGAATACACTCAAGCATTCGAAAGGCAGAAAGCGAATGAGCGTGCGCAAAATAATTTGTTTCAAAGAGGGGTGGGTTCCATCGTTGCGAACCACCCGGTAGCGGGTGATGAGCTTCCCTAAGGTTTGTCCGCCAGCAAACCCTTCCATCAGTACCATATAGAGCACATAAATAACTGCAATCGCGATTTGCATAAAATATGCGTAGGTGAATAATTTGGGCCAATAGTCAGTTTGAATCATCAGGTAATAGGCGGCGAAGGCGAAAACATAGTAGCAGACGAGAACGGCAATACTATCTGCTAGCAGATGCACGAAGCGCACCGCTGCTGGGGGCTGCAAATGTTCGAGGGCAGCCTGCTCGTAAAGGGCGTCATCCCACAAGTTTTCATCAGCGTTTTCTGCGTCTGTAAAGCGTTTCATGGCGCTACGACCTGTGTGTTTGAAAGGCGGTCGTGCAAGCGCACGCCGAATAGAAAGAAAAGAGGATAGAAAGGGATCATGCGAATGATAGCACGCAAGGTGCATTGTGCAAGTCGAGGGGGTGTTCCGTCTTCACATCTAACGATCGATCCCGTTAATAATTTCCCCAGTGTTTTTCCGGTGCTGTACTCGCTTATGGTATAATATGCAACACTGACAATGAGTAATATCAGCGGGAGTTGTGTGCTGCCGGCTTCAAAAAGGTCACCGTCTTTTCGGTTTACTGCTAAAAATAAGATAACCACATAGGTTAAAACCGCGATTGCCAATTGATCAACAATATAGTTTGCCAACCGAATTGGGTTTTGTGCCTCAGGCATTGGTTTTTGGTTGCCATTGAAAGGTGTGTCGAGCAAATCCATATTCGAAAGTTACTCCAGAAATGTCAGAATTAGAGCAAAGCGAGCGCAGTTTCGAATTGTTCACGATCGACGGCAACGCTTAAGTCGAATTGACCGGGTGATTTTAGGAGCACAAAGCGCACCTGCGCGGCCTCATTTTTTTTATCGGCTAACATATACTGCCAAAGCTGATCGCCGTGTTTGCGGAGGTCATCAAAGGAGGGCAAGTCGTGATAGATCAATCGAATGTGGGCGTCAATTTGCGCGCGAAGCAAAGGATTGAAAGCCGAGTGAATTTCGCTCAACATCAAAGCAACCTGCATGCCAAGCGCAATGGCCTCACCGTGCAGCAGCGGTTTTTCGGTGGTACGAGCCCACGATTCGATGGCATGACCGACGGTATGCCCGAAATTCAGCGCTTTTCGTTCACCGGTTTCCATCGGGTCAGCGCTCACGATGCGCACTTTCGTGGCTTGTGATGCCTGAATGTGCGGAATGAGTTGGGTGATTTCAAGGGTGTTGAACGCGAGGAAGGTTTTGAGCAACTTACTTTCTTCGAGCAGCGCATGCTTGAGCATTTCAGCGTATCCAGATCGCAATTCGACATCAGGGAGCGAGCGCAGCCACCTGTAATCACTGACGATCGCAGCAGGTTGAGCGAATGTGCCCGCTTGATTTTTAAAGGGGCCCACGTTCACCCCCGTTTTACCCCCGATGGCTGCATCAACGAGCGCGAGCAATGTGGTGGGGATCAGTATAAAAGGTATGCCCCGTTTGAATGTAGAGGCCACAAATGCTCCGAGATCGGTTACAACGCCTCCTCCAAGGCAGATCAAGCAGCTCTTACGATCGGCTTCTAGCTCGATGAGTGCTTGCCAAAGCGATGCCGCGACTTCAATATCTTTCGCTTCTTCGCTGGCCTCGATTTCGAGAATTTCCACATCACGCAAATTGCTGCACGCCGTTTGCAGCGCAGGCAAGCAATGCACATGTGTATTGCTGTCGACTAAGATGAATCGTTTGTTTTCGGCCTGAACGGCCGGATGCGCATTGAGCGCGCTGAGTTGTTCGATGAAGAGTTTTCCGCCGTTCATGGTGTGAAGAAACAAAAAAACCGGATGATGACATCCGGTTTTTGAGTGGTACCACCTGGATTCGAACCAGGGACACAAGGATTTTCAGTCCTTTGCTCTACCAACTGAGCTATGGTACCCCGTTGGGAGCGCAAAGATATACAATTTTGAATAAATCCAAATCTCGGCTCAAAATTTCATTTCAGATGGTTTCTTCAAGGTAGCAGTTGGTTGGATTTGGAGTGTGGTTTGCGGAAGTTGTTTGTCGATAAGCCCGTGTTAAATTTCGATTAACTGCCGAAATAGTTCGATAATTATTAAATCTAGAGTTGTGTGGTTGAAAAGTTTTCGTACTTTTGCAAGGCTTAGTGAACTTATAATCAATTTTAACACTGTTGTACTAACTGCTTAGTTATGAGAAAACTTTTATTTTCCATCAGCGCATTCGTTCTTCTTGCGGTGCAATCTTTTGCCCAAGACATCGAATGTTTGCCTGGCTATGGCCTCGAAGTAGAGGTTTATGCCGAGCATGACTACCCTGTCGGAAGTCCGCTGGCTGTATTGAACGGCCAAACGACTTACCGTTTGCACGTTACCACGGCTAATGCTGACGACTTTGTGTCGGCTGTCGTTGGAGGTGCAGACTTTCCGAACACCATTATGACCTCCACGTCTTTTTACCAAAACGGGTTTGGAGGTTTGACAGGTCCGGATATCAATCCAGGTTTGTTTGGTTTCGTGCCAACGGTTGAATTTGATTCGTACGTGACCATTGGTCGCGAGAATTCACTTTCACCGGGTGCTTCGATTCAAACGCTGCAGTCAGTGATCAACCCTTGGGCAACTAATTTCGCTGCAGGGCAAAGCATCGTCATTGACGATTTGATTGGCGGTGGTTGGTTTGCTTTGAACGGCGATATCAATGGCGTTGCGGGAGCTGATCTTCGTGTCTTGATCGGTCAGTTCACGACTAGTGGTGATTTCTACGGTGAAATTTTCGTTCAAATATTTCCCAACGGAATCGGTGCGGATGAAACACGCTGCTCAATTCCTTTCACTACAGTGTCAAACGATATTGAAGGATGTACTGATCCAACAGCTTTAAACTACAACCCTGAAGCTACAGTTGACAATGGAACATGTGAGTTCTGTACAGCTGACGCGGGTTCGTTGTTTGCTGGCAGCCCAGTTCAATACTGTGCGCAGGATTCTCCACTTCTTGTGGCATTCCCGAGTGCGACCGTAGTTCCGGCTGGTTATGAGACATTGTATGTTTTGACCAGCGGCCAAGGCTTGGTAATTGAAGCTGTTTCAGGAACTCCTGAGTTCATTGTTTCTGATGCAGGTTTGTACACAATTCATACCTTAATATATGATCCTTCAACTTTAGACCTCAGCATCGTTACTTTTGGAGTAACCACTGGGTTTGATGTGAACGGACTTTTGATTCAAGGCGGAGGCTCAATTTGTGCTTCACTTGATGTAATTGGTGCTTCATATGAAGTTGAAACATGCATCGAGGGTTGTACCAACGACGCTGCTTGCAACTATGACCCAGCTGCAGTGATTGATAATGGTAGCTGCGAAATCGTTGAAGGCGGTCAATTGACAATCAACAGCGCAAATGAAGTTTGTAACGGTGCGGGTTCAAGCATCGTTTCTTTCGGTTATGACAATTTCGGTGGCAATGCGACCGGAGCTGCATTGGTGATCACTTCACTCGGACTTGAGATTCTCGACATCGTTGCACAAGATGTGCAGCCAGCAGGTCCTTTCAACTATGATCTCTCTGCTTACACTGCAGGAGAATATTTGGCTTGGTTTGTAACCTTCACAAATATCAACAATGCTGAAGTAGGCGTAAATGCGCAGAACTTAACAGGATGTTTCGAGCTTTCGAATGCGATTAGCGTATTTGTAGGTGTTGCGGGTTGTACTGATCCAGCAGCGTCTAACTATGATCCAGCTGCATGTGGCGATAACGGCTCTTGTGTTTTCGAACCTATCTTTGGATGTACAGACGTCAGCGCATGCAACTACGATCCGTTTGCCGACCTTGACGATAGCTCATGTTTATTCAACGATGATTGCGGCGTTTGTGGCGGTACATCTGTAGCCGGTTGTACCGATTCTACAGCTTGTAACTTCAACGCTGACGCAGCATGTGACGATGATTCATGTTTGTTCGATGATGTATGCGGCGTTTGTGGCGGTTCATCTGTAGCCGGTTGTACCGATTCTGCAGCTTGTAACTTCAACGCTGATGCAGCATGTGACGATGATTCATGTTTATACATTGATGATTGCGGTGTTTGCGGAGGTCAGTCAGTTACAGGTTGTACAGACGTTAATGCTTGCAACTACGACATGAACGCTTCATGTGAAGACGGTTCATGTTTGTACGTTGATGCCTGTGGCAACTGCGGTGGAACATCTACCTCAGGTTGTACAGATGTTAACGCATGCAACTATGATATGAATGCATCTTGCGAAGATGATTCATGTGAGTATGCATCTTGCTGTGAAGCTGATGCCGGTTCTCTCGGTGTAGAGATTACTGGTATTTGTGAGGAAGAAGGCGGTAATGTTGCAGCTTCGTTTACTTCAGAGCCAACAATTCCTGAAGGCTACGAGCTGATCTTTGTTCTTACTGAAGGTGCTGAGCTTGTGATTGTTGATGTGAATAACATTCCTGAATTTTCAGGCTTGCAAGCGGGTTCATACACCATTCACACCTTCGTGTATCCGGCTGACTTAGATCTGAGCGTTGTTGTTCCTGGAGTTACTACAGGATTCGATGTGAATGCCCTGTTGGTTCAAGGAGGCGGTACACTTTGTGCTTCACTAGATGTAGCTGGAGCTGCTGTAGTTGTTGAAGACTGTGAGGTAGAGGTTGTTTTAGGTTGTACTGATGAAGCAGCTTGTAACTACAATGAGGACGCTGACGAAGATGACAACTCATGTGAATATGCGGTGCCAGGTTTTGATTGTGAAGGCAATTGTCTAGGTACCCCTGAAAATGATGAGTGCAGCAATGCTATTCCTTTGATTTGTGGCCAAGTTTATTCTGGGTTAACCTCTTGTGCAACTGAAACGGAGGGTCTTGAGACTTGTTCTGGTTCTACAGATCCTTCACCAGAGGTGTGGTTCTTGTTGCTCGGAACTGGAGGTGAAATTGAGATCACAACATGCTCACAGAATACGGATTACGATACTTACATTAATGTTTACACGGGTTCATGCGGTGCTTTGAACTGTTTCGCGGGTAACAATGATGTTGAGGATGCACCTATTTTCGGCGGAGCTATTGGCTTGTGTGGTGAAGGTTCTGAGAATCAATCTTACTTCTCGTTTACCTCAGAGCAAGGCCAGCCTTACTACATCTCAGTATCTGGATGGGATGGTGCTGATGGTAATTTTGAGTTTAGTCTAGTTTGCGAAACAGTATCATGCGGCCTACTCGATTGTCCGAATGACGCAGTTGTTGCTTGTGGAACTGATTACTCTCCAGAAGTGTTGGGATATCCTACTGTGCAGTCGATTCCATTCGCGTGCAATTACAATCCTTGTGCAGGAGGTTATTTCGAATACTTTGACGAAGTTAGTGGAGACGGTTGTTTCTTAACAGTTGAACGTACATTCACACGCTTCACTGCAAATGCTGAGCCTTTGTTTAATTGTTACCAAACGATTACAGTTGTTGATTTTGAAGGACCTGACTTCTTGGATCTTCCAGAAGATGTTTTGGTATCATGCATCGAAGATGTTCCTGCACCAGTTGAAGTATCAGCTGAAGATGGCTGCAACGAGGTCGTTTCAATCGAAACCTTCGTAAGCGAAACAGGAAACCCAATCGAAGAGTGTGTAGCAACAACTGCTTTCGCACCAGGAGATGATTGGGCATTGTGGTTGCCAACTTTCCAAATCGACGGCTTGGCAGCATCAGACGACTTCGTTCCAGTAACTGAGTTGAGCTTTATTAAGTATGCTGACGGAACTGCACACCTTTCAGGCTTGGTTCAGAACAACAACGACGCATCACAGAAATTCATGATCGACTTCTGGATGCAATCACGTCGCAACTGGGATGAGTGGTCAGCATTGGGCCGCTCTTACAAAGACAGCTTCGGCTTTGCCGCTGCAGGTGGCGACTTGTGGGAGAC
>CAMCHP010000040.1 GCA_945874695.1 Chryseobacterium gleum
TCATGAAAAAAGCCAGCATGAACTTTGTCAATGACTCAGCGCCACTTCACCTGTGCACAGCTGTTGACGCGCCAGTGACCGCTATCTTTTGCTCTACCCTGCCCTCGTTCGGCTTTGGTCCGCTTCCGCCACAGGGCCACGCCGTCGAAACCCGCGAAACCCTGCCCTGCAGACCGTGCGGCTTGCACGGACGAACTTCGTGCCCCCTGAAGCACTTCAATTGCGCGCACAGCATCCGCATCGATGACGTGCTTGCACCCCTCCGTGGAGCCTCAGAAAAAACGGCATAAAAAAAGGGAGCATTTGCTCCCTTTCAACCCTTTTTATCAATGTATGATTTACTCACATGATGGGCTCACGCAAAGCGCACTGGCGGCCGGAGCATCTGTGCGAAACACGATGCGAATGGTACCATCACCCAACAAATTCTGCGTTGCAAACGCCTGAACGTTTGTATTAGCGCCCTTTACACGGACGTTAATTGCTGTCAATTCTTGCTGCGCATTCCACTGAATTTGGTCGTAACGCATCTCTAAACCATGCGCCAGCAAAGCGGTGCGCATATCTGCAAGTTGCTGGCGTGACGTTGCAGGCGTAATCACTGCTTCAATTTTATTATTCTCTACAGTTACCTGTGCATCCGCTGAATAGCTCAAAGCGAAGATGCTAAATGCGGCAATTACAATTTTTTTCATGGATCTGCTATTTGGTGCAATTTAACTTTTTTCGTCGAACGCAAAAGCCTCCAACCAAACAAATAATAGATGCGCACACACACCAAAAGGTTGCCTCGTTGGTTTATAACTGCCCAATGTAAGCTCGTTTGGTTGAGGTTTTCGCCCTAAACGGGCGGATGGGGGGCTACGAAACAACTCAATTTTAGCGCATTCAACAAAGTTTCAGATGTTATTCACAACCAATGAACAGAACGGAGCGCACTCCAATTGAAATGGTATATTTGTCGCCCAACTCTTTATCGAAAGCAACCCATGAACTTTGTCGTAGCGAACGATAAACTCTACAAGCACCTCCAAGTGCTTAGCGGAGTACTAAACAGCAACAACTCGTTGCCGATTCTCGACTATTTTCTCTTCGAGTTATCGCCCGGAAAGGCCATGATCTCTGCATCAGACCTTGAAACGACGATGACCACTGAAATCGAGGTCCGCACCGAAGATACTGGAAGCGTGGCCATTATGGCGAAACTCTTGGTCGATACCTTGAAAGGTTTTGGCAGCTCTTCCATTCCGTTGAGCTTCAAAATCGATACAAAAACCCTCTCGATTGAAATGACGAGCGACCAAGGTCGCTACAAAATTCCTGGGGCCAATGGAGGTGAATTCCCAAAAGCGCCAGAAATCGAGTCGCACAAATCATTCCGTGTTGATGGCAGCACGCTGTCGTCAGCAATCAGCCGCACGCTGTTCGCTGCAGGTAGCGACGACCTGCGTCCGGTAATGAGCGGCTTGTTCTTCGAGGTACACGAGAATCAGACACACTTTGTGGCGACTGATGCGCACCGTTTGGTTCGCTACACCCGCACCGACATCACATCTGATGCCCCCGGTTCGTTCATCGTCCCGAAAAAACCATTGAACTTGCTCAAAAATAGCGCAAGCATGGCCACTGAAGAACTTGAAGTTCGTTTCAGCGACCGCAATGCGCTCTTCAATTTGGGCAACATTCAGATTATGTGTCGCCTCATTGACGGGAAATACCCCAACTATGAAGCGGTAATTCCAAAAGACAATCCGAATCGCCTTACCGTAAACCGCGAGCAATTGCTCCAATCGATTCGCCGAGTGAGCTTGTTTGCCAACAAAACAACCAATCAAGTGCGCTTGAAAATCGCCGGAAGCGAATTGCACATCTCAGCCGAAGATCTCGACTTTGCGAACTCAGCAATTGAACGCATGCCTTGCAGTTATGAAGGTGAAGACATGGAAATTGGCTTCAACAGCCGCTTCATCCTCGACATGCTCAACAACCTCGGTTCTGACGAGGTTGTGGTCGAATTGAGTGCACCTAACCGCGCAGGTATTCTTCTTCCAGCAGAAAAAGAAGACGAAGCAGAAAACATTTTGATGCTTGTGATGCCTGTGATGCTCAACAACTAAACCCATCCGGCCGTTTAGGCCGAAAGCCCTTTGAAAAAACCGTTGCAGCGATGTAGCGGTTTTTTTTATGGCTCACGGCGGCGGTAAACAAACTCTTGACCGTCGGTTGTTGTGCCACGCTGCCAATAACCCTTCAAAGGGTCTTCCTCTTGAGCGACTTCGGCGGCGGCTGCAGCCTCAGCCTCACGTTCGGCCTCTTCATCGGCCTCCCAGCGGTACTTGCGACGCTCAGGACCGCGGTTGCGATACAATACCGCAAGCACGCTGCCTACCAATACCCCCGCCAAATGGCCTTCCCACGAAACTTGCGGATCAATGGGCAATATCCACCAAACAATGCTCCCGTATAAAAAGGCCACCGCAAGTGAAACCCGCAACAAAAAGGGGTCACGACGCACAATACCCGACAAAAACAGAAACGACGCGAGCCCATAAATTACACCACTCGCCCCGATGTGATTTCCGCTGCCGGCAATCAACCAAAGCACGATGCCACTCACCAAATAGAGCCAACCCAACACGCGAAATGCGATGCTGCGGTAAAAGAAGATCAAGAAACTCGAAAGGGTTAAAAACGACAACGAGTTGCCTTTGATGTGCTCAAAACTACCATGGAGAAAGGGCGTGCTGAAGATACCAACCAAACCTTCAAGGCTGCGCGGACGCGTTCCCCAAGCCTTGATGCCGATGCCAGGCTCGGCATACTCAATGAGCCATAAGGTCCATATTACGACCAAAAACGCAGCATTGAATAAGAGCGCATCGAATAATTTAAGCTTGTCTTCGCGTTGAAACATGCAAACCGAATTAAAAGGTGGTGGCTAAAGGTACGTACTCTTGACACTTCCTGTTACCTTTCAGCCATGAAAGCAACGCACTTGAACGCGAATCGCATACCCGAATCGCAACTTATTCTAAATACCGACGGTTCTGTATATCATTTGGGCCTTCGCGGCGAAGACATTGCCGACACCGTAATCATCGTTGGTGATCCTGATCGCGTGCCAAAAATATCTGCACGCTTCGATGCGATCCGGTTTCGTAAGGCTGGACGAGAGTTTGTGATTCATACCGGTAGCTTGCGCGGCCGCGAAATAACGGTGGTCTCATCGGGCATCGGGGTCGACAACATCGACATTGTGATTAACGAGCTTGATGCAGCGGTGAACATCGACCCGATCACACGTATGCCCCGCGCTATGTTGCGAAAACTCAACATCGTGCGCATCGGAACCTGCGGTGCACTGCGCGAAGATATACCCGTAGGCACGCACATTGCATCAGCTTTTGCATTTGGCTATGACGGATTACCCTACCATTACAGCAGTTCGTTTGATGCAGAAGAACAAAAGCTGGCCGACGCGTTTCAATTGCATTGCAATTGGGATCAACGCCTAGCCCAAGTGTACTGTGTTCGAGCGGGTTCAAGACTTTTGCAAACCGTAGGCGCTGATATGTTGCAAGGCATCACGGTGACAGCGAATGGCTTCTATGGCCCGCAAAACCGCAGCTTGCGTTTGCCCTTGTTCGACCCCGATCGCATGGAAAAAGTGCGCACATTCGAGCTCGACGGCATGCGCACTGTGAATTTCGAGATGGAATGCTCCGGAATCTATGCCCTCAGCGGTGCCCTAGAGCATCAGGCGCTTACAACCTGCGTGGTATTGGCAAACCGCTACCTCGAAGCATTTTCTTCAAACCCTGAAATGGAGGTCAATAAACTGATTGACACAGTTTTATCGCGATTGTAACACCCGCGTATGGAAAAGTAAGAATCGTGTACGAGTGAAGGCACAAGTCGAAGTGTAATTTTGAATCCGGCACCAGACAACTGCGTCCACATCATGAGTTCATCAGAAATTGCGGCTTTAATTTCACTCATCGAAGACCCCGATGAGCACATCTTCTCCCAGGTACGCTCGGAGTTGGTTGCGCGGGGTTCTGAAATCATCCCTCAGCTCGAGCAGTATTGGGAAGGCAACACCTACGGCGACTTATTTCAATCGCGCATTGAGCAACTGATTCACTCGATCCATTACAATCACGTTTCAGCGAGTTTGTGCGCTTGGACAAAGCAAGAAGACAATGACCTTTTAGAAGGAGCTTTGTTGCTCAACCGCTTTCAGCACCCTTCGTTTGATGAAGCTGAAGTTCGTCGACACATGGCCGCCTTGCGCCAAGACATTTGGTTAGAATTAAACGACAATCTGACGGCCATTGAACAAGTGAATGTATTCAACCACATTCTCTACGCCGTTCATGAATTTCAAGGCAATAAAACCAACTACAACGCCCCTCAAAACAGCTTCATCGGTGACGTTTTGCAAAGCAAGAAGGGCAACCCGATTAGTTTAGCGCTGATCTACCAAATTCTTGCAAACAGCCTCGACATTCCGATTTACGGTGTGAATTTACCCAACCACTTCATCTTGGCTTACCTCGATGAAAACCGCATCGGTATGTCGCCAGAATCATGCCTCTCAGATGGCGTGTTGTTCTATATTAATCCATTCAGCGGGGGAACCATCATCCACAAAAGCGAGATCGACGCGTTTTTATTGCACCTCGAACTTCCAATGTCGACCCGCTACTATCAACCCTGCCATAACAACGACATTGTAAAGCGGATGATCAACAACTTGATCTTCGCCTATGGCCAACAGGGCAAAGAAGACAAAGCGAAAGAACTGCGTCGCTTGCTTGACGCACTTAGCGTATAATACGCCTAACCGTATTCCAGATTATTTTCAAATCACCACCAAAGCTGCGATTGGCGACATAACTCAATTGCAAATCAAGTTTCTTTGGGAGCACCTCTTCAATGTAGAAGCGCTCGGGATCGGCGGCATTAGATAAAAGTTCGTTTTCATCGATAAACTCAAGCGATGCAAGATCAGTAATACCCGGCCGAACCGAGAGCACACGGCACTGCTTGGGTGTGTACAACTTCACATAACGCGCTACCTCAGGTCGGGGCCCAACTAAACTCATGTCGCCCACCAGCACATTTACCAACTGCGGCAACTCGTCGATTTTATACTTCCGAATAAATGCGCCACTTTTAGTAATACGCGGATCCTGTCCACTGACTGTTAACTGTCCTTGACGCTCCGCGTCTTTGTACATCGACCTGAATTTCCATAACCGAAACATCCGGCCGTTTAGGCCGACCCGCTCCTGCCGAAAAAAAACGGGCAAACCGTCGTTGCTCCAGATCCAAAGTGCAATTACAATGCCAAAAGGCAGTAAGGCAAGCAATGCGACCAGCGCGAATATCAAATCAAACAGGCGTTTCATGGAAGCGGAACCAAACGTTTAAGTGCGTCGCAAACGGTATCGATCGCTTCTTCTGACAATCCATACCACACGGGCAACGAAATTTCATTCGCGTAAAACTCGAATGCGTTCGGATAGTCGGCCATTTCAAAACCCATGTTCTTGTAAAAGCTGAGCAGCGGTAAAGGTTGAAAATGCACATTCGTCGAAATCCCGAGGGCTGCAAGCGCATCAATGAGCTCATCTCGCTGGGTTTCCGAGAATCCATTGATGCGGAGTTGATACAAATGATAGGCCGAAATAGCCTCTTCAGTGTGCAGCACAGGCAGGGTGAACCGTGGGTCATTGGCCAAATGGGCGTTGTAGCGCTTGCAAATGGCTTCACGCACCTGAAGGGTGTCGTTGTAACGCTCGAGTTCAACACACCCGATTGCCGCGTGGATGTCGGTGAGGTTGCATTTGTAACCTGCCTCGACAATATCATACCTCCAGCCACCGGTAACGGTTTTTGCTAGCGCGTCTTTCGTTTGACCGTGCAAAGATGAACGGCGCAGAGCAGCCCGAACAGCGCTGTTATCGAAGGGGGCAGGAAGGTTAAAGACAAGTGCACCGCCTTCGGCAGTTGTAAGATTCTTTACGGCATGAAATGAATAACCTGTGATGTCGGCCTGCTGGCCCACATGACGTCCTTTATACCGCGCGCCGAAAGAGTGCGCTGCATCCGCAAGAAAGAGAATGCGCCCGAGTTGAGCCTGTTCAAGAGTGCGGGGCTGAAAATGTTCTCGAGCGTCATGAATTGCCGCAAAAATACCGTCATAATCAACGGGTAAGCCCCCAACATCCACTGGCATAATCACTTTCGTGCGCTTGGTAATTGCAGCTGCGATGCGCGTCGCCGAGGTGAGGCAAGCATCGCGCTCGGTATCGACCAGCACGGGTGTAGCTCCAGTATGGATGACGATATTTGCAGTAGCTGCGTAAGTGTAGGCCGGAACAATAACCTCATCACCTGGCCCTACACCAAACCAGCGCAAAACCAATTCGCAGGCATTCGTCCAAGAATTTAAGCACAATACCTCCAGATCTCCCGTAATCGCACTAATGCCGCGTTCGAGCTGCGTAGTTTTTGGTCCGGTGGTAATCCAACCCGTCTGCAAAACCTCGGTAACCGCTGCGATTGTAAGCGCATCAACACGTGGAGGAGAAAATGGAATCTTCTTGATTTCAGCCATGCCCGTGAATAAAAAATATGTGGGAGCGAAGGTAGTCAAACCCTCGAAAAAGAAATCACCGCAAGATTTTGTATTTTTGTAGAAACCGCGCTTCGTATGTGGCATGAACGAGACCAGAAACTCATCCGTGAATTTCGCTTTAAAGACTTCAATGAGGCTTTCACATTCATGACATGTGTTGCCCTGTTGGCCGAAAAGATGAATCATCATCCGACGTTCTACAACACGTACAACTTTGTGCGTATTGAACTGAGTACACACGACGAAGGCGACCGTATCACCGAGAAAGACCACGCCCTTGCGCGAGCGATTGACCGCGTTTTGAATTAGCCTTATGGAAATCATTGATCAAGACATCAAGAAGCACCTCGAAAATAAATTCCCTCAATTTGACGCGCAGCTTCAGACGCGTATAGCCACCATCGGAAGCATTGTTGAGTTCCGCGAAGGCGATGAAATGATGCGCATGGGACAGTACTTCAAGAATACGCTGCTTGTGCTTGAAGGAAAAGTGAAGTTGTATCGTGAAGACGAAGAAGGTAACGAGTTTTTCTTGTACTACCTCGAACCGGGCATGGCATGCGCCCTTTCAATGATTTGCGCCACGCGCAATGAAGCAAGTCAGGTTAAGGCGGTCGCCACCGAAGATACAGTTGCCGTTGGATTACCATTGCAGTACATGGATGAACTGATGACCCAGCATCGCAATTGGTACTACTTCGTTTTAGAAACCTACCGCGGTCGCTTTGAGGAGCTGCTTACGGTGCTCGATCAAGTAACTTTTCGAAGCATGGATGAGAAGCTGCTCTTCTACTTGAAGCGCCAATTCGATGCTTTCGGCAGCAACACCATTCATACCACCCACCAAACCATTGCCTACGATTTGAATTCATCGCGTGAGGTTATTTCGCGTTTGTTAAAGAAAATGGAACAAAAAGGGTACCTGATTTTACATCGCAACGCCATCGAAAAGCGAAAGATTGACGATGATCAGTTTGCTTGGTGACCTAGGGTACAGTTAGAGCGGTTCTGCGGTTGCAACTTTGCATAGTTAAATCGTAAGAACTATGTTTTTCTTCAAATCATCTTCTGCCGTAAACGAGAATCTCAAAGCTGAGATCGAGGCAAACCAAGGCGTAATCCTTGACGTAAGAACTGCTGGCGAGCGTATGGAGGGTACCGTTAAAGGTGCAATCGGTGCAGATTGGCTCAGCGGTGAATTCCAAAACAAAGCTGCCAGCTGGGACAAGTCGGCACATTATTATCTCTATTGCCGATCGGGCAACCGCAGCGGAGCTGCAACTGATTTTCTGCGTGCACGCGGATTCAAAAACGTGACAAACATTGGCGCATACCATTCGGTTGCCAACCTCTTCTGATTCACTGATTGATTCACACCTAAATTTTTACACCATGGACGTACAACAATTGTATACCAAGTGTTTAGCTCACGGCGCGTACTTTATCACCTCAAATGGTGAAGCGGCTGTGATTGACCCGCTGCGCGAAACCGCGCCTTACATCCAAATGGCTGAAGAAGCTGGCGTTAAGATCAAGTACATCTTTGAAACGCACTTCCATGCCGACTTTGTCAGCGGTCACATCGACCTCGCTCAAAAAACGGGTGCAACCATCGTTTACGGCCCCACAGCGAAGCCTAACTTCGATGCTTATGTCGCAAAAGACGATGAAACCTTCAACTTGGGTAAACTCACCATTCAGGTGTTGCATACCCCTGGCCACACCATGGAGTCAAGCACTTTCTTGATGAAAGATGAGCACGGAAAAGACGTAGCTATCTTCACAGGCGACACACTCTTCTTGGGTGATGTCGGTCGTCCTGACCTCGCGCAAAAAGCAGCGAACATGACCCGAGAAGAATTGGCCGGACTCCTTTTCGACTCGTTGCGCAACAAAATCATGGTTTTGGCCGATGATGTAACGGTATACCCCGGGCATGGCGAAGGTTCAGCATGTGGCAAAGCCATGTCATCTGAAACAGTTGACACACTCGGCAACCAGAAAGCGACAAACTACGCGCTTCGCGCAAACATGACGCGCGAAGAGTTTGTGCACGAAGTTACCGACGGCTTGTTGCCTCCCCCACAATACTTCCCATCGAACGCTGTGATGAACAAACAAGGCTATGAAAGTTTTGATAACGTACTTCAGCGCGGCTTAGAGGCACATGGCCCAGCTGAGTTTGCAGCGATGATGCAAGACCTCGATACCATGGTGATTGATACCCGCAAACCTGAAATCTTCGCGCAAGCATTCGTTCCAGGTTCAGTTTCAATCGGACTCGATGGTGATTTTGCGCCTTGGGTAGGTATTTTGGTCACCGACATCCGTTACCCCATTCTACTCATTACCGATGAAGGGCGCGAAGAAGAGGCAGTAACGCGTTTAGCACGCATTGGCTATGATAACGTTCGCGGATTCCTCAAAGGCGGCATCGAAGCTTGGAAAGCAGCAAACTACCGCACCGACAAGATTGAGACTATTTCTGCAGAGACTTTTGTTGCAGCGCACCAAGATTTCCCCATTGTTGACGTACGTCGAATGGGTGAATTTGAGGCTGGTCATGTTGAAGATGCCGTTAACCTACCGCTTGACTTCATCTATGGCAATTTAGAAAAGTACCCGAACAAGCCTTTCTACATCCATTGCAAAGGCGGATACCGATCAATTGCAGCGGCTTCAATTCTGAAAACGAAAGGCCACAACACCATTGTAAACATCAATGGCGGCTTTGACGCCTTGGTTGCTGCAGGCTTGCCTGTTGCGGCCCTCAACTAAACACTAAACGACCCAACGATTGGCGTCGAACCACCCGCAATCACTGGCTTAACAGGTTTTGGAGAGAGCGATGTTAAACCAGGCGGGTGGTTCATTTTTATCATTTAACACTTGACCCCATGGCCAAAGAAACATTCAACGACATCATCAACTCAGATCAACCCGTGTTGATCGACTTTTTTGCAGAATGGTGCGGCCCATGCAAAGCCATGCAGCCTGAACTCGAAAAACTGAGCGCACATGTAAAAGATCAAGCGCGCGTGCTCAAAGTCAATGTCGATACCAATCCACAAGCCGCGCAAGCTCTAAATGTGCGCGGTGTACCAACACTCATGGTTTATCAAAAAGGAAAACTGCTATGGCGCGCTTCAGGATACCATACAGCCGATCAATTGCTATCGGTTTTACGTCCGCACTTGGCTTAATTCTGACCGCCTCAACGGCAGTCCCCGCTGCTGAAGTACCTGTCAGCGACACTACCCTCACCTACCCTGCCGACTGTCGGTTTACCTCATTCTCAGATTGGTTCAATAAGGGCCATTTCTCAGGGATGTGGCGCACCCAAAGCATGGCCACATTGCACCAAAAGCCGCTCGATGATCACTGGGCCATCGGTACGGCTTTTCGCTTGCATTACCATACCGCCCATTATAAGGGTTGGTATATTACTGTAGTTGGGCAATTTGGCTATGCGCTCGGCAGCAGCAAACTCGCCCAAGTTTCAGAGCTAACGGGCCAACGCGCCCGTTTTGAATTGCAAATGTTCGATATTGAAGACCCTACGAATCGCAAAGATTTTGACCGACTCGAGAATCTCACCTTATCGAAAGATTTCAAACATGCCAGCGTCACTGCCGGTAGGTACTCCTTTGAAAGTCCATTTGTTAACGGCCAAGACACCCGATTAAAGGCCAATGCGTTCTCTGGCTTTACTGGTCATGTCAACATCGGCAAAGCACACAACCATAAACTGCAGGGGGCCTATGTCTATGGAACCTCTCCCCGAGGCACCATTCGTTGGTTCGGACTCGGCGAAAGCCTCGGATTACTCGATAATGGCCTACGGCCTGACGGTGAGAAGGCCGAATATGCCGAAGAAGTGCAAACCAACGGCATGCTTATTGCCGGCTGGGAACACGCTCAGGGCCCTATACAAGCTGAAGCTTGGCACTACCATGCTGACAACCTGTTTAACCATTCATACGGCAGATTGACCTATGCACTGGGCAAAAGCCACGCACTAAACTTCGGCATCGAAGGCGTGTACCAAGCACGCTCGGGTGAGGGCGGTTCAACCGATGTGCACCACCGCTACTATTTCAATACAGCAGCCGCTGGCCTCGTCGGGGCGCGCATTCGCTACGAACGCAAGAAGTCAGGATTTGAAATTGCCTCACTCAGTAGCATCGGCGATGGCACCTATCTTTTCCCGCGTGAATGGGGACGTGAGCGCTTCTTTTCAAGTGTACCCCGAGCCCGCGTTGAAGGATTAGGCAAGTTCAATGACATTGCCCTGCAATACGACGTGAAACCCAACGATCAGTTGATGTTGATCTTTACCTTGGCTTACCTCGACGCCCCGCCGGTTGACGACTTCATCCATAACAAATACAGCCTCATCGATCACTACTTGCTCAACAGCGAACTGCGATACGCAGGGAAAGGCTTTCTCAAAAACACCGATTTCAGACTCATTGCCGCAGCGCATTACCCGAGCGGCGAAAATTTTGCCCCGAACGATTTGTACTACAAGGCTGAGTTCGTGCACTTGAGTTTTCAAATGGACATGCACTTTTAACCTTTTCGGTTTTTTTGTTTCCGCCTAACGGCGGGATGGGAACCGCTTTGCCAGCAAGTCTAGAATTCGCATCTTGCAAAGAAAAAAGATGGCGAATCGCAGAAAATTCTTAAAACAGAGTGCCGCCTTAGCAGGAGGTGTAAGCCTCATCCCGCTTGCCGGCTGTACACCACATGTTGCAGAAGTTCCCGAGGTCAAACCAACCTACAAAGCGGGCATGGTTTTAAGCACTTGGATTCACGGTTTGGATGCGAATGCCGCCGCATGGGAAGTGATTCAACAAGGTAAAAAAGCGGTTGACGCAGCTGAAAGTGGCGTTCGGGTAACCGAGGCTGACCCCGAAGGAATGAGCGTCGGCATTGGCGGTTTGCCCGATCGCGAAGGCGACGTAACCCTCGACGCATGCATCATGGATCACCTCGGCAATGCGGGAGCCGTTTGCTATCTGAAAGAAATTATGCACCCCATCTCAGTTGCTCGCAAAGTAATGGATGACACGCCACACGTGATGCTCGCGGGCGACGGTGCGCAAGAATTCGCCCTCGCAAACGGTTTCGAACGCACCAATCTGCTCACCGAAAAAGCCGAAAAAGCATGGAAAGAGTGGTTGACAACGAGCGAATATAAACCCATCATCAACCGGGAGAATCACGACACCATTGGTTTGATCGCCATGGATCTTGAAGGCGACCTCTCGGGTGCTTGTACAACGAGCGGGTTGGCCTTCAAAATGCGCGGACGTGTCGGCGACTCGCCCATCATTGGTGCAGGTTTATTTGTTGATAACGAGGTAGGGGCTGCAACCGCAACCGGATTGGGCGAATTAGTGATGAAAACACTCGGCTCATTTCTCATTGTTGAGCTCATGCGCCAAGGTGCTTCACCCCAAGCTGCTTGCGAAGAAGGTATACGCCGAATTGCTGCAAAAAACGACACCCGCGATATGCAGGTGGGTTATTTGGCGGTGAATAAAGCCGGCGAAATTGGCGCTTACGCGCTACATCCGGGCTTTAACTACGCGCTTTATAAGGATGGTAAAAACGAAATGATCGATGCCGACTCGCTCTTCAAGTGAGGCGATTAACGCCCCAATGCTGCATTCACTTCGGACACAATCGTCGCCGGGCCACCAAAATGTTCAACTATTTTGATTGACGCTTTGCGTGTGTGAACGAAGGCCAATAAAGCAATTCGGTCGTGAGGAAGCACACCGCCACCAATCAGCAATACCGCAGGATTAGCGGTTTCCAACTCACGTAAAACGATCGAAACCTCCGTTGAACCTGAAGTTGAGAAACCTGCTTCGCGCAAAATTCGCTGGGTGTTTTCTAAAATGTAATCGTGCTTGCCTACCACAACTACGTGTTGCATAACGGCCGCTTCGTTGTCGCGGCCCGAAGTAACTTGATTCTCAGTTTCCATTGCAGGGTAAAGCTAAGATTTCAAAACAGAGCATGCCAACCCGAACTCTGAAAAAACTATTCAATTTTTCAACAAGTAAACAAGGTGTTAAATTGTGCGTCGATCTGCGAATGCCATATGAAGGTGAGCCAAGTCCTGCAGAGAAATTCCGTAGGTTTGATGCATGAATTCAATCGGCCCATTTTTTCAGCTCATGCGCCCGGCGAACCTCATTATCATTGTGTTTACAATGTACGCAATGCGATGGGGTGTGCTCGCTACACTCATGGCGAAAACCGGTGGTTCGGTTGAATTTCACTTATCAGAAATACACTTTGCCCTCACTGTAATTGTGATGGTGCTCTTGGCCGCAGCAGGCAATATGATCAACGACTACTTCGACCTCAAAGTAGATCGCCTCAACAAACCCGATCGGGTATTAGTCGGAAGAAAGGTCAAACGCCGCATCGTCATGGTCGCTCACCACGGCCTCAACATTCTCGCTACGGCGTTGGCCGGATTTGTAGCTTGGCATGAGAACCAACCTTGGTTGGTTTTGGTGCCCGTGGCTATGGCTGCCCTGCTTTGGTTTTATTCACTGTGGTTCAAACGTAAACTATGGATAGGTAATTTCATTGTAGCCTTGTTGGTAGCCATCGTGCCGCTTTGGGCTGGCGTTTTTGAAATTCCCGCATTGCAGCAAATGATGATTCAAAACGGCAGCGATGGCCAGTCGTTCGGTTTTGAGGCTTGGCGATGGATGTTCGGCTATGCTGGCTTCGCCTTTTGGTTAACGCTCATCCGCGAAGTGCAAAAAGATCTTGAAGACCAAAAAGGCGATGCGCAAGCAGGTTTCAAAACCTTACCCATCGTGTGGGGACGAAAAGGTGCGCACCAATACATTCATGTACTGTACGGGCTCTTTTATGTCGCATGCCTTGTTTCGGTTTTCGAAATTACCCAAAAACTTAGCAGCGACATCTTTCAAATGGTCTTTGTTGCGATCACTGTTTTAGGTATCGGCCTACCGGCCGGAATTTCATGGACGGTTACTGCAAGGGCTCGCGCACGTGCCGATTATGGACTGGCAAGTCGCTGGAGTAAAATCGCCATGGCCGGAGGGATTTTAATCGGTGCGGTTATGCCCTTCTGGTTCTGACCCCCTCTTATTGTTGACCAATTCTTTTAGAAAAACTTAACAAAAGGCTGAACATCAGCCCTTAAATTCATTATTCAATAAATCCACGGTAAAATTGAATCCATCTTAGTACGCGATCTTCGGGAAAACTAATCGTCGATGAAACGTCAAGTGGACATTCTCGTTCTGTCAGACCTACACCTGGGAACTTTTGGCTGTAAAGCCCGTGAACTAAATCGCTACCTCAGCTCCGTTGAACCGGGCATGGTTGTGCTCAATGGCGACATCTTCGACATTTGGAATTTCAATAAGCGCTACTTTCCTGAAACGCACATGCGGGTTGTGAAGCAAATCATTCGCTTGTCTGAACGCATCCCTGTATATTACATAACAGGAAACCATGATGAAGCACTCCGTCGTTACGTGCCTTTTTCGATTGGTAACCTGCATCTCGTCAATCACCTCGAAATCGAACTTGATGGCAAAAGCTATTGGTTTTTCCATGGTGATATTTTCGATGCATCGATGCAATATGCCAAGTGGTTGGCTAAACTCGGAGGTTGGGGTTATGATGCACTTATCGCTACAAACCATGTGGTTAATAAGGTTTTACAGTTCTTTGGCAAGCCGCGGATGTCCTTTTCAAAACGCATCAAAAACAGTGTGAAAAAAGCCGTAAAGTACATCGGTGATTTCGAAGAAACTGCTGCAGAAATAGCCATCGAGAACCAATTTGACTATGTAGTCTGTGGCCACATTCACCAACCACAAATCAGAAAAGTTACCCAAGGCAAATCATCGGTAACCTATCTGAATTCGGGTGATTGGATTGAAAATCTATCGGCACTCGAGTACAACCAAGGCGAATGGAAGTTGTTTCACTATGACGCCGAGTCATTCGCAGAGCAAGAAATCATCGATCGTTGGTCATCTTTTCTGCGGAAAGTTCCTGCTTGAAGGACAACAGAGGAGGTTAGCGACAGAACCCATCCGGCCGTTTAGGCCGAACACCTAGCCAATGGCAGGTTGCACTGGGTCGAAGTTGATTTGGCCAAACACGCTAAGCAATTCGTTGTGAACACGACCATTTGAGGCCAAAATAAACGTGCTTGCTTCATGAATTGTCGCGCCCAGCTCATCTGTGACTTTACCACCGGCTGCTTCAATCAACTTCAAACCCGGATAGACTGCGTACATATCAGCCATGGCCAATACCATAGCTGAAAGGTTGCCGTTGGCCACCATTGAAAGCCCATAAAGGTCACTTCCTGGAATCATAGTGCGCACCGGTGTGCGCATGATGTCGAACATCCGCGCCAATTGCTCTAGGCCGTTTTGATCGTACGATCCCCGAAACGAGAGGCCGAGAAAACTCTTGCGCAAAACATCGATGTGATTGACCTTGGTTGAGGTGTTATTGCGTTTTACTCCTTTTCCTGACTCGCTGAAGAAAAGCTCGTTGTAAAAAGGATTGAAAACACCCGCGAATATGGCTTCTTGGTTGTGCATGTTGGCTATGCCTACCGAAAAATTCGGATGACCAAAAATATAGCCCTCGCGCCCGTCAAGCGGAACAATCAAAATCTCATCCTGATCAATCAGTAAGCGCGTATACAGGCCTTGGTGCTCAATGCGATCAAATTGAATCATTGCTTCCAAAACCGCCATCATTTCTTGATGACACTGCGCAGCTGCCAAATTAGCCGCTGACTGAAGATCATGAGACAAAGTTACTTCACGGCGGTACCGATCAGCTAATCCTTTGCCGCCGACTATTATCGCCTTGCGGCAAACTTTCTTGATATAGGCGCTATTCACGCTACAAAAGAAAGATTTGAATGTGGTTAGAAGGTTAGTCCCATGTTATGAATGACTGAATACCCTGTTAAGTTTTGGTCAGTAAATTGTTTTCGCGTGAAACGATATCGGCTTCGTTCGACATTTGTTCAGAAATTCTAACTTTGGAAGAAAGCGTGAGGTTTTTGGATAAGCTTGTTACAAAAGAAGAGATTGCGCAGGCGGCAAAGCTCAAAAGCAATAACCCACTGGTTGGCATCCTTTACCGACTAAGTGGCATTGAACGTGTGAACCGGTTTTATGACCAACTCGAGGCTTTGCGCGATTTAGAGTTCACTTCTAAGGCGCTCGAATTGCTTGAGCTTCAAATTGAAGTTGATCCTGCAGAACTCGAACGTATACCCAAAGAAGGTGCGTTTATTACCGTCTCGAATCACCCTTACGGTGCCATTGACGGCATAACGTTAATTGACTTGGTCACCCGCAAGCGACCCGATTTTCGTGTTATGGCAAACTTCTTGCTTCAGCGCATCCCGCAGCTAGGCAATTACTTCTTTGGCGTGAACCCCTTTGGTGAACAAACCGTTGAAAGCAGCAACTTTCGCGGCACCAAAGAAGCCTTGTTGCATTTGAAGGCTGGTAAACCCATCGGAATTTTTCCTGCGGGCGAGGTAAGCACATTTAATAAAGACCTTCGCACCATTACCGACGGTCCTTGGGCAACCCAGAGCATTAAGCTCATTCAAAAGGCAGGGGTGCCTGTTGTACCTATCTACTTTGATGGCAAAAATAGCCGCTTGTTTCACTTACTTGGTGTCATACATCCGACTTTGCGAACCTTGCGCTTGCCTGCTGAACTGATGAATAAGAAAGGGCGAACTTTGCGAATCAGAATTGGAAAGCCCATCGCTGCAAGCGAAATCGCCTCGTTCGATAATACAGAACAATTGGCGCGCTACTTACGCGCTAAAACATACGCCATTGGCTCATCGCTCGACGTCAAGCGCGAATATTTCAAAGACATCGTTCCTGCGAAAAAACCCTTGCCAATCGCAGAACCCATACCCCATGAAATTCTAAAAGGCGAAATTGATCTTTTGCCTGAACGTTGTGCCTTATTTGAGCAGCAAAACTTTGTTTGCTACCTCGCTTCGGCTAGCCAAGCACCCAATATCTTAAAAGAAATTGGACGTTTACGCGAAATCACCTTTCGTACGGTTGGTGAGGGCACGAATAAGTCGCTTGACATTGATGAATATGACCTCTATTATCATCACTTGATTTTATGGGATAAAGAAAAGCACGCGATTGCAGGGGCCTACCGCATCGGAAAGGGAATGGAAATTATGCGGCGATACAGTCATCGCGGATTCTACTGCAATTCACTCTTCAAGTTTGCTAAAACCCTGCACCCCCTACTTGAACAAACAATCGAGCTCGGCCGGTCGTTCATCACTGAAGAATATCAACGCCAGCGCCTCCCACTCTTTTTGCTGTGGAAAGGCATTCTGGTAGTTTTGATTTCAAATCCAGAGTATCGCTACATCATGGGACCTGTTACAATCAGTGGCTCCTACCAAGAAGTTTCGAAAGGCCTTATCATGGCTTTTGTGCAACGTCATTTCTATGACGAAGAAATGGCACAACATGTCACGCCTCGAAAACCGTACACCGCGAAGAACGTCAATGTTGACAACGATGCTTTGCTCAGCGCAACCGAGAATGATTTAAAGAAACTCGATAAGATTATATCAGAAATCGAGCCAAGTTCGTTCACCATACCTGTTTTGCTCAAAAAGTACCTCCATCAAAACGCTCGGATTCTCGGCTTCAACCTCGACCCCAAGTTCAACAATGCGCTCGATGGTCTGATGCTCCTTGACCTGCATAACCTTCCGGCTGAAACGGTTGAGAACCTGCAAAAAGAATTCGGTACGAACGGCATGTAACTTAAGCGAACTCTTCGCTTGGGCTTACCCAGAAGCTCGCTGAACAATGGTACATTTGCAGAGATGTCAAGTAACTCTTTGTAATGCGCGCCTTTCTCGACTTAATACCCGATTATATCTACGATTGTTTGGTCATTCTGCTCATGGCATTGATCATCAACCGTGTGGTTCGATCACTCATTAAACGAAAGCTCAATAAAATGGAGCCTGAGTCGGCTGAATCAACCGGCTTGAAATTCCTGAAAAACACTTTGCGCTTTCTCGTGTGGGTGGCCGCTGGAACTGCCATTGTATTCTCAATTCCTCAGTTTCGGTCGGTTGCCCTCACCCTGTTCGCAGGTGCCGGTCTTTTGGTCGCCATTGTCGGTTTTGCCGCGCAGGCAGCCTTGTCGAACATCATCAGCGGCTTTTTCATTGTCATCTTCAAACCTTTTCGCGTGGGTGACATCATCACCGTAGGAACCGAGTACCGCGGCAAAGTAACAGACATTACCTTGCGGCACACCAATATCCGCGATTTCAGAAACCGACGCATCATCATCCCGAACTCGCTGGTGAGTTCACAAACCATCGTCAACGAAAACATAGCTGACCTCACCATTTGTCGGTGGGTCGAATTTCGCATTGCTTTTTCTGCGGATGTCGATCGCGCCATTGCTATTGTGCGCGACGAAGCCGAAAACCACCCCCACTGCATCGATCACCGCACCGATCAAGACCGGGCTGAAAACAAGCAAAAAGTCAACGTAAAGGTGACGCTCGTGGGCGAATATTTTGTTGAGCTCACCGCATTCGTATGGACACCCGGCCCGAGCGAAGCCTGGGAGCTCCACACCGACTTAAATTACAGCATTAAAAAACGATTCGATGCCGAAGGCATTGAAATCCCCGTGCCGCATCGCGCTATTATGATGAAAGAAGCCAACGAAGCTCCTGATTTAGAAGCCAACGAACAAGCCCATGGAAAACGTTAGAATTGAGCTGCGCATCCTCAAACTGAGCGATTACAGCGAATTAAGAGCCAGCATGATCGAGGCCTACCCAAACTGGCCCGGTGCATACTGGCGTGAAAGCAACATCTCGCGCTTGCTCGATATTTTCCCCGAAGGTCAATTTGGTATTTTGGTCGATGGCAAAATCGTGGGCAGCGCGCTGAGCCTCATTATTCGTTCAGCCAAATACGGATTGCAGCACACCTACGAAGAAATTACGGGCAACTACACCTTTAGCACGCACGACCCCGAGGGCGACGTATTGTATGGCATTGACGTCTTCATACATCCTGATTTCCGAGGAATGCGGCTCGCACGACGCTTGTACGACGCGCGCAAAGAATTGTGTGAACGTATGAACTTGCGCGCCATTGTTTTTGGCGGACGTATTCCAAACTACCATCGCTACCAAAGCGAAATGACGCCGAAAGAGTATATCGCTCAAGTGCGTCTGCGCAAGATTTTTGATCCTGTACTTACTTTTCAAACGGCCAACGATTTCCACGCCAAACGTATCTTGAAAGGGTACTTGCCCGGTGATCGCGAAAGCGGCGAATACGCGGTATTGCTGCAATGGGACAACATCTATTACTCCCAAAATGCCATAGAAGAAGTCAGCGAAGTGCGATTAGGGCTTGTACAATGGCAAATGCGCCCCTACCGCAGCGTCGAAGAACTCTTCGAGCAAATTGAGTACTTCGTTGATGCCGTTTCGGGCTACAAGTGCGACTTTGTGCTCTTCCCTGAGTTTTTTAACGCACCGCTCATGGCACCCTTCAACGACCAACCTGCACACACCGCTGTGCGCGAATTGGCCGCGTTCACCGAACAAATCAGGCAAAAATTTACCGAGCTCGCCATATCGTACAACATCAACATAATCACGGGAAGTATGCCTGAATTCGAAGGCGAAAAACTCGTGAATGTAGGCTACTTGTGTCGCCGTGACGGTTCAACTGAACGCTACGTCAAAATACACGTAACGCCCGACGAGGCGCGCGTTTGGGGAATGGAAGGCGGCGACTTTTTACACGCGTTTGATACCGATTGTGGCAAAATTGGTGTGCTCATTTGCTACGATGTTGAATTCCCTGAGTTGCCACGCTTGTTGGCCGATCAAGGGGTTAACTTGCTTTTCGTACCTTTCTTGACAGATACGCAAAACGGTTACATGCGTGTGCGTAACTGCGCAGCCGCCCGAGCCATTGAAAACGAGTGCTATGTCGCCATCGCAGGTTCAGTTGGAAACCTCCCGAAAGTGCATAATATGGATATTCAATTCGCGCAGTCGGTTGTTTTCACGCCTTGCGATTTCGCATTCCCAACGAACGGCGTTAAAGCCGAGGCTACGCCAAATACTGAAATGATACTCATCGCTGATGTCGATATTATGCTCTTAAAAGAACTCCACCGACGTGGCAGTGTAAGAAACTTACACGATCGCCGAACCGACCTATTCAATTTGACCTGGATCAAAACGCTTTTAATTCTTCTCGCCTTCGGCGGATGGGGATGTACCCCTTCAGACGCGCCGACGACCGAACAAAAAAGCATTGAAATTCACGGTCATCGGGGCAGCCGGGGGCATCTTCCTGAAAACAGCATCCCAGGATTCATTCTTGCCCTCGAACAAGGAGCCGATGTACTTGAGATGGATTTGGTGATGTCGGCTGATTTTCAAGTCGTCGTGAACCACGAACCTTTTCTTAATCCGACCATCTGCCTCGATACAGCGCGCCAACAAATTACAGATGCCACAGCGTGGAACCTCTATCAAATGGACATGGAAACGATTCGCAAATGCGATTGCGGTTCGCTCCCCCACCCTGATTTCCCCGCGCAGCGCCAAATGTCAGTGAGCCGCCCTGCGCTTTGGGAAGTGGTTGAAGTAACGGAGCACCTTTTGACATCGCGCGATTCAGCTGCACCGCGCTATAACATGGAAATCAAATTTAACCGCGAGGCTGTTGGTTTGGCTCATCCACCGGCAGATAAACTCGTTGCATTCGTTGTTGGAGAAATTCGAAGCTTAGGCATTACCGATCGCACGCATATTCAATCGTTTTCAGCTGAAATCCTCGAAGAACTGCATCGCCAAGCACCTGAAATCAAAACCGTGTGGCTGATTGATGATGCCGCTGACCTCACCGAGCACCTCAGCCGCATTTCATTCACGCCTGACGTGTATAGCATCAATTACATTCACCTTACGGCCGACCATGTACAAGCAGCGCAAGCGAAGGGTTGCAAAGTAATTCCATGGACGGTCAACGAACCTGCCGATATGCAGCGATTAATTGCTTGGGGTGTAGACGGAATCATCACCGATTACCCTGACCGCTTGAGCGAAATCGTTTACCCACGTGCAGCCAACAACTAGAATTTACCCCAACGGAAAACGCACCCTCGAAGGGGTGCGTTATAGACTTCCGCTTTTGGTTAAGGTAAAAGGTCTTAATATTCGTGTTCTAAATTAGTGTTTTCCTCGACTGATTAACACGCTTTAACTACTTTTTTCGACGAATGGCGAATTTTACTCACAAATCACTTTTCATAAGGTACAAGGCTTTAAAAACCCGATATGAAACCAAACACACTCTTTACCATCTTATCAGCGGCAGCGCTATTTGCGCAGGTATTGCTGCAAGGTTGTGCAACCTCAAACGACGTAGTCTCTGATCGCGGCATTCAAAAACGCAAATACCGCAGCGGATACTATGTAAGCAATCGCAGCAGCGAAACCACTAGCAGGGCGCGCAAAAGCGAACCCGCAGCTGTGCAAGCTCCTGAACACAACGCTTTGGTGAGCACGCCGACGCCACCTGCACCAAACGCCCCTGAACTTGTGGTGCACCTGCCGAGTTCAGAAACGAGCCGTGTTGTCTTGACCGCTCCTCAGCCATCCATTTTTACAACTGAACAGCAGTCTAACCGCCCACTCAACGTGGTTCAGGTAAGCGATGCAATTCAGGTAGCCGCCCATCCGGCCGTTCAGGCCGAAAACCAAAGCACAGCCTTGGAGATCGGCGTAAATGGCGAAGAATCGAAAGACGACGTTGAGTTTCTGATCATAATAATCTTGTGCTTTTTACTGCCTCCGCTTGCCATGTATTTATTGCAGGGGATCAACTTTAATTTTTGGGTAAGTATCGTACTCACTATACTTTTCTGGATCCCGGGCGTGCTGTTTGCACTGTATCACGCCCTCAAAGCCTTTTAAAAGAGTGTGACTGAAGTCATTTCAAGCCTTTCGAAATAGTGCTAACTTTCGCCCATGAAAGTACAAAACAACCACACCATCAGAGTGCACTACAAAGGCACACTGACCGACGGATCGCTTTTTGACTCAAGCGAAGGCCGTGAACCACTTGAATTTACTGTTGGGGCAGGCCAAGTTATACCTGGTTTTGACAACGCAGTGCGCGACATGGAAGTGGGCGAGAGTAAGTCATTTTTGATCCCGTGTGATGATGCATATGGACAACGTGACGAACGCCTCATTCAACGTGTCGATCGCAACATGTTGCCACAAGATTTACAGCCTGAAGTAGGCATGATGCTCGCATCTACTCTGCCGAACGGCGAGCAAATTCCAGTTAAAGTGAGCGAAGTTACGGATGCTGAAATTGTTATTGACGCCAATCACCCTTTGGCGGGGCAAGACCTCAACTTTGCGATTGAGTTGGTCGAAATTGTAAGCGAATAAATTTGAGCATGGAAGTGGTATATTACTCCAATGCACAATGCAGTGTATGCCATCATCTTAAACCCAAACTGCGTGCAGCCCTTGCAGCAGATTTTCCGACTGTGATTTGGACAGAAATTGATGTCACTGCGTCGCCCGAAAAGGCGGCGCAGGCTTCAGTTTTTACCGTTCCGGTGGTTCAATTGGTGGTCGACGGTAAAGAACATCGTCGCTTTGTTCGTACCTTTAGCGTGCATGAAGTTACAGATCAACTTCAACGCATTGTCGACCTCAACCACCTGTGAAAACAACTGTATACTCCCTTTTTCGCTGTGCTTTCGTGCTGCTTTCGGTTGCGTGGACAGCGTGCAATAATATTGATGAAACGGGCCCTAGGACCACCCGCAACGCAGCTTACATTTGGAGTGAGATCGCACTCGATTGCACGGCGCTTGACACAGAAGTCAATGCCCCCCGACCCACAGTAACATCGCGCTACCTTGCGATGGTCCAAACGGCCGTATTCGATGCATGGTGTCACTACGATTTAAATTCAAATCCGGTTTATTTAACTGGAGTGGGCAAACATCCAGACGCCAACAACGGCAATAAAACTTACGCCCTCAAAGAGGTGGCCATTGCTTACGCCGCAGCGCGCACCCTCGAAGCGTGCTATCCCGACTGCCGTGCGCGAATCGCTGAAATCATGCGAGCGCAAGGGCACGATCCGAGTAACTATACCCTCGACCGTGACGAACCAGCAGGCATTGGCAACTTGGCTGCCCGAGCAATCATTGGTATACGGCGATACGACAAATCAAATCAATTCACCGACATACCTTACATCGACTTCACCAATTACGCTCCGTTGAATGCGCCCGACAGCATCGTTGACGTCATCCATTGGACACCGAAAGTGTTTGTGAAACCTGATAGCAGCACATTTATCCCTGCCTGTTTAACTCCACATTGGCATTGGGTCGCTCCGTTTTCACTCACTTCAGCAAGTCAATTTCGACCGCCGCCACCCCCTTCGCTAACCAGCGACACCTTAATGAATGAACTGCGCGAAGTCATTGCATTGCAAGCCAACATGTCGCCCGCCGACAAAGCCCTCGTAGAGTTCATGCGCGACGGCCCCAAATCGGTACAACAGGCCGGCCATTGGTTGCTGTTTGCACAATTCGTATCGCTGCGCGATGCACACCACCTCGATGACGATGTAAAACTATTTTTTGCACTCACCAATGGCGCATTTGATGCATTTATCGCCTGTTGGGATGCCAAAATGCACTACGACTATGCCCGACCTCAAGCGTTGATTCATACGTTTTTTGAAGGTGACAGCCTAAACGGCTGGATGGGCGAGTCGCACGGTTGGGGGCGCTTTCCTGCAGCTGAATGGCGAACTTATTCTCCTGCGTCGTTTCCTTGTCCGCCTTTCCCTGCTTACGTTAGTGGGCACAGCACTGTGAGTGCTTGTTGCGCCGACATCCTGCGCCGATTTACAAATAGCGATGATTTCGGCTTTTCAGTTGATTTGATACCCGGTGCATTGACCGAACCTGAATCTGCTGGCGATCCTGTTACATTGGTGTTTCCCACCTTTACTGAAACCGCCAACTTAGCGGGGCGATCGCGCGTCATTGGCGGTTATCATATCGAAACAGACAACCGCGAAGGCTTGATACTTGGACGAAAGGTGGCGGAGCAAGTATGGAACAAGTACCTTGAATACGTTCCGAACCATCGTCCCAAGTAACAACCCTCAATTGATAATGTCGCGCACGGAGCGCATGAAATCACGCAGCGCTTCGGCTTTGGGTACACCCTCAGTTTGAACGCGTTGTAAGATCTGGCGTGCCCCTAAGATGTCGGTAAGTTCGCCGCCCAAAATTTCGAGATCGTTTTGATCATCGTCCATTTTCGCCATGAGCTCCGCTTCCAGTTCGTCTAAACGGGCGAGGTCACACGTATTTACCAATGTGCGAATTTGAGCTACATTCATGATGCAATGCTTACCAAGGTTTGCTCAATCTGATCTTTCTTCGAAGTGCTATACTCTTCAACAAGTTTAGCCGACTTGAAGGCAGCGAAATATGGAAGGTTGTTGATTTTGAAGGCTTCTTTCACATCCAAACTCTCTTCAACATCTATGTCGAGAAAGGTCACATCTGCAAAGCGTTCATCGGATTTCATGCGCTCTACAAAAGGCGCAATTAGTTTGCACACCCCACACCATGAGGCGTGAAAACGAATGAATACACGGTCGTCGTTCTTGATGGTCGAAATTATCTCTGGCAAATTCATGCGGTCATATTTTCTACAAAGGAACGAAAAAGCTCAATGCGCTTAAATTTATAATATCTATATTTTCATAGATAAAATCTATCGTATTTGTAGTTGCAATCTGACAACTGCGTCAGTCAAATCTGAAAGCACCTACAACGTACACTAACGCCGGTGGAACCTGTAATTTCACCCCGCTGGTCAAGTTGGTCTTAACGCAAAGTCCTCAACTAACTAAAGATATAGACTTGAACATACTGCCTATTTTACGCGTCATGCATCGCGCTGTTTGCGGTGTTGGCAAGTTCGCCGCAGTCTCAATTGGTGCAATGAGCCTTGTTTTCGGCGTTGTTCTACCCCAAGGCAGCCGTGCACAACAAACAGAGATTCGTTTTTACGGCCATCAGAATTTTGGATTGTATGATCTTACCCCTTCCTCACCCTTGGGGAGCAGTTCGGCTTTTACCATAGGCGAGCAAGATCTTTTTATCAATTCACAAATCAACGACCGCATCTCCTTTCTCGGTGAAACGGTGGTCAAACCCACATTAAGCGGGTCATTTTCACCGAGCATTGAACGTGCGCGCATCAAATTCGACTACCATCCACGTCATGCCATTATCGTAGGGAAAATGCACACCCCTGTGAATTATTGGAATGATGTGTATCACCACGGACGGTTGTTCTACCCTACAATTGACCGGCCTGATTTCTTTGAACTCGTGGTGCCCATTCACACCTTGGGCATCCGCTTTCAAGGCCAGAATTTAGGCAAGCTCAAGTTTGGGTACGACGTACTCGTTGGCAATGGGATTTCATCGACGGATGTGAGCGACATGTCGCAGCAAAAATCGCTCACGGTCGCTGGCCACATCCGCCCCAAAAGGCACATGCGCATTGGCGCGAGTTACTATCACGACGTCTTAGAGGGAAATCGCGCAAGCTCGCACAGTGGTCATTCAACAGGATTGCATCCTGAAGCTATGCGTTACCAAGGCAACGTTGAATACAATATGTTCTCGTTTTCTTTTGCTTCCTTCGGTGAGCGCAATGAGATCTTAATCGAGGCAGCCATCAATTTCTCGAGTACCGACAGTTTAGGGCGCGCTGAAAACACCTTGGGCTTTATGTACTTGGGTCGGCGAATAACTGAGAAAAAAGTTCTCTACTCAATTGTTGATTACACGCACATCAGCCCTGAAGACCTGCATATTGTTCCCCAGCATCTTATAAAATTCGGACTCGGCATTAAGCATGAATTCAGTCCGTTGGTGGTTCTCAAAGTTGAGCTTGATCGTTCCACAACGGTGAAGATGGCTCACGGTCATTCAAACCCAAGTCATCATAGCATCATCCCAAATCAGAACAACCTCGTAGTACAAATCGCATATGGCTTCTAAACTCACCCTCTTTCTGAGCCTGAGTTGGTTGCTCGTTGCAAACCTAAGCAGTGCTCAGGGCAATGATCTCGAATATTGGATCATCGCGAATGACATTTCGCTGAATAAACTTGAGCGCTCCAACATAGAGCCCATCCTCCTCGGCGAACAATCCATGTGGCGCAATGGCCGCCAAATTATTGTAGTACACTATACCAACAAATCACCCGAAGCGCAATTGACCGCAGATCTGTTCTTCGATGGGAAAGTCACAACCATGCAAAAGTATTGGCTCGGAATGGTTTTTCAAGGCCGCGTTAAGCCCCCTGTTTTCTTAGGCAGTCATAAAGAGATTGTCGACTATGTCTCAACCCATCAAGGAGCCATAGCCATCGTGTACTCATCCGATTTCCCTGAGCAGCTCGCAATCGAGATTGAATGAAAATGCTTGACTCGCTCCTATTTAGACTTTGGGTCCCCCTTTTTGGCTTCCTACTCATTTTGGGGGTAGTGATGGGCGTTTACTTTCCAGACAAGCAAGAACACATCTTAGCGAAACACCAAGAAGACCAACTGCAGGCACTCGCAAATACGATGGCCTTGGGTGTTGAGATCTCGCTCAACTCTGACAATTTCGAAGGGCTCAGTAAAACGCTCGATTTCATCGCCGAGCGCGAGCACTTAGCTTTTGCCGCAGTTTACATCGACGAGGCTGACTCGACGATGCTCTTGGCATCCTTCCCGCCACAACTCTCTGAAAAACAAATCACTGACGCCACCTCGAACGCTTACATTAAAACAAAGAACTTTGATTCAACCACCATGAATGGACATGTGGTTGTTGCCTTTTCTGAAACTGCAGTAGCCCAAGAAATAAGTTCTTTAAACAGTCCGATCTACCTTATTCTCATTGTGATCACGCTGCTAACCACGGCTTTATTCTATTCAAATACGCGTCAAATTGCCAAGCCATTAAAGCAAACGGCACTGATTGCTGATGAGCTGCGAACACAGAATTACGCAGTAGAAATCAGCGCGAGCAAAGGTCCACGAGAAATCAAAACCTTACTTCATACATTAATGCTTCTTCGCGATGAATTGATGGTGCAATCGAATGCGAATGATGCCTTAAACCGCGACATGGAAATGACCATTGTTTCGCGCACCACCGAACTTCAACAAGCACTTTCAAGCCTAGAGACGTCTGAAACGATCCTTAAGAGCGTTATCAACAGTGCCCTCGATGCGGTCGTAACGGCCAACAGCAAGGCCATCGTGCTCGAATGGAATCACCAGGCCGAGGTTATTTTCGGTTACACGCGGAGCGAGGCAATCGGCAAGAAATTGAGTGACCTCATCATACCTGACTTCCATGTTTCAGCCCATGAAAAAGGCATGGAAAACTACATGCAAACCGGGCATGGACCCGTTCTTAACAAGCAAATCCAAATCCAAGCACGCCGAAAAGACAATGAAATCATTGACATTGAATTGTACATCACCCCGATTCAAATCGGCAATGAAACCATCTTTTCGTCTTTCATGCGCGACATTACCGCACGACTCTCCATCGAACGCGAATTGGAGCGGCAGCGCGTTCTAACAAAATCTATTCTAGACGCCATTCCTATCAATATCTCGTTGAAAGACCGTCAAATGCGGTACGTTTTCATGAATGCGTTCTTGGAAGAGCGACTAGGTATTCAACCTTCAATGTGGTTGAATCGAACTGATCATGAAATTCATGGGGCGAATATTTCTGAACACATGATCGCCCAAGATTACGAGGTTTGGACCAAAGGCCCCATGGCATTGCAAGAAGAAGAATATCCAATTAACGGCGAAACACATCATGTCTTAAGCGGGAAGTCGATTCTACAAACGGGTGAGCAAGGCCATTCGATTGACTACTTGTTGTCGTTCTCTTTTGATATCACCCACCAAAAGCAGGTGGAGATCATGCTCAAAAAGGCTTTAACCGCGAAAGACGAGTTTCTTTCAACCATGAGCCATGAAATCCGAACTCCTTTACACAGCATCATTGTCACCGGGGAAATGCTGGGCGAGCGAACTTCAAATCCAGACGATTTCCAAATGTTGCAAACCTTGAAATTCTCATCCAAACATTTGCTGGGTTTAATCAACGATATACTTGACTTCTCGAAGATCAATTCAGGCAAGCTTGAACTCCATTTCGAGAAGGTCGAGTTACTCCCGTTTTTACAAGGTATCTACCACCAATTCAGCACACATTCACACCCCAACATTAGCTATGAAAGGCACTTCCTCATCGACCCTGAAATTCATGTTGACATCGACGAACTTCGATTGACCCAAATCATTACCAACCTGCTTTCGAATGCCTTCAAATTCACCGAAAAAGGGAGTGTTCGATTGGATGCTGAAGCCATCGAACTAAACGATAAAATTAGACTTACCATTGCCGTTTCAGACACCGGTATTGGCATCAAAGAAGAGAACCTCGAACGCATCAATGACGCATTCACCCAAGAAAACACCTCCATCACCCGAAAATACGGAGGCACCGGTCTTGGCTTGAGCATCGTAAACAGCTTGCTCAACACCATGAACAGCGAACTTAAAATCAGCAGTCGCGTCGGGTTTGGTTCAAAATTCTACTTTACACTTGACCTTCAGCAGAGCACAGCAGACAACACCGCGAACCAAGCTCCTCCCGCATTCGACGAAATTGACTTTTCGAAGATTCAACTCCTCTACGTGGAAGATCTACTCCCCAACCAAATCGTAATGCGGGCAATGGTCGAACGGTGGGGCGTCAATATCCAAATCGCTTCATCGGCGAAAGATGCACTTACGCTATCCACCACAAAAAAATTCAACCTCATTCTCATGGACATCCAGATGCCTGAAATTGACGGTACGCAAGCGTTGGCCCTCCTACGCGAACAAAACGACCTGAATGTGAACACCCCTGTTGTCGCCTTCACTGCAAACGCAGAGGTCAGCGAAATAGAACACTATAAACAACTCGGCTTTGCTGATGTCCTCACAAAGCCGATCACACCCGCCAAGCTTCAGCTATTCCTTGCCAAATTTTCTACAGTCGCACTATGAACCGCTATTTGACACAACTCGACTTTACGACACTCGACTATATCTTCGCGAACAATTCAGCCGCTTACTGCGAATACCTCGACGCGTGCGACGATGCCTTACGTCAAGCAGATCAAGAAATTAGCAGCTGCTTTCATTCCATCACCTGCGATCAAATTGGAGCAATCCGCCATCGCATCCAACCCAACCTCGACCTTTTGGGGTTAATTGAGCTCAAAGATGACCTCGTTGCTTTC
>CAMCHP010000041.1 GCA_945874695.1 Chryseobacterium gleum
CGGCGTGAATTACTCTCCTGGCGATGAAATCAGCAACGAAGAGCTCGCGATCGCATTGAGCACCCAGCTCTTCAACGATCGTTTGCTCGTCAGCGGCAACTTCGGCGTGCAGCAAGGGCAAAATTCAGCAGTTGCTAACGAAAACACGAACAACCTCATCGGCGACATCCGCATCGAGTACAAAATTCATCCCCAGGGTAAAATTCGAATCATCGTTTACAACCAAAGCAACGAGTTCGACTTGGCCCGCAGCCGTCAGAACTCCTACACCCAAGGTATGGGTATTGTGTACCAGCAAGAGTTCAACTCCATTTATGAGTTGTTTGGCATTACCCGACCCGCCGAAATCAATTAGCACTTTCGAAAGATTTAATCGATCTTCGCTGTACCATTTCATGCTTTGAATACCATGCGACAGATCATTGCCACAGCCTGCTTGAGTTTTATTGTCCAACTCGCGAGCGCTCAAATTTCAATCCAATCTTCTGACTTGCCCAACAGCGGCTCGAGTTATGGCGTCGCAAATGCTGCGGTCATCAATGATGATTACACCCTTGGCGGAGCCAATCAAAGCTGGAATTTCGCTGACCTCGTGCCCTTGAATGAAGAAATTGTCACCTTCGGCAGTGTATCGAGCGCACCCTTTACCTACCAGTTCCTTTTCAACAATCCGTTCGACCAAGACCACCAAGCCACGCATACCATTCAGGGCGACGGCATCGATTTGGGTTTCTTGAGCATCGATCAGTTTTACTTTTTCTACAAAAACACCCCGACCCAGTATAATATCGTGGGTTACGGCGGCACCATCAGCGGCATTCCCATTCCCTCGCAAACCAATCCGATTGACGTGGTGTATGCCCTGCCTGTTGAATTCGAAAACGCGCACAGCTCAACCAGCGCATGGAGTGTCGAAATCCCGACCTTGGGCAGTTACGACCAAGCGCAAGTACGCTCTTACACGGTTGATGGTTGGGGCACGGTGACTACGCCCGCCGGAACCTATGAGGCCCTTCGGGTGCGCATGGTGACCGAGACCGAAGATTCGCTCTTCATTGAAACACTTGGCAACGGCATCACCTTTCAACGCGACGCCGTCGCCTACCAATGGCTTACTGTTGATGGCGGCATACCGGTCTTAGAAATCACCGAGACGTTTGGCGCAGCCACAGCGCGCTATCGCCTTGAAGATTTACCTGACGGGGTTGCGGCTCCATCCGGCCGACAGGCCGCAACCCTTCACCCTACCCTGTGTACGACCCATTTTGAAGTGCAGGGCAATGCCCTTGATCAGCCGGTTTTGTTGTATAATTTGAGTGGGCAACTCGTTCGCAACTACGGCGCAGCCAACGGGCGTTTTGATGTGTTCGGCCTAGCGGCCGGATGTTACCTGGTTGTACTTCGCGAAAACGGCCTACCGACCACGCGCAAGATCACAGTTCAACCCTAAGTTCATCGAGTTGGAGGTGGCCAAACAACCACATCTTCGCATCGCTGCGTGAGCTAAACAGGCGAAAAGGCGTAGCCTGACGGTAAAAGGCCAGCGAGAAGTTCAAGAGCAACACACGCAGGGGCGCTGGAATAACCACGGCTTTGGCCACGCAACCTTCCATCGCTATGGCGCTGCCTAAGTATTGAAATGCATCGCGGTCAAGCAGCAAGTAATTGGCCGGAATCACAAGCATTACCGGGGTATTGCTGTACATCGTCATCTCTTTGCGCACGTGCTCAATGCGCTGCACCGTCAGTAAATCTATGATTTGGTCGCCTTTCAGCTCAATGGAAAGGATGCCGTCGACATAGCGAAAGTAGGCCTGCGGCGTTTCACTGCGAAAATCATCAAGTTCTTCCGGAACATACTTTTGCATGGTCGAAAGTACCCTACAAAACCGCGCGTAAGATTCGTCTTACACGAAGATATCCACGTGCACCTCTTGAAAAGGCTTAATCGCAGGCGTACGGACTGAAAGGATTCGCGTAGCAGAAGTTGAGATTGGCGGTGAACGGACCTTCAACCAAGGCTACAATGCTTCCATCGCTGATGCCTACGCCAAGCACTTGATCGGTTGATCGTGATGCCCATATCCCCAAGCCATTTGAAACATTGGTGTACTGCGGACGTTCTTGCACGATGTTCGTTACCGGCTCATTCACATCGAGGTAGGTATTGAACTCATCGTTTGCAATGCTCAACAAGAAATCGAACGCACGCGCAAATTGCGGGCCTTCAGCCCAAATGCCGAACTCGCGTGTAACAAACGGATCGACCGTTAAGCGCGACTCCAAAAAGCGGTAAAACGCCTGACCATTTACTGAAACGGTCATCACCTCCCCGCCGGTTGCGCGGTTGGTGGTTTCACGGCCGAGGAACCAATCGAGCACCACCGGACGTTCTTCAACCAATTGCGTATGGTTGAGGTCGGCCCACACCCGCTCAGTAAGGTAAATGCGCAAGGTCGCTTCATAGCGGCGCGCATTGGGCAGGGTATTCCATTTAAACGTTTGGTTGAAATAGGTCGTACCGCTGTTTGAAACGCTCGCCCAGTTCAATTTGAACGAAGTATTGCCCGCTGGTGGAAACGAAATCGCACCGGGCGAAGAGCCGATGATATCGGTCATGGCCGTAACACTTGGCCGCCCCGGGAAATCAAGCGCCAACCTGTATTGGTAATCGTCATTCAGGCCATCAGGCGTCACAAAGAAGTACGCTTTGTGCTCGGGGGCGAAGAAAATACCATTGTCAAGTTTGGAATCCAAAACAATTTCATTGATCGGCATGGTTTGCACCACAGCGCCGTTGCTGTTGACCATCTCCATTCGTCCTTCAAAAGCTCCTGTAGCGTACTCTGAAGAATCGCGAATCATCGCAATATCGAGGTTGTTGCCGTCACCGAGCCATGTGCGGTTGATTTTCACAAACTGGGTATCGAGGCTCGGGTCGAGCAATCCGAACACCACCGTGCGCGAGTCGTACGGCGCATTCAACTCCACATCTGATTCACAACCGAAAGCCGCTAGCACAACGACCACTGCGGTAAAAACGATCCATTTTCCTTGCATAACTACAAAGATAACAATCGCACGCGGGACGAGCGCGGTTCAGTCCACAAAAAAATTGGATATGTTGCAACGCTGAGGCGGGTGCAATGGGGTTTCCGCCTCACGGCGGGATGGAAGCACGCACCCATCCGGCCGTTAGGCCGAAACCCAAAAAACGCAACAGATCAAGGGCTTATTTGGATGGCCACATGGCATCGCGCGCCTCATCAACCCGCTTTTGGAGCTCAGCATTGTTGGGGTCATTTTGCAAAGCGCGCACCGCCTCGATGTATTCGGGATGGGCCTTGTACGCATATTCGAACCACAAGAAATTAGGGACAAACACGGCCGCCAATCCGAAAAACGCAACCGGAATGATGCGTTGGTACAAGCGGCGGTAGAAGCTATTCGATGCCGTGAAGCGCGAAGCAGCAACGATAATTGCGATGCACAAGCCCACCACCCCGACATACAAATGCAAGTGGTAATGCGGCCAAAACTGCAAGTAAAACAGCACACCAATGAGCGTCAACGCGAGCGACACACCGCTCAAAATACTGCCCAACATGCGTTTCGGACTTGTGGGCTGATAGGCCTCCTTGTTGAGCATCTCGCGCAAGCGCACGCCATGCAGCAGCGGCAAGGTGAGGTACATGTAGATGATCGCCAATCCGCAGAGCCCGGTCATGAGCAACAGGCTTCCAAACGGGAGATGCAGCAGGAGGAATGCGAATCCGATCAGCGTCAGGATAATAAAAATGCGTTCGGCGGTTTTCATAAATGGTGATTCGATATTGCAGGCGTGCGATGAATGGGATTGATTTTGAACCAACGAAAGTAAGGGCGGAAAATTTTCCGCCCGATTATCCGCCCGATTATCCGCCCGATTTAATTACGGTCGAAATATACGCCCGGAATATATTCTGTCCAATTATGCCACCTGCATAAAGGCCGACGACGCTTAAAATATGGGCGATCGGGCGGACGGGCGATCGTAGGGGCGGAAAATTTTCCGCCCCCACATGCAGACGCGAAGCGATGAAAACCAAACGAATTGAAGGTCTTTTTTCTATTCACAAACTTAAAATTCACTACCTTACCCCTGAAAACCAAAGCCTGTATTATGCGACTATTCTACCTCCTGTTTGCAGTTGCGCTGTGCACAACCTCGCTTTCGGCGCAGGTTGTTTGGTCTACCGATGTAGCTCCCATTCTCTACCAACATTGCACGGTGTGCCACCATGAGGGTGGAATCGGACCTTTTTCACTGATGACTTACCCGCAGGCGGCCGTGACCGGACCGCTGCTCGAAATGGAGGTAGTTAGCGGCAACATGCCCCCCTGGCCACCAGATCAGACCTACAGCAACTTTGCCCATGAACGCATCCTCAGCGAAGATGAAATAGCTACCCTCTCCGCATGGGTGGCCGGTGCCATGCCCGAAGGAGATCCTTCACTCGCGCCCCCACCACCAGTCTACAGTGAAGATGGGATGATCAACATCGAACCCGACCTCGAGATCACGATGCCCTTGCACACCAGCAGCGCAACTGCTTTTTCAGATGATTACAGCTGCTTTTCGATCCCCACTGAACTCACCCAAAACAAGAAGCTACGCGCTTTTGAACTCGTCCCCGGAAACCCAGAAATTGTACACCACGCCCTGGTCTTCATTGATGAGAACGGAAGCTACCCTACGAACACAAGCGGCAACTGCATGGGGCCAGCGAACGGATTGATCGGTGGCTACACGCCTGGGGCAGTCCCAACCGTCTACCCCAGCGATGGAGCCAATTTCAACCTTGGAGTGACCATTCCCGAAGGCTCCAACATTGTCATGGCGATGCACTACCCGCACGGTAGTCTTGGAGAATCTGATCAATCAACCTTGCGCTTGTGGTTTTATCCCGATGAAACACCGATTCGCGAGGTTTCTACGGCCTCTTTGATTGAGAATTGGAGCTTTTTTCTGCCGCCAAATCAACTCACCGAGGTTTCTGCACAGTTCAGCGGAATTCCACAGGATGTGTCGCTGCTGAGCATCTTCCCCCACATGCACTTGCTCGGGAAAAGCATCGAAAGCCATGTGATCACGCCTGACAGTGAAGAGATCCCCCTGGTTCGAATCAATGAATGGAATTTCCACTGGCAGCAGTTCTTCGCCTTCCAAAATTTGGTGCACATCCCTGCAGGAAGCACAATCTACGGCAGTGGTGTCTACGATAACACGGCCGACAACCCCTACAACCCGAACAATCCGCCGGTGATGACCGGACCGGGATTGAACACGAGCGATGAAATGTTCCTGATCTACTTCCAATTTTTGGCCTACCAAGCGGGCGATGAGTTGGTAAATCTTGAAGAATTGACAGAACTCACAACCACCGTCACCGAATGGTCGTCGGTCAATTCGCCCTTCACCCTGCATCCAAACCCTGCCGATGAGCAGGCGGTGCTGTCATTCAATCTCGAGACCTCTGGCACGGTCAGTGTGTACATTTACGACCTCAACGGTCGGATGGTCGATGCCGTCATCGATCGCGCAATCCTGCCGGCAGGCAGCCACCTTGAGCGTATCGATTTGAGTCAGCTCTCATCAGGAATATATGTGTATTCAGCGCTTGTGAACGGACAGCCACACAGCGGACGGTTCGTGGTTAAATAGGCATTTCACGAATTGAGGGTGGAATGACTTTCCCAGGAACGAGAGTAGCATTCACATCATCCAAAATGGTGGGTTTTTCAAACAAAAAATCACCTTCTCAATTGCCCTAGATTGCCCTTTTCAAGCGGTCTGGAAGTTTCTTGACAGCATCGTTCTTTCAAAATCTCCAGCAACAAAAAACACTAAGAAAACAAGATTCACCTCGTTTCTTGCGCTGCTATTGGCGGCCCTCAATTCGGCATTGCCGTAAAGCCCGAAGCAGCAACGATCATTGCGATGCACAAGCCCACCACCCCAACGTACAAATGCAGGTGGTAATGCGGCTAAAACTGCAGGTAAAACAAAACACCAATGAGCGTTAAAGCGAGCGACACACCGCTCAAAATACTGCCCAACATGCGTTTCGAACTTGTGGGCTGATAGGCCTCCTTGTTGAGCATCTCGCGCAAGCGCATGCCATGCAGTAGCGGCAAGGTGAGGTACATGTAGATGATCGCCAATCCGCAGAGCCCGGTCATCAGCAGCAGGCTTCCGAACGGGAAATGCAGCCGGAGGAATGCGAATCCGATCAGCGTCAAGAAAATAAAAATGCGTTCGGCGGTTTTCATGGGTAGTGATTCGAAATTGTAGGCGTGCGATGAATGGGATTGGTTGTATTTCAACGTACGGGCGGAAAATTTTCCGCCCCTACTCAGAATTTTGCGGTTTTTTTGTTTCAATTTTCGTTGGTGAAAAGATGGCGTAGAAATGCAGTTGAGTTAGTGCGTGCGACAGCGTCGAGCTAAATCCCGTGCGCTGCGACCACGGGCCATTCATCAATCCTCGTCAGTCAGCTCGAGCCACCGCAGCTCTTTCGCATCCAGCTCTTCCATCACCGCGCCCAATTCCATTGAAACGCGCGTCAATTCTTCGATCGCAATGGCCGGATCATTCAACTGCGCTTCAAGCGAAACCTTCAGCTTACCCAACTCTTCCAAACGTTGGGTGACCTGCTCCAATTCAAATTTGGCTTTAAATGACTTCTTTTTCGGGGTTTCGGCCTGAACGGCCGGATGGGCTGCTGCCTCCAGTTCACGAGCTTTCGCTTCTTTCGCCAGTTTATTGCGCGCCTCCTCTTCTTGCACATGCTCGCGGTACCGCGAATAATTGCCTGGCAGATCGCGCACTTCTCCATTGCTTTCGGCGTTGAACACCAAAAGATGCTCGGTGAGCTTGTCCATGAAATAGCGGTCGTGACTCACAATGACCAAGCAGCCCGGAAAATCTTGCAAATAGTCTTCAAGCACGCTCAATGTGAAAATGTCGAGGTCGTTCGTGGGCTCATCGAGGATGAGAAAGTTGGGATTGGCCATCAAAATGGTCAACAAATACAAACGCTTACGCTCGCCTCCACTCAACTTGCCAATGTACTGGTATTGCATCGCCCGCGGAAACAAAAACCGCTCGAGCATCTGCGCCGCTGTGATTTTATGTCCGCCCTTTAAGGGAATAACCTCCGCAATGTCTTTCACCACTTCGATCACCCGCTGATCGTCTTTGAACGGTATGTCTTGCTGGGTGTAGTAGCCAAACACAATGGTTTCTCCAATCACCACTTTACCACCGTCGGGCATTTCTTTGCCCGTAAGGATGTTGAGGAAGGTGCTTTTCCCTGATCCGTTCGGACCCACGATGCCCATCTTCTCTCCGCGAATGAAGGTATAGTCGAATCCGTTCAGAATAACTTTCTCACCAAACATTTTACGCACGCGGTGCATCTCTACAATTTTACCACCGAGCCGTTCAGGATTAAGTTGCAGCTTCAACTCATCGTGCTCAAGTCGTTTGCCCGCAGCTTGCTTCACCACATCGAACTGCTCAACCCGGTATTTCGATTTGGTCGTACGCGCCTTCGGGGTTGATCGCACCCATTCGAGTTCGCGGCGCATGAGGTTGCGCGCTTTGTCGCGGTTGGCAAAGGCGGTTTCTTCGCGCTCGGCCTTCTTCTCTAAGAAATATGAAAAGTTCCCTTTGTAGCGATACAGCTGCCCTTCATCAATTTCAATGATGTCGTCACACACCACCTCCAAGAAATAGCGGTCGTGGGTAACCATCAAAAGTGTCATGTTCGTGCCTGCCAAGTAGGCTTCAAGCCATTCGATCATATCGAGATCGAGGTGGTTGGTTGGCTCGTCGAGCAAAATCATGTCGGGCTGACTGATGAGGGCCTTCGCCAAAGCAACGCGCCGTTTCTCACCGCCACTCATGGTGAACACCGTCTTATTCAGGTCGTGGATATTGAGCTTACCCAAAATTTGACGGGCATTCGACTCGTAGTTCCATGCATCGAGGTGATCCATGCGATCCATCGCGCGCTGCAACGCTCGCTCATCGGCATTGCCTGAAGCGAGCAAGGCTTCGTAATGTTTAATGGCTTCAGCGGTTTCATTCCCATCCTCAAAAAGATTTTCGAGAATCGTCAACCCTTCATCGAGGCGATGTTCTTGTGCCAAAAACGCCAGCTTCACGGCATTGTTAAAGGTGACGTTGCCTTCATCGGCCGTTTCTTCCCCCATCAAAATGCGCAAAAGCGTGGTCTTGCCACTTCCGTTGCGAGCAACCAAGCCCACTTTTTGCCCTTTGGCAATTCCGAATGTCAACTGCTCAAAAATCATGCGCTCGCCGTAGCGCTTGCTCAAGTTCTCGACCGACAGGTAATTTACTCCACCTTCCATGGCACAAATGTACGCACTCCCATGTGGTGTTTTGGTCGAGTCGCGTACATTTGAGACATGGCTTTCAACACCTCTAACCTGACTTGGCACTTTTCATCGTGGGATGCCATCACCAAAGATCAATTTTATGCCTTGGCCGCTCTGCGCATCGCGGTGTTTGTGATCGAACAAAACTGTCCGTACCAAGATTTTGATGGCAAAGACCGCAAGTCACATCACCTTTGGTGCACCGATGAGGCAGGTACGGTGCACGCCGTGTTGCGCGTGGTACAACCCGGCGTAAGTTACGCTGAAGTTTCAATTGGTCGCGTGGCCACTTCGGAGGTTTCACGAGGCACCGGTTTGGGCCGCGCGTTGATGCAACGCGGCATGGAAAGCATCATTGATGTGTATGGTCACGTGCCCGTACGCATCAGCGCCCAAGCGTATTTGACAAATTTTTACACATCACTGGGCTTCAAATCGGTCAGTGAGCCGTACCTTGAAGACGATATTCCGCACATCGAAATGCTGTTCACCCCATGATCGCTCTACTTGCCACCGAATGGGCTGCTTTAGAAGCAACCAAAACAGATTTTCTCGATCAATTTGCAACTTGGTCTGAAGAAGCATTGGTTTTTGCGCCTAACGGCGGATGGAACGCGCTCATGGTCATTGAGCACGTCATCACCAGCGAAACCGGAACACTCGAATACATTCGGCGAAAAACTCAAGCTCCTCCACTTGAATTAGATGCCACTGGTGAACGCGAAGCAGCAGCTACGCAGATGCTCTTCACGGCTTTGCGCAGCACCGAACGTTGGAAGGCGCCTGAGATCCTCCCCGCCCCCTCAGGAAAATTTAATTTAGCGCAACTGCAACACGGGTGGAATGGCCAACGCGCGCAGTGGGAAACCACGCTAAAAACGCTGCCGCTGGAGTACAGCGATAAGGCCATTTTCAAACATCCCCGAGCCGGACGGATGGGCCTGCGTGAAACGCTCCAATTTTTAACCTTGCACATCGTGCACCACGGCTACCAAATCGATCGCATTCGCGAAGCTTACTTGGCAAAAAGCTGACGCAACGCTCCTCCTATTTCGGGATATTTATAGGTGAAACCAGCAGTATTCACCCGCACATTGTTAACGCGCTGAGAAGCCAAGATCACCTGAGCCATCTCACCAAAAAGCAGCTTCAATACAAAGGCTGGTACCGGTGGAAAAAAGAAAGGTCGACCTAAAGTCTTAGCCAATTCTTGCGACAAGGTGCGATTCGTGACTGGCTGCGGCGCTACGGCATTGTAGACGCCCGACATGGTACCATTCTGCGCAGCGAACACAAACAGGTTTACCAAATCATCAATGTGAATCCAACTCTGCCAATGGGCTCCTGTTCCAACGGGTGATCCCAAGCCCAGTTTGAATACGGGCAGCAGCTTAGCCAAGGCTCCGCCTTCAGGGGCGAGCACCAAACCAATCCGCAAACACACCGCGCGATGGCCTGCCGTGGTGGCGTTGTGTGCTTCGCGTTCCCATGCTTTCACTACATCGGCTAAGAAGTTCTGTGCCGGGGTCGTGTTTTCATCCATCACCGCATCCCCTTCTGGGTAAATGCCTACGGCACTGGCTGAAACGAGGGTTTGCTTGCAGTTCGGATGCATCATCGCAACCAGCGCTGCGGTGACATCCACCCGACTCGAGAGAATGAGTTCTTTCGCCGCTTTGCTCCAGCGCTGGGCAACCGGCGCTCCTGCAAGGTTGAAAATCACATCGGCCTCAGCTACTGCTTGCCTTCCGCGCGCATCGGCCGGCCAAACTAAATACTCAACGCCGTTGACACTCGCCCGCGATGACCGCGAAAAAACGCCAACTTGGTGACCATCCGCGCGCAAGCGCGAAATCAACCGAGAACCTACCAAACCTGTACCACCTGTTATTACAACTTTCATAGCCATTGAACATTCTGTGTCAAACAAAGTTCTCACTAAACCATTGATCGAAATCCTCGTTTAACAAAGATTATTCGTTGTATATTTACTCGGGACCTAGAATTGACCTAACCATTATGAACTTAAATACCAAACATCTTATGGCCGTTTTGGCCTTGGCGGCGATTACTTTAACCACTGCAACAGGACAAAGCTTATGCGAAGACGGCTTGGCAGCTGGTCAGTACCCTTGCGAAAATGTTGACCTCCTTGCTGTGATGAACACCGCCCAACTTGGCGGAGGCACAGGCGTTGAATACAACGACATTTGGGGTTGGACAGACCCGCTTGACGGCAAAGAGTACGTAATGATTGGCCGCACCGATGGCACAAGTTTCGTCGATATTTCAAACCCTACGCAACCTGTCTTTCTCGGTCGTCTCCCGACCCATACGAGCAACTCCATTTGGCGCGATATCAAGGTAAACGGTAACTATGCTTACATCGTGAGCGAAGCAACCGGTCATGGCATGCAGGTATTTGACTTGACCCGTTTACGTAACGTGGTTAATCCGCCGGTGGTTTTCACCTCAGACGCACACTACGGCTCATTCGGCCGCGCACACAACATCGTAATCAACGAAGGAGTGCCTCGCGCTTATGCCGTGGGTTCAAACACCTTTAGCGGTGGTTTGCACATCGTGAATATCTCCAATCCCCTAGCCCCCGTGATCATGGGCGATTTTGCCGGTGATGGCTACACCCACGATGCCCAAGTCGTAACGTATGCGGGACCTGACGCGACCCACCAAGGCAAACAAATCGCATTCTGTTCAAATGAGAACACCCTTACAATCGTTGATGTTGAAGACCCGCTCGATTGCACGCAGCTCTCGCGTGTTGGCTATGCCAACGTGGCGTATGCTCACCAAGGTTGGCTCACTGAAGATCACCGCTACTTCTTAATGGGTGACGAGCTTGATGAAACCAACCAAGGCATCAATACCCGCACTGTCATTTGGGACGTTCAAGATCTAGACAATCCGGTTGTGATTGGGCAGTACTTCGGACCAACGCAAGCCATTGACCACAACCTCTACACCCGCGGCAACCTCGTTTATGAGGCCAACTATCGCGCAGGTTTACGAATTCTTGATTCAGGTAACATTGCGGCGGGCTCGCTAACAGAGGTCGCATCATTTGACGTATACCCAGGTAGCAATAGTGACCAATTCAATGGCAGCTGGAGCAATTACCCATACTTTGCTTCAGGGGTGGTAGCAGTAAGCCACATTGAGGTGGGCTTATTCTTGCTCCGTCCTTCCCTCTTTCGCGCGACGAGCGACGGTGAACCAGTATGCAGCAATGCAAACGCCACCATTGACCTCGCAGTTTTGAACGGATTTGAAGGGCCAGTAACATTCAGCGTTACCGCTGGCTTGCCTGTTGGCAGCACAGCAACCTTCTCAGCCAACGGCGTGGGGGTTGGTAACTACACCCTCACACTTTCAAACTTGCCCAATGAAAATACGACCGCAAACATCGAAATTACGGCCGTTGGTAGCTCCTACACATACACGGCTAACATCGCGGTTGAGATTCTCGATTGCAGCAACATTGTTTTAGGTTGTACCGATCCGCAAGCCACGAACTACAACCCAAGCGCGACCGTCGATGACGGATCGTGCATCATCCCTTGCACGTCAGTCACCTTTACATTGGTTACTGATTGCTGGGGCGAGGAAGTTTCATGGACGCTCGTTGACGGGAATAACGCGACCATCGCGTCGGTCCCAGGCAATACGTACGGCGACCTTACGACCAATACGTGGAATGGCTGCCTAACGGCAGGATGCTACAACATGATCATTGGTGACTCCTTTGGCGATGGGCTCTTCGGCACCAACTCAGGATGCAGTGCCGACGGTAACTACTTTATGACCGATGACCAAGGAAATACCTTGTTTCAGATGGCCACTCCGGCATACGGCCTGGGTATTACCGAATCGTTCTGCATCACAGCCCCTGATTGCTTAGGTGACTTTGATAACGATGGCTTACGCACCGTTGTTGACTTCTTGGTGATTCTTGGCGACTTCGGGTGTTCAGGAAATTGCGCCGCCGACATCACCGGTGATGGCTTCATCACTTCGGCAGATGTTGTCGCCTTCTTAGCCATCTTCGGAACGCCCTGCCCTTAAGCACTTTGGGCTTCGAGCAACTGCTTTCTATGAAGTGACGCGTAAATGCCTTCTTGGGCAAGCAATGCGTCGTGCGTACCGCTCTCTTGGATTTGGCCATCGTGCAACACCAAGATGTGGTCGGCATGCTTGATGGTCGATACCCGATGGCTGATGATGATTGACGATTTACCCTCCATGATGCGGCGAAGGTTATTCAGAATAATCTCCTCTGTTTGGGTGTCAACCGCCGACAAGCAATCGTCAAAGATCAAAATAGCGGGATCTTTGATAATCGCTCGGGCAATCGAGATGCGCTGCTTTTGTCCGCCGCTGAGGTTCAAGCCGCGTTCGCCCAATACCGTTTCGTAGCCCTTCGGGAAATCAACGATGTTGTCGTGCACGTGTGCATCTTTTGCAGCTTGTTGAATGCGATCGATGGGCGCATGGTCAATACCAAAAGCGATGTTGTTGGCGATGCTCTCTGAAAACAGGAAAACCTCTTGGGGCACATAACCTACATTCTCACGCAAGTGATAGAGGTTGTAGCGCGATAAGTTCTGTCCGTCGAGTAAAATCGCGCCCCCAGTCGGATCAAAGTGGCGCACCAAGAGGTTAGCCAAGGTTGACTTGCCGCTGCCCGTTTTGCCAATGATTGCCAGTGTCTTTCCTGGATTCAGGGTAAATGATACTCCGCGTAAGGCTTGAATTCCCGAATCAGGATAGGTAAACCGCACATCTTTGAACTGGATTTCGCCACGAATGATGGGCTGTGCAGTGGTTTCACTTACAATTTCGGGTTCTTCTTCGAGAAACTCGTTGATGCGCCGTTGCGATGCTTCTGCCTTCTGAACCAACGATGTCACCCACCCCACTGAAGCGAAAGGCCAAGTAAGCATGTTCACATAAAATACGAAGGTGAATACGACGCCAATCTCAATCTCACCGGCAATGACTTTCTGTCCACCAATGTAGATGGTCATCACCGTACTCAATCCAACCAAAAGCACAATAATTGGCAAAAACAAAGCATCGACCTTCACCAGGTCGAGCGCTCTCATTTTGTACAAATCTGAGGCTTCAGTGAAGGTTTTCTCGCTGTGCTTTTCGCGGTTGTAGGCCTTCAAAACGCGCACCCCCGAGACCGACTCTTGCACCATGCTCGACAAGTGCGATTGCTGCTTTTGAACGGCTTCGCTGCGGCGGTTGATCATGTTGCTCACATAGTAAATACCGACCGACATAAACGGCAAGGGTGACAAGGCATAAATGCTGAGTTCCACATCTACATAAAACATCACACTCACAACAAAAACAACGAGCACAAAAAGGTTCAGGGTGTACATGACTGCCGGCCCGAGATACATGCGCACCTTGCTCACGTCTTCGCTGATACGGTTCATGAGGTCGCCCGTGTTGTTGCGCTTGTAAAAACCCATGCTCAGCTTTTGATAGTGGGCATAGATTTCATTCTTTTGATCAAACTCGATCAAACGCGACACTACAATGATGGTTTGCCGGGTCATGAATAGAAACACGCCTTTGAGCAAATACACCAAAATGTAGAGCACGGCCAGGGCAATCGCAATTTCGATGAGCGCGCGGGTCAGCTGATCAGAGGAGGCAATAGCTTCGCTGCTGCTTCCATCTAAGCCAAAAACAGCATAAATCAATTTCAAACTCGCGGGCAAGGTCAAGTCATCGCCGCGAAACAAGTCAGTTGCCACCTGTGCTCCACCCGCCTCGGCCTCTTGAATGGGTTTGAAATATCGCTTGTTCGCTTGATCAAGCACCGCAATGCCTTCTTGAATCAGCGTCGGCGAATACACAGCCAAGATGTTCGTTAAAATGATGAAGAAGAACCCGAGCGCCAATTTATACCGGTACTTGAAAAAAAAGCGATTGAGGGTAAAAAGTGCGCGCATAAATTAGAATCGGAAATTCCAGGTAACAGATGGTAAAATGGGGAATAAACTCACTTGGTAGGCTTGAATTTGCAGCGTACCACTGTTCAAATCGCCACTGTTTCCGAAATAAATGAAGTACGGGTTTTGACGGTTGTACAGATTATACACCGAGAAAGTCCAGAAGCTGCTAAACTTCCGCTCCACTTCGATTTCTTCGCCGCTGACTTTGTCCGTTTTCATTTTAGTCTTCTTCGGATACAACGTAACCGACACATCGGCCCGGTGGAAAGGCGCCATTCTGTAGCCATTCCGCTCGTCGTAAATGTCGACAACCCGCCCTTCATAGAAATAGCGTTGAACCGGAAGTGTAATGGCGTTGCCGGTAGCATACACGAATGCTGCACCAAATTCAAGGCGTTCATTGAGTTTGTAATTCACGATAACACTCAGGTCATGCCGACGGTCAAAGCGCGAAGGAAACTCGCGTGCCAGGTTGAGGTCGTCAAATTGACGCATGGTTTTGCTCCACGTGTAGCCAATCCAACCTGTTAAGTCGCCGCGGTTTTTCCGAAAGAAGAACTCGGCACCATACGAGTAGCCATCTCCAAACACGAGTTGATTGTCGGTGTTGTTGTTGAGTGAGTTTTCAGGTTGAGCTCCTTCTTCGTACTCAACCAAGTTTTGCATGTCTTTGTAATACACCTCAACCGAGGCTTCAAATTGGCGCTCAAACAAATCACGGAAATAGCCCACCGCATACTGCACACCCGATTGCGGCTGAACGCGATCGGTGCTGGGCAACCACACGTCGGTTGGCAGTGAGGTTGGCGATAAACTCGCCAAATGCACATATTGATAGTTCTTGCTGTACCCGCCCTTCACCGATGAGCGCTCGTTGATTTGGTAACGCATCGATAATCGCGGCTCCCAGCCACCATAATATTTCACCAAATCGCCCCGGCCATACTCAATCGTTTCGCGCCCAGCGATGGCCGAGAAATCATCTTGGGTTTCGTCGATCACATAGCGTGTGAAGGGCCCAATGTGAGCAAAGCTCGAATAACGCAAGCCCGCGTTAATCTTGAAATCGGTGGTAACGTCAAATTCGTCTTGGATGTAGACTGCCGTTTCATGGCTGAAGGTGATGTTGTCTCCGCCCAGTTCAAACTCGGTTTCACCCGACCGTGCAGACGCTTGACTCGGAGAGAAGGTGTGAAAAACGTAGTCAACACCTGCTTTAATTTGATGCCTTAAATTCGGGTAGTAACTGAACTGCACTTTGCCCGACCAATCTTCAATGCCCGAATTCAAACTGAATTCGAAGTCATCTTGTGAGCCAATAAACGCAAACTCGTAGTTGCTGTACGTGGCATTCACGTTCATAAACAAGCGGTCGTTGAAGATGTGATTCCAACGCAGCGATGCCATGGCATTGCCCCATGGGATTTCAGCACCGAAACCAACGGTCGCACTTTGAAAACCAAAAACATCTCGTCCGTAATACCCACTCAAAAACAAGCGGTCTTTATCTGAAAGGGTATAGTTCACCTTGGCATTCAAATCGAAAAAGTAGTAGCCTGAGCCGCTGAATGCCGATTCAGGATTTACAAAAGGCCGCGCCAAGATGTCGATGTAGGTGCGGCGCCCGCTCACGATGTAACTTGAAACACCTTTCTTCAACGGCCCTTGCGCCGTGAAGCGCGAACTGATTAATCCGATGCCGCCCTCGAATTCGTGTTTGCGGTTGTTCCCTTCTTTCAATGAGATGTCGAGTACCGAAGAAATACGTCCGCCAAAACTGGCAGGCATCCCGCCTTTAATGAGGTCAACGTTTTTAACGGCATCGGCATTGAACACCGAGAAAAAGCCAAACAAGTGTGATGCATTATAAATGGTGGCGTTATCGAGGAGAATCAAGTTTTGGTCAGGCCCCCCCCCGCGCACGTAAAAACCACTGTTGCCTTCACCGGCCGACTGCACGCCGGGCAAGAATTGAAGCGTTTTCAAGATGTCAACCTCGCCCAACAATGCAGGCAGTGTTTTGATAGACTCCACTTCGATTGAAACGCGGCCCATATCAGTGCTTTCAGTGTTGGCACTGCGCTCACCTACAATTTCAACCATATCGGTTGTGATCACAGCGCTCGCCAGATCAATGTTGAGGGTGCGGTTCGCGGTTAAATCAACCTCGACTTCTTTGCTGGCATACCCAATGAAACTGAAAATGATGGTATGCCGACCAGGGGGCAATGACAATGAATAAAACCCATACAAGTTCGTCGCGACCCCGCGGCCGCTCGCTTTCACAATCACATTTGCGCCAAGAATTGACTCGCCGGTTGCAGCATCTGAAACTGTACCGCTGATTGAAAGATCTTTTTGAGCAAAACCGATGAACGTGCAAAGTATAAAAACAACCGAGAATGCAGTGCGCAGCATGAAATTGGGAGCTTGAGAATCTGGCTGCAAAGGTAACGAATCAATTTGTGGCATTGGAGGTGTAACCTTGGTTCTTTTCTTGCGTATAGGGAGGGGTATAACCTAATTGTGCCCTATGAAGTTTACCCCCATTCTCTTGTTTACTCTTTTTCTTGCCCTCTTGGGTTCAGAAGCGAGTGCACAAGAGCCCCAATTCCTCGATGGCGGGCTCCGAAGTGTAGAAAAAAAGAAAGAGGCACAATTTGTCCGTACCCTCGAAAAAGTCTCAGACAACCAATACACGGGAACGATTCGCGACCTGAATGGTAACGTAAAAATAATCGGCACTTACCTGATGACGGCCACGGCATTGCTTGAGCAAGGTAATTTCACGTTCTACTACCCTGACGGCAGCATCGAGTCGCGCGGCAAGTATGAAAAAGGCGTAAAGGTTGGAAACTGGGAACGCTACGCACCCGATGGCACCCGAAAACCCGATCGCTATTACAACCCCGAATCGGTTGATATGATTCGCTCGGTGATGGATAATAAATAAGCCCTCACACGCCCCCATTCCACTTCGCTTTCTTCTATCTTCGCAAGCATGAACGCAATGTTTCGTCTTGCTTTGCCATGCCTCTACGTGTGCATGGCGCTCCTTTTTGGGTTTTGCGGCTTAACGCCGGATGCAGACGACCACCGAACCGTATTTCACTACAACGAATCAAACGGGATCTCTTCGCTTGACCCTGCTTTTGCGCGCAACCTCGAAAACATGTGGGCGGTGAACCAACTGTTCGATGGCCTCGTTCAGCTCGATGCTGGGCTCCAAATTAAACCCGCCATTGCCCAGTCATGGCACATCTCCGCGGATGGAAGAACCTATACCTTCACACTGCGAAAGGATGTTTTCTTTCACGACCACCCTGTTTTTGAAAGTGGAATCGGACGACAGGTGGTCGCCGATGATGTCATTTTTAGCTTTCAACGTGTTTTAGATGCCCGCTTAGGTTCACCCGGACGCTGGATCTTCGATCAACTCAGTTTGCCCCATGAAACGGCCATGCAGGCACCCAATGACAGCACGGTTGTGCTTACACTGGCAAGGCCCTTCCCGCCCTTTTTAGGTATGCTCACCACCCAATATGCCAACATTGTAGCACGCGAGGCGGTCGAAGCCTATGGACAAGACTTTCGCGCAAACCCTGTGGGCTGTGGTCCGTTTAAATTCGCCTTTTGGCTCGAAGATGTGGCCCTCGTGTTTCATAAACACCCGAACTATTTCGAGCGCGATGCCCAAGGTGAACGTCTGCCCTATTTAGATGCCGTGAAAATTTCGTTTGTACGCGATGTTTCTGCGCAATACCTCGGTTTGCTACAGGGCCAGTACCACTTCATGTCAGGCTTGCACAGCGCATACAAAGATGAGCTCCTCACGCCCACCGGCAGCTTGCGCGAAGCCTTCAACGGTCAAATTTATTTGCAAAAAACACCCTTCATCAAAACCGATTACCTGGGCATCTTGGTCGACTCAGCCCTTGCCTTCGCTACGGAGCATCCGCTGCATGACGTGCGCGTGCGGCAGGCCTTAAGTTATGCCACCGACCGCGCGGCCATGGCGCGATACTTGCGCAACAATTCGGTGTACCCTGCCACTTCTGGGTTTATTCCGCGAGGGATGCCCAGCTACGATGCCCAAGCGCCGCAACGCCTCGGTTACGACCTCGATAAAGCTGCACAATTGCTCGCCGATGCGGGTTATCCGAAGGGGGCTGGCCTGCCACCGATCGACATCAGCGTTACCAGCGATTACACCGACCTCTGTGAGTTTTTGCAACACCAATGGTCGAAAATCGGCGTGCAGGTTAACGTTGACGTGCTGAGCGGCAGCGTGCACCGCGAAAAAGTCGCCCAATCGCAAGCCATCCTCTTTCGCAAATCGTGGTTGGCCGATTACGCCGATGAAGAAAACTTCTTGATGCTCTTTCACAGCAAAAATTTCGCTCCAAACGGACCGAACTATACGCATTACGCCAACGCACAATTTGACGCCTTGTATGACCGTGCACTTGAAACGATGCATCCTGCCGACAGGCAGATACTCTACCAACAAATGGATAGCATCATTGCCGCCGATTTACCTGTGATTCCGCTCTACTTCGATCAGGTCACCCATTTTATTCGATCTGAAGTAATTGATTTCGAGACGAATCCGGTCAACATGTTGAATCTTACCCGCGTTAAAATTGCCCCCGCAGGTGAAGTCGTTGGCCACGATCAATTGAAATCGAATCGCTAATTTCGTGGCCTGAACGATCGAAACAACCGAATGCGATGCTGAAGATTGACATGCATACCCACATTTTACCGAAAGATTTGCCGCGGTGGTCAGAGCGCTTTGGGTATGGCGATTTCATTCATCTTGATCATCACCGCCCTGGATTTGCTCGGATGATGCAGGGCGAGCGGTTTTTCAGGGAAATTGGCGCGAACTGCTGGGATCCTGAAGTGCGCATTGAAGAATACGCCCAATTTGGAACACAGGTTCAGGTGGTTTGCACCATTCCTGTGATGTTCTCGTATTGGGCGCAACCTCAAGACGGTTTGGAGATTGCACGCTTTTTGAACGATGATCTTGCCGATTTGGTGGCCCGTTATCCGAAAAATTACGTCGCTTTGGGTACCTTGCCCTTGCAAGATACCGAACTATCGATCAAAGAGTTGGAACGCTGTAAATCGATTGGTTTACGCGGCATCCAAATTGGGAGCAACATCGAAGGACGCAATTTAAGCGACCCTCGCCTTTTTCCAGTGTTTGAAGCCTGCGAAGCGCTCGGCATGTGCGTCATGGTGCACCCGTGGAACATGATGGGCAAAGGCGAAATGGAAAAATATTGGTTGCCTTGGTTGGTGGGCATGCCGGCCGAGACTTCACGCGCCATTTGCTCCATGATTTTCAGCGGCGTTTTGGAACGGTTACCGAACCTGCGCATCAACTTCAGTCACGCCAGCGGCTCGTTCTTGGCCACCATTGGGCGCATTGAGCACGGCTTCAATTGCCGACCTGATTTGGTGGCCATCGACAACCCGATCAATCCGCGCGAGTATTTGGGTAAGTTTTGGATTGATAGCATCACCCACGATGCCCGCATGCTCGAGTATGTGCTCGAAATGGTCGGTTCAAAAAAAGTATCGTTGGGCAGTGATTACCCCTTTCCTTTGGGTGATTTAGAAATTGGCGCTTTCATTACCAAGATGGGCCTGAGCGACAACGTGGTCGAAGATATCTTTTGCAATTCAGCCTTGGAGTGGTTGGGCATGCAGAAGTCTGACTTCATCTAAAAGCTACGGCCGGCAGGTCATTGCTGATTCTTGCGTACCTTCACAACCGTGATTGGGCGGGCAACGCCGCGTAGGCCGTGCGCCCCCATCCGCTCGTTAGAGCGAAAACCAAAAAAACTTTTTTTTCAAGCGGATGCAGCATGTATGCAACCCTTTTCAGAACTTGAAAGTATTATTCTCGAAGTTACCTATGACAGAGCTGAGCGAAATCATCGAAGGCTGTAAAAAGAATCAGCGCAAGTACCAGGACATCCTGTACAAGCGATATTCTTCGATGCTTTTCGCAGTGTGTCTAAGGTACACCAACAGTAGGTTCGATGCAGAAGATGTTTTGCAAGAGGGATTTGTAAAAATCTTTAAGAACCTTGACATGTATTCGCAAGATCGCTCCTTTGAAGGGTGGACGCGCCGGATTATGATTAACACGGCGATCACCTTTTACAGGCGCAATTTGAAACACGCCTTTCATGACGACGTTGACAACGTGCATCATGTAAGTCAAGACATCGGGCCTGACCAGCATTGCGATTACACGCAAGAAGAGCTGATGAAGGCGATTGACCGCCTGCCGGCGGGATATAAGATGGTGTTCAATATGTATGTGATCGAAGGCTTCAAACACAAGGAGATTGCCGACGAGTTGGGAATTGATATTAACACTTCGAAGTCGCAGTTGTCGAGGGCAAAAAAGCACTTGCAAGCGGAGTTGATGGAAATGAGTAAGATTAATTTGTGAGGGATATGATGCAACAGCACGACGATCCGTTTTTCGCGCAGGTTCAGCAAAAGCTGTACGCCATGGAGGTTACTCCTCCTGCGAGCGCATATACAGGTATTCAATCAAAACTCACCGCAGGTGGTGGGGCCTCGCGCTGGTGGTTAAACACGGCCATGCTTACGTTGGCAGCTGGTGTGCTTATTTCAGCTTTGGTGGGCACGAACTACCATTATGACGCCGCTCAGGCCGCTCGTCTTCAAGCACAAGTGGAGCCTTTGCAAGCTGTTTTGGAAGTTTCTCAGCAACGCATTCTCGATCGTGAATACGACCTGAAGTTTGAAGCACTCGATGTGGTTCAAGAAGAAGAAGCTGAGTTGATGGCCGTTGTGCGCAAACGCCTTGACCGTCCGGCCATCGCGCGTACATCGTTCGCAGCGCGCCCTGCGGTTGAACGCGTCATCGAACAGGCACAAGCATCGCCTCAAGTGAACGAACCGGCAGATGTCATTCAGGCCGAACCACAAATTGTTGCAACACCGGTTGAGGCCGTTCAAGAGCTTCAAGCATTGCCTGGCGATTGGGCCAAGCGCACCGATGGTGTAAACGCCTCTGACATTTTGAATCAAGTTGACGGTGATCAAGAAGAGATCATCATCACAATACCGGTGAAGGTTACGGTAGAAGATGAAGATTAAGCTATCTTTATCTGCTGCGAACGCTTCATGATCATCGAAAAGAACTCTCCCATTTGCAAAAGCAGTCGCCACAAGCCGCTGCTTTTGTTGTTTCTGCTCATTGTGCTTGCCAAGCCCTGTGAGGCGGCACTGGTGAACGACACCATCATTCTTGGCGGTAAACGCTTGCTCATTGAACGCGAACTCTCGTACGATACCTTGGGCGAACAGAACCAAGAAGATGCAGGCTTGCCCAAGAAAAATACCCTCAAGCGTCGCAAATTTGACGACTGGCGCATAGGGTTTGAGCTATCACCAAGCTTAACGGTGCAGCAATTCAATTCGAATGTTGAAGGCTTTTTGACCTTACACGACGCGGGCATTGGCACCTCGAACCCCGGCAGTGCGATGGGGTTGGCCCTCACGGTGGAGCGAAAAATCAAAACCCGAAACGGTGCCATTTGGCTGAGTCTTGCGCCCGGAATTGACTACTTCAATGCGCCATCGCCACACTTCGACGTGAATCAGCTGAGCGACAGTGTATATGGCTTTCATTATTACGGCGACGGAAGGCTCGGACAGGTTACGCGTTTTCGCTACCCCATTGGTGCTGAGTTTGACACCTTGGAGGTGAAGTTGGCGCGGCAAAATTTGCGCACTTCGTGGTTGAGCTTGCCGATCGGTGTGCTGTTTGAGCGATCGGTCAACAAAAGCATGGCTTTTCGCTTGGGGGGAGGCTTGAACTTTCGCCTGCGCATCGACGAAGAACGTCCGACTGTGTTGCTTTTGCCCAAATCAGGCATTGACTATGTGCAGCTTGCCGAAGCATCGAATCTGTGGGCTTATCGCATGTTTACCTTCACACCCTGGGTGCAAGGTTCGGTGCGTTATGCACTTGACCGCAATTGGGGCTTGAACATGGGCTTGCGGGTGGCCTTTCCATTGAACGAAACGGCAGACAATGTGTGGTTCGAACGGCAGAGTGTGGCTTTGGGCGTTGCTTTGGGGCTCAGTTATTCGCTAGGAAAATAGGGCTGCACACCGCGCCATGCGGGCATTTATATTTTTTTCTCATTTCCCAACACAACAAATAGGCTTGTTTAACCGTCTTATTACTGAACGGTTAGTTCATCTCTTCTAAACCCTGCAAGGTTTCAGAAAGATTCTAAAAGTTGTTTTGGTTAAGGTTCAAAAGGAGGATTCAACGGAATCCTCCTTTTAAGTTTGGGGACAATTTGAGCCTGAGAAGGTTTCTGGGTCGAATGGAAACCGATATAACAACTTTTGTCAGCGCGATATCAAATTTGTGAATGAAGATAATTAGCTGCAGATGGCAATCCACTTTTTTTTAGGACTTCCAACACTTCGAATGCGGTCATAGGAGGCTTCTTCTTTTGAAGAACCATGGCTTTGAATGCTTCGACCGCTGTGTTTGGATTTAAGTCAATCATATCAGTCAGAAAATCATCTGGATTCTGCGCGATAAGATTAAATTTAGCTAAATACGCACTATTGAAATCTTTCAAATTGTTGGTTACTATAACATTGGCGTTTGCTTTGATCGCAGCAGCTAGAACATGCCTGTCATTTAGATCCTTCATATTTAACGAGGGTATCAGGGGCTGATAGTTCCTAACTCGTGCGTCTGGAAAACCCATATTTACGACCTCCAATTGCCTCTGGATTTTCTCTTCCGGCATGCACTGTCTCCTCATCACATCTTCCCATTCATTAAAAATATGCACGCTCCACTTGGGCGTGTAGAGTTCGTAATGCGCAAACCACAGAAGGATATCTCTGCAATACAGGGGAAACAAAACATTCGTGTCAAGAACTGCAGTAAATCTTACACTACGTATCATACAGTCCTGAATCTTCGTCTGTTCGCATCATTTCAATGAGCGCCTGACGTTGTTTCTCTTTCAGTTGCTTCTTATAGTTTACAACGTCTTCAATGCGCACACGTCGATGCCGACCCACTTTTGAATATGGTATCACATCTTCTTCGAGAAGCTTCACCAAATGAGGCCTCGAACAGCCAATAATGTCAGCCGCAGCCTGCGTCGTCATTTCTGCTGCGACGGGCACAATTGAAATCGGATTTCCCTCGCTCATTGCTTTCAACACCTGAGCAAGTAGCTCTAAAGCACGCAATGGAATCTTTATGTGTTCCTTGGTCTCGTCAATTTCAATCTCCGGATTTACATCTTTGAGTTGTTTCAATGTAGCAGCTAATGCTTGATATGAAACCATCGCTATTTCCTGTTCCGCTTTAGTGGGTGGCTTTATGTCGTCGAGCTTGTTCATTTCTATGTACATTACGATTCAAAAATACGAAATAAACGAAATAAACGAAAACACTTTCGAATATTTCCTGGTGAATCCATGGTTGATCTTGCTTTCAAAAACGTGACGTAGACAGAATCCTCCTTTTAAGTTTGTGGCAAAAGCAACTTCACCAAGCCTTTTCGCATCCTGTACTTGGAATGCCGCAGCTCTTGACGAATTTCTGCGTATATTTACATCGATACCCAAGCTATGCGACTGACGATCATTACCTTCTGTGCAGCGTTTCTTACGCAATGGGCCTCAGCTCAATTTCCAAACGGCGGGTTCGAATTCTTTACGCAGCTGCCCAATTCAATCGGCCAATGGAGCTTTGCTGAAGATTGGTCAAATTGTGGCAGTGCGATCGCGCATCCTGATTATTTCCATGTGGATGGCACACTCGGTGGTGACCTTCCTGAAACACCAGTCGCTTACGTTTTACCCTATGAAGGCAAAGCGATCATGGGATTCGCTGCAACAGGTGCCCCAGGTACAAACCGCCGGGTGTATTTGTGCACAGCCCTCGAAACGGCTTTGCAAGCGGGTGCAACTTACCAAGTGAGTTTTGCCATTACCAACGGTGTAATTACACAGCAGTCGTTTGGTGGGCTCGGATGCAGCCACTTGGGACTTCATTTCAGCACAGGTGACCCCAGCCAAACGGGCATGGCACCGTTGAATCTTCAACCCCAGTTTAAGCGGCAAGCCGTTGTGTACAACCGCGAATGGGAGCGCATCACCTTTACCTTCACCGCCGATGGCGACTTTACCCACATGACACTGGGCGTGTTCAATACCGATTCAGAAATTACCATCAACTCCTTTGAAGGCGGATCTCCAGCCTTGGCCTACTATTTCGTTGACGACTTTACCATCGATATGGTTCCCGGTGAAATTACTGAAGCTGAGCGTGAACCGCGCACCGATGTGCCCCCACCTCCTGCGCCTGGCGGGCCTGATTTGATCGACACCATCGAACCTACATTTTTCATCCCGAATGCATTCACGCCCAACGGCGATGGCGACAACGACATCTTTAAACCCATCGTTCCACCGCTTCAGAATTACTCATTCTGCGTGTTCTCGCGTTGGGGCGAATTGATTTTCATGAGCAGCGATCCAGATCACGGGTGGGATGGCACCAAAGCAGGCGACAACGTCGGCGTGGGCATGTACATTTGGGAACTACGCTACAAAGCCATTCTTGAAGATGGCAGCACCCAAGATCAAGAACACCGCGGTTCAGTTAGCCTGCTGCGTTAAATTTATGCGATGGATGGCTGTTGCCTACTGCCTACCTTTGTCGCATGGTGTCACATAAAATTTCATACGCCGACTGGCGATCTGCTCCCCGCGTGTTCAAAGCGCTTGTTGCGCGCGATCCAAACATGCACCCCTTCATCAGTGCATTCCCTGATCGTGAAGGATTTGAACATGTGCTCACCGCACGCACCCATCCCGCCGATAGGCGGAAAACCCTCGTAAACGTACTCGAAGCGCAGCACCGCCAATCAAATCACGCGGCTGTGCAGGCCAACAGTGCGGCGCTCGCTGATTCTAAAACGTTCACAGTTACAACCGGACATCAACTCACGCTCTTTACGGGGCCGGCTTACTTTATCTACAAAATTGCGCATGCCATTGCCTTGGCGCGCGATCTTCATGATCTGTTTCCAGGTTATCGTTTCGTACCCGTTTATTGGATGGCCTCTGAAGACCATGATTTTGCGGAAGTAAACCACGTAAATACGACCCGCGGCAAGGTTGAATGGCTGCATGAAGCGGGCGGCGCCGTCGGCGAATTGACCACGGAGGGCTTGCAACTTGCATTGAATGAACTGGCCGCTTTGCTCAGATGGACGCCTGAAGATGAACCTTATAAACTGCTGGCGAAAAGTCTTGCAACGCCTGATTACAGTTCAGCGGCGCGGACTTGGGTCGATGCACTGTTCGGCGATTCGGGTTTGTTGGTGCTCGATGCCAGCGACCGCGCATTGAAGCAACTTTTTGTGCCCTACCTCTGCGACGAAGTGCGCAATCAAACAGGTTTCAAGTCGGTTTCGGAACAGTCAGTTGCCTTAGAAGCTGCAGGCTTTGGCCGGCAAATTAATCCGCGTGAGATCAACCTTTTTTACTTGAGTCCAGGCCTACGCGAGCGCATTGAAGCGACCGAAGATGGCAGCTACAAGGCCGGTTCACACGGGTGGGCCAGCACCGATGCACTGTGTGCTGACATTGCAGCACAACCTGAGAAATTCAGTCCGAATGTCGTGCTTCGTCCGCTTTATCAAGAAGTTATTCTACCGAACCTGTGCTACATTGGCGGAGGCGGTGAATTGGCCTACTGGCTCCAATTGAAAACCTTGTTTACCGCGAGCAAGGTGGCTTTTCCGGTGCTTATGCCCCGCCAGGGCGTCACCGTTTTAAATGCAAAAGATGCCCTTCAGGCACAGGAATTTGGTTTTTTGGGGGATGGCTTATTCGCTCCGATTGACGCATTGGTGAAAACCTATTTGGGTCAGCAGCATGATGACGACACCTTCTTCGCCGCAACCCAAGCCGAGGTCAAAGGGATGTATGCGCGCATCGCTGAACGTCTCAAAGCGATTGATGCAAGCCTCGAAGGACGCGCATTGGCTGGGCTTGCACGTCAAGAAAAGGAGCTCGAAGGTTTGGAGAAATCGGCCTTGAAAGCGCGCAAGCAGCAGGAAGAGGTGATGATTAATCGCATTCAACGCGTGCGTGATGCGGTGTATCCGAATGGGGAATTGCAAGAGCGCTTTTTGAATTACTTTGAATTGGATGGATGGGTAGCAGGCGGTTTGTTGCCCTACTGTTTGACTGCGTTTTCGGGCTTAGATCCGGCGATGCACGTCATTGCCCCCACCGCACTTGTTAGGGACGTGCGCTGAGCCAGCGTTGCAAAATGACCGCTGCTGAAATGCGATCAAGTGTTTTTTTGTCGCGGCGTTTGGCTTTCGACATGCCGCCGGCGACCATGGCCTGCATGGCATCGCGGCTGCTGAACGACTCGTCGACGCGGTGCACCGGAATTGCAGGGTAACGATTGGCCAGCTCGGTACAAAATTGCGCGATGGCGCTGGCGCTGTGGGCATCACCTCCAAAAAGTATAGGATCACCCACCACGAAATCTGATATTTTTTCTTTGGCGAGTAGCATGGCGAGGTAGTTCCAGAGTTCGCTGGTGTTGATGCCCTCGAGCGGACTGCCAATGATTTGAAGTTCATCGGTGATGGCCAGTCCGGTGCGTTGAGACCCGTAATCGAAGGCGAGCGCTTTTCCCATGGCGTAAAGGTAAACGAAAGGTTCAGAAACGAGAAAGTCCCGATCGTTACCGGGACCTTCTACCTTAACCAAATTAACTTAAATACTTAACTACTACTAAACCTATGTGTTCCCGAGGAATCGGGTAAAGATTTAAAAGCGTTAGCTTTCGATGGCTAAATACTTAATAAATGGTTAGCTCTTATGTAGGAACTGCCATTGAAGTGCAGGTAGGATTATTCCTACACCGATTACAAGGCATGAATTGTGTATTTTTGCAGCAAAATCAATTGGCATGAAATTCTTCATCGACACAGCAAACCTCGACCAAATTCGCGAAGCCCAAGACTTAGGCGTACTTGATGGCGTTACGACCAATCCTTCATTGATGGCTAAAGAAGGCATCACCGGCGAACAAGCCGTGATCAACCACTACAAAGCCATTTGCGAAATTGTAGATGGCGATGTGAGTGCCGAGGTAATTTCAACTGATTTTGAAGGCATGGTGCGTGAAGGCGAAGCCTTGGCAGCGTTGCACCCGAACATTGTGGTGAAGGTTCCCATGATCAAAGATGGCATTAAAGCGTTGCGTTACTTCTCTGACCGCGGCATTCGTACGAACTGCACCTTGGTGTTTTCGGCCGGACAAGCTTTGTTGGCTGCGAAGGCAGGCGCGACTTACGTATCGCCATTCATCGGTCGCTTAGATGACATTAGCACCGACGGGTTAGATTTGATCGAGAAGATTCGTTTGATTTACGACAACTACGGTTACGAAACGCAGATTTTGGCGGCATCGGTACGTCACACCATGCACATTATTCAATGCGCAGAGATTGGTGCAGACGTGATGACTGGTCCGTTGAGTGCCATCCTCGGCTTGTTGAAGCACCCCTTAACCGATTCAGGTTTGGCGCAGTTCTTAGCTGATCACAAGAAGGCCAGCGAGCAGGCGACAGCATAAGCGGGCTCAATTGATCGGTTTTTCTTACCTCACTTGCAAAGAACGAAGCAATGCTGATTAACATCCATCCCGACAATCCTGATCCACGGAAAGTGAAGCAGGTCATTGAGTGCTTACTTGGTGGCGGCGTGATCATTTTTCCGACCGATTCGGTGTACAGCATTGGGTGTGACCTCAACAATTCGAAGGCGGTTGAACGCGTGGCGCGCATCAAGGGCATTCAGTTGAAGGATGCTAACTTTTCGTTGGTATGTCGCGATTTGAGTCACCTTTCAGAGTATTGCAAGCCGATTGAGAACAACATTTACAAGTTGATGAAGCGAGCCTTACCGGGTCCGTACACCTTCATCTTGAACGCGAACAACAACGTACCGAAGATCTTCAAGAGCAAGAAAAAAACGATTGGTATTCGGGTGCCTGACCATCCGGTATCGCTGGCGATCGTGACCGCCATGGGCAGTCCGTTGGTATCAACCTCGGTGCATGACGACGATGAGATTTTGGAGTACACGACCGACCCGGAGTTGATCCACGAGCGCTACGAAGACCAGGTAGACATGGTCATTCATGGGGGCATTGGCAACATGGAGGCCTCAACCGTGTTTGATTGCACGAGTGGCATGCCTGAGTTGGTGCGCGAGGGCCGCGGCCCGGTTGAGGGCTTGTTGTAATTTTTTTTTTTGCGCTGCGCGGATGGGTGGGGTGCATGGGCGATCGTACGGGCGGAAAATCTTGCGCCGCTATCTAAGTACGGGCGGAAAATATTCCGCCCCTACGTGCCCCAAAGGGGCAAAATCTCGGTAGGGACGACATTTATGTCGTCCGTTGCGATGCGGGTGCGGAACGTCAGCCCCATCGGGGCGACATCTAAAACCAGCGGCATGAATGCCGAGGACAGTTTTTTTTCGCTGCGCGGATGGGTGCGTGTAACACAGCGTGCAATGCCGATTCAACTCCACACTTTTATGGAGACTACCCATTCATATAAGTGATTTTAGATGTCGTCCCGATGGGACTC
>CAMCHP010000042.1 GCA_945874695.1 Chryseobacterium gleum
TACCGAACGATGCACCGCAGAGAAATCTACTGCCCGAATAAAATACAAAAAAGGCCTTGGATATTTACCAAAAACCGTTCTATATTTGCACCCCCAATCGGGAAAATGATTCCGTAGCTCAGCTGGTAGAGCAGTACACTTTTAATGTACGGGTCCTGGGTTCGAGCCCCAGCGGGATCACCACAACTTCAAGAACGTTTGAAGTGACGTTTTGAAATACTCAGGAAATGGCCTGGAAACGGAGTTCTCTCCGATTGCACTGGTTCCAATGGCCGTAGGTCCTTGGATTTAGCTAGGCAGTCGATGAATCACGCTTCTGGTTTGATCCGAGGCACCTGCCCAGGTGCTGAAATTGGTAGACAGGCATGGTTGAGGGCCATGTATCCGTATAGGGTGTGCGGGTTCGAGTCCCGCCCTGGGCACATTTTTTGACAATACATTGTTCTCCACCCAAGTGGCGAAATTGGTAGACGCGCAGTCTTCAGGCGGCTGTACTTCACGGTGTGCTGGTTCGAGTCCAGTCTTGGGTACTACACTCCCACTCCTTCCCAAAGCTCATTTTCACGATCCAAGCAAGGATTAATTGGCACGGTCCATTTCAGGTGTAATTGGCACGTGTTGAAGGTATTTCGTGCGCTGGGCACGCCTCTCCATCCGGCCGTTTAGGCCGAAAACTCCCAAAAAACACTGAATTCATGCCCCGCTTCGAACCCGCAGCACAGCGAATTGTTGCATATTTGTAATGGTAAACTTATCTATGAATATTGCACCTTTGGCGCACTGGCCAATGCCATTAAAGAACCTGCTCGTAATTGCCGGACCGTGTTCAGCAGAAACCGAGGAACAGGTGCACGAAACCGCAGCTGCGCTAGCATTGACGGGACGTGTGTCGCTTTTGCGTGCTGGCATTTGGAAGCCGCGAACCCGGCCTGGGCATTTTCAAGGCATGGGTGAGGTGGCCTTGCCATGGCTCGTTGATGCCGGTGAAGCGCACGCATTGCCTACCGCAACAGAGGTCGCCAATGCTCACCACGTAGAGCTCGCTTTGCGCGCAGGAGTTGATGTACTGTGGATTGGAGCGCGTACCACCGTGAATCCATTTTCTGTGCAAGAAATTGCTGATGCCCTTCAAGGTGTAGACGTTCCGGTGATCATTAAAAATCCGATTAATCCTGACTTACAGCTTTGGATTGGCGCCATCGAGCGCATTGCCATGACGGGCATAACGCGCATTATGGCGATGCACCGCGGTTTTTCAGGCGTGGCAACAGGAACTTACCGCAATGCTCCGCAGTGGGAAATTCCGATTGCACTCAAAGCGCAGTACCCGAATTTACCGGTGATCTGTGACCCGAGCCACATTACTGGTGATCGCAATCAGTTGCTCGCCGTTGCGCAAAAAGCACTTGATTTGGGCATGCATGGCTTAATGATTGAAACGCATCCTCGTCCTGACGAAGCTTGGAGCGATGCTGCACAACAAATCACGCCAGAACGCCTTGGTGAATTGCTCGCACAGCTCGAAATTAGAACCAGTCAATGCCCTGACCCGACCGTTTTCAACGAACTCACCAAGTTGCGCGCACAAATTGACGCGATCGACGAGGAGATTTTACGCTACCTTTCAAAGCGGATGAGTATTATTGAAGAAATTGGGAACTACAAGAAAGAAAATGGCATGACCATTCTGCAACTGGAGCGTTGGAAAGAGATTATGCACACCCGCACGGAGATGGCGAAAACCCTGCAACTCTCAGAAGGCTTCATGGTGCGCTATTTGGAGCTCATTCACGAAGCTTCAATTCGAAAGCAGAGTCAGATCATGAATGAGAACGGGCACGTACTTTGGTGACGGCTGCTTTACTTCTTGCGCGAGCGATCGAAAGAAACAAACATGTGAATCCAGATGCTGCGTGAAACGCGATAGAGATACGGCAGCGACACAAGCAGCGTGATGATTCCGGAGAGAATAAAGGTAATGGGGTTTTCAAAGAACGAGAATTGAATCCATTCCAATGCATCAAAGGTCATTAAAGCGACCAACACGGCTACCCAAATGGCTACGGTGAGGGCATAACTCACGTAGGCCGCCCCGAAATAAAATCCGGGTTCACGCGTGAAACTTTCACCGCAAACCTTGCATGATTTGTGCATTTGGGTCAATTGCCCGAGGTTGTATGGGTTTTGCGATGAATACAAATCACCTTCTTGACACTTCGGACATTTCATCCAAAGTATTGACGCTAGCCTCGTTTTCTTCATGTTTTGGTTTTCTTGGGGCAAATTTACGCCCTAAACGGGCGGATGGTCATGACCAAAGTCACATAATCGAAGATTTTAAACGAAAATTTGGCCCATGAAAAACGGCACCTTTTCAAGTGCCGCTCTTACTTAACCAATTTTTACGTAAATCTTAACTACTATATAACTATTTACTTGTGACCTCGAGGGTCACATCACTGCGAAGTTAAGACAAAATTAAATTGCAGGTTGTTCGGTCGACAAGAAAGTGACACATTTTTTAATTAACGGGTGCAAATACTCATCATTCGGAAGAAAGGGCACCTGCTTTCGCAGTTTTCGATGAATTTCTTGCAATTGGGGCGACGTATCTTCAATGCCTCGCAACTCAATCGCTTGGGCTGCCGTGAAAAGTTCGATCGCCAATACACGGCGCACATTGAGGAGCACGCGATATGCCTTAGTGGCCGCGTTGGCCCCCATGCTCACATGATCTTCTTGGCCGTTGCTTGAATCAATGGTATCAATTGATGCTGGGGTGCACAATTGTTTGTTCTGGCTAACGATCGAAGCGGCCGTGTATTGAGGAATCATGAACCCTGAATTCAACCCAGGGTTTGGTGTTAAAAATGCGGGAAGGCCGCGTTGTCCGCCCAACAGTTTATAAGTTCTTCGCTCAGAAATGCTTCCCAACTCGGCCAATGCTATGGCGAAGAAATCAAGCGCAATCGCAAGTGGCTGCCCGTGAAAATTGCCCCCTGAAACAATGAGGTCTTCGTCAGGAAAGATGGTTGGGTTGTCAGTCACAGCGTTCAACTCACGTGTGAACACTTCGTGTACATAAGCCAAGGCATCGCGAGAAGCACCGTGCACTTGTGGTATACAACGAAAAGAATAGGGGTCTTGAACATGAACCTTCATACGCGTAATCCCCTTGCTCCCATCGAGCCAGCGGCGCACATTCTCTGCGACTTTCATTTGTCCGGATTGTTTGCGAACCGCATTCAAAGAAACACCAAATGGTTCAGGGCGGCCATCGTAGGCCTCAAGAGAAAGTGCGGCAATGGCATCAGACCACTCGAATAACTGCTTGGCCTTTTGAACGAGGTAGCAGCCGTAAGCCCCCATAAATTGCGTTCCGTTGAGGAGGGCTAAGCCTTCTTTCGACTGCAATTCAATTGACTCCCATCCGAGCGACCAATAGACCTCTTTGGTAGGCTTAGGTGCATTCTCTACCCAAAGTTGCCCCTCACCGATCAACGGCAGCGAAAGGTGTGCCAAAGGCGCGAGATCACCACTTGCACCGAGCGAACCTTGCTCATAAACCACCGGAAGCAGATTATTGTTGTAGAGGTCAACCAACCGTTGCACCGTCTTCAATTGCACGCCAGAATGGCCTTGCGCGAGCGACGCTATTTTTAAAAGCATCATCCAACGCACAACCGATTGTGGAACAGTGTCACCCGTACCGCAAGCGTGAGAGAGTACGAGGTTGCGCTGCAACTTACCCAAATCTTCGCGGGCAATGCTCGTGTTATAAAGCGCTCCGAACCCGGTGTTGATGCCGTAGATGGGTTCAGTTTGCGTGGCTAACCGCTCGTCTAAGTAATTGCGACACTTTTGAATGCGCTCAACCGCTTGTGGACCAAGTTTAACTTGCGCTTTATTCTTGATAACCGCGGCGAGTACATCGAGGTGCAGTTCTTCGCCATTGAAATGGTACTCTTCCATAGCCTGTAGTGAGGCACAAATGTACACGATGCGGAGCACATGATAAAAACCCGGAGGGATGAACCGTTAAGCCTAATTTGTCACCGTTCGTCACCAAGGTGAATTCAATATGCCTGCTATAACTTACCTTTACGGCAAACAATTAAGCCATGCAAAAAATGCTTGCTCCAGCTTTGCTGGGGATATCAATGTTGTCGATTGTGCCAACCTTCGCACAAGGCAAAAAAATTGAGTTCGAAGAATACACCCTTAAGAATGGGATGCATGTAATTCTTCACGAAGACCATAGCACGCCGATCGTAGCGGTTACGGTAATGTACCACGTAGGATCAAAAAACGAAGATCCGAACCGCACAGGCATGGCTCACTTTTTCGAGCACTTGCTCTTTGAAGGTTCAGAAAACATCGGTCGCGGTGAGTACACCCGCTACATCGAGAATGCGGGCGGCGTATTAAATGCCAACACATCAAACGACCGCACCTTCTATTATGAGATTTTGCCAAGCAATCAACTTGAATTGGGTTTGTGGTTAGAGTCAGAGCGCCTGCTGCATGCCAAAGTTGAAAATGTTGGTATTGAAACACAACGCGAGGTTGTAAAGGAAGAAAAACGCCAAAGAATTGACAACCAGCCGTATGGCAACCTTCTTGAGGAAACCATGAAGCGCGCATACACGCAACACCCTTATCGGTGGACAACCATTGGCTCCATGGACCATTTAAATGCAGCGCAAGAACAAGAGTTCGTTGACTTTTACAAAACCTTCTACGTGCCTGAAAACGCAGTGCTCAGCTTGGCGGGTGATTTTGATTCGAAAGAAACCAAGAAATTAATTGAGAAGTACTTTGGCAGCATTCCTCGCGGCACGAAAGAAGTGCCACGTCCGACCATTGTAGAGCCTGCTTCAACTGCTGAAGTTCGCGACACCATTTACGGAAAAGACCAATTGCCATTGATTTTGATGGCCTACCGCATACCTGCACAAGGAACAAGCGATTACTATGCGGTTGACATGTTGAATCAGATTTTAAGTGGAGGTGCGTCGAGCCGTTTAAATCGCGCCGTTGTAGAAGACAAGCAACTCGCTTTGTTTTGCAGCGCATTTAGTTTTGGCTTGGAAGATCCTGGGTTGACCATGGCATTTGCCTTGGCCAACATGGGGGTTGATCCATCGGAGGTTGAGGCCGCGATGCATGTTGAGATTGAGCGTTTAAAGAATGAATTGATCACCGACCAAGAATTGCAGAAGTTGCAGAATCAAATCGAAAATGGGTTCATTTCATCGAACGCTTCTGTGGCCGGCATTGCAGAGTCATTGGCAAATTACCACATGTACTTTGGCGATGCCCAACTGATCAACAATGAAGTTGATCGCTACAACGCCGTTACGGCTGAAGACATCCGCGCGGCAGCGCGAAAATATTATACCCCTGAGAATCGGGTAGTTTTATACTTCCTCCAAGCAGAGGGCGCCAACTGATTTATTTCAAATAAAGAAAAATTGTCATGAGACTTTTATCATACATCGCTGCATCTTTGATGCTCGTGCTCTCGGCTTGTTCGGGTAGCAAACTTGATCGTTCACAGGTTCCGGCAGCTGGACCAGCGCCACAAATCAACCTTGGGAAATACGAAACCTTCACCCTAGACAACGGCCTGAAGGTGGTGGTTGTTGAAAATAACAAACTTCCGCGTGTTTCCTATCGCATTACCGTTGACCGAGGTCCCTTGGCCGAAGGCGCAAAGTCAGGTTACACCAGCATGGCTGGCGACCTGTTGATGGCTGGAACAACCACACGCTCCAAAGCTGAAATTGATGAGGCTGTTGATTTCTTAGGTGCCAATTTCAGCACATACGCAACTGGTATGAGCGGATCGTGTTTGACCAAACACAGCGAAGCGCTCTTAGCGATCATGCAAGACGTTCTTTTGAACCCAACCTTCCCTGAAGAAGAGCTGGCGAAACTGAAGAAAAAAACGTTATCTGGTTTAACGAGTGCGAAAACCTCTGCAAATGATATCAGCGGGTACATTTCAGCCATTATGACTTATGGAAAAGAACACCCTTATGGCGAACCTGCTACCGAAGAAACAACTGAAGCCATTACGCGCGATGATTTAGTAGGGTATTTCAACGGCTATTTCCGTCCGAATACTTCATATTTGGTCATTGTAGGCGACATCACGCCTGAAAAAGCGAAGTCGCAGGCTAACAAGTATTTCGGACAATGGCAGGCCAAAGAAATTGACCGCAAATCGTACGCAAAACCGATTGCCCCGAATGGGAATGTGGTTGCTTTTGTGCCACTTCGTGGAGCTGTTCAGAGCGTGATCGACATTACTGCACCTGTTGACTTGCCTCCTGGGCATCCTGATGCGATTGCAGTAAGTGTGATGGCCAACATCTTGGGTGGAGGTGTATTTGGTGGTCGTTTGATGCAAAACCTACGTGAAGACAAAGCATTTACTTACGGAGCACGGGCAAATGTGAGCACTGACCCAGTCATTGGCAGTTTCTCAGCAAGTGCAAGTGTGCGCAACGAAGTTACCGACAGCTCAATCACCGAATTCCTCTATGAAATTGAGCGCATCACCACTGAATTGGTTGAAGACAGCACTTTGCGCTTCATCAAGAACTTCATGAATGGCAGCTTTGCTCGAAGCCTAGAGTCACCCCAAACTATTGCGAACTTCGCTCTGAATATTGAGCGTTATAACCTGCCTAAAGATTACTATTCAACCTACCTCACCAAACTCGAGGCGGTTACCAAAGAAGATGTGCTGCGAGTTGCTCAGCGCTATTTGAACGCCAACAAGCTCTACATCACTGTTGTTGGAAACAAAGACGAAGTCGGTGATAAACTGGCCGTATTTGCAAAATCAGGCCAGGTCGATTATTACGACATGTATGGAAATCCGTACAGTGACTTGGAGGCCGCACCAGCAGGCATGACAGCTACAGACGTGTTCAATGCTTACTACAAAGCCGTAGGCGGTGTTGATGCGCTCTCGAAGGTGAATTCATCGGTTGAAACAGGAACAATGACCATGGGACCGATGGCTCTTGCATACGAGCGCAAGCAAAAAGCACCAGACAAAATGATCATGAACGTAAGTATGGGAGGCCAAGCACTCATGACCCAGGTGCTTAATGGAAAAAAAGGAACATCAAGCCAAATGGGAGCTTCTGCGCCAATGACCGAAGAAGAAGTGGTTGATGCGCTGATGCAGATTGACCCACTGGCACTCTTGAATCTTGACAAATACGGCTCACGTGCTGAATTGAAAGGCATTGGCAAATTCAATGGAGAATCAGCATACGTGATTGACATCTATAAAGGTGACAACCTATCGTCTACGAATTATTATAGTGTAGCAAGCGGACTACAACTCGGTTCTGAGGTTACGCAAGACACACCGCAAGGAAGTATGACCGTTTCAACGGTGATTTCAGGGTACATTGAAGCTCAAGGTGTAAAATTTGCAAGCCACATTGTTCAAACCGTCGGACCGCAAACCATCGAGATTAAAATTGATGAGATTGCTGTCAACCGCCGTTTGAATGATGCTGACTTCAAAGTCAATTAAGCTACGCTATCATGTCAATCGGATTGAAAACGATTTTTACGGTCTTCTTTTTAGGATTGTTCTTCAGCGGCTTCTCACAAGAAGCTGCTGAAGACGCCTTTGATGCTGGCGACGCGAAAATTTTACATTGGGGCTTTAGCGTAGGCTTGGAATCGGGGTTGTTTTTTGGGAAGGAAAATCCCTCTGATACTTCACGGAGCCGCTTCACAGATGCTAAGGCTATTCCTGGCTTTGGTGTATCGGCAGGTTTAGGTGTCTCCATTCGGATGGCTGACAAGTTGAGCTTGAAAACAGGTGCCACCGTAAGCATTATACCGACCCGCGTGCGGTATGGCCGAAAGAACACCTCCCCTGAAAACCCGCTTATTTTTCCTTTCACCGCTGAAGTTCCTGTGCATTTTCTTTTCGGGAACCCCCTTGAAACGAAAAAAGGCAGCGTGTTTGTTGGTCCAACCTTGGAGTTTGATATACCTGCGATAGAAACAGGACGCTTCAGCAATGAATCGTTCTTTCTTCGCGGTGATGTAGGTTTCACTGTACCTGTAAATATTGGTATGGGAGAAGCCTTGCTCGACATTGTTTACGGTATATCGGTGACCCCATTGTTGCAAGGCAACAGTGTATACGATCAATGGTGGGATTCGAGTGGTCGGCATCGCTTCGCGCTGCGCTTGAATTTGTACTGATCGGCTGTTTCCATAATTTCGCTTACGATTTTTCGTCCTTGAGTATAAGTTCTACCTTCACAGCATGGAGCCCACTGTTCACCTTGTTAATGTCCCCATCGCTCAACATGAAAATGTTGTACTCGTCAATGTCAACTTGCGCATTGAACCTGGTGAATTCATTTACCTGATTGGAAAAACGGGCAGCGGTAAGAGTACACTTTTAAAAACCTTGTACGGCGAACTCCCTGTAAAAGACGGCCAAGCGAGCGTTTGTGGGTTTGATCTTGTGAAGTTGAAGCAAAAGAAGATTCCTTTCTTGCGAAGGAAACTAGGCATTGTATTTCAAGATTTTGAGCTGCTCACTGACCGAAGCGTCAACGATAATCTAAAATTTGTTTTGAAGGCCACCGGTTGGAAAGACAAAAAAGCGATGGACGAACGTATTCGCGAAGTGCTTTCAAAAGTCGGCCTTGAAACCAAAGGATTCAAAATGCCCTATGAGTTATCAGGGGGCGAGCAACAGCGGATAGCCATTGCTCGGGCTTTGCTCAATGAGCCCGATTTGATTCTTGCCGACGAGCCTACGGGCAACCTCGATCCTACAACCACAGAAGGCATATTGCAGCTGCTCTTCGACATCAGTAAGAGTGGTAAAGCCGTAATCATGGCTACACACGACTACGCATCCATGCAGAAATACGAAGCACGAACTTTGGTCTGCATCGATGAAAAGTTGCGTGAAGCATCTGAAATGAACCATTTCAAAGATTTCGCATACCGGTGATTCAATCATCAGCAGCGGTATCGATCATCATCCCAACTTTTGGTATGGCCGAAATGTTGCGGCTGTGCTTGCAAAGCGTCGCAGCCCAGCACCATTCGCCCATTGAGGTGATTGTGTGTGACGGTTTAGGTGATGATGAAACCACGGCCGTTCTCGCTTCATTCAATACACTCAATATTATTCACCTCGCAGAACCGGATCGCGGCGTTTACGATGCAATGAACAAAGGCATCGATCGTGCTTCAGGTACTTGGCTCTATTTTCTTGGTGCCGATGATCAGCTTGCGCATGCCCGCGCTTTGGCATCACTCCTCAGCCATTATCGCGATGGCACCATGCTCTTGGCTGGCCGGGTACAGAATCTCCCACCACGGCAAAAAGGAGTTCCAGAATGGCATGAACCCCAATGGGGTAATATGATGCTCCTTAAGAATACCCTTCACCACCAAGGGGTGTTGTATCACCGCGATCTGTTTGAAGTGTATCGCTATCCGGTCGACTTGAAAGTTTTGGGTGATTATCACTTGAATTTAACATTGCTTCAGCTTGAAACACCTGTCATCCTTACCGATGTAGCACTCGCGGTGTGTTCTCCTGGCGGGCTATCCAAACGGTTTAAAGCCTCGCTTTATAAGGAGGAATGGGCTCTGAAATCGACCATCCTGCCGTTAGGCAGTAAATTTTACCAACCTCTTTGGCTGGCCATTAAGTACCTGTGGAAGAATCTTCGCTGATTAGACCCGCTTCGCGTATTTTTTGCTTGATCACCGCCGCTTCATGCGCCCATTGAAATTGCAACGCCGCTTTACTGAGCGCTGCTTCATAACTTGCTTTAGGTTGTTCGAGTACCGATCGAATGGCATGCGCAATGTGCTCGGGTTCCCAATCTTTAATCACCGTTCCAATGCCTTGTTCATTTACGACCTTTTGCACCTCGGGCAAAGGCGAAGCAACCACCGGGATACCGGCATGAATGTAGTCGAACAACTTGTTCGGTAAACTGAATAGATAATTGAAATGCACGGCTTTATCGAGGGTTAAACCTGCGTCGGCACTGGCTGTTAGTTGTCGCAAGGTGTCAAAGGCTTGTTTCGGACGAATGGTAATCTGCCGCTGCAGTCCCAATTGCTCCCGGAGCACGCCTGCTGCCTCCCATTCTTCGCCTGCACCTACTAAAAGCAAGTGCACATCAGGCAAATGCACCATCGCTTGAACCGCTTCGATTACCCCACGATCTTTGTCCATAAATGCGCCTTGCAAAATCACCAAAGGCCCGTCAGGCAAACCCAGTTCAGCGCGCGACATACGTTGCTCAATCGGCTGAAAAACAGGGACATTGCGCACCACATTCACTTCAACTTTGTACTTCGTTCGGTAGATATCGGCGATGGTATCATTGACCGTAAATACAAAGCGCAGCTTCGGAAAAATCGCATTTTCAATGGCCAACCATACCGCTTTTGGGAAGGGGCGCCCGGTTAGGCCCGCCGCTTCGGTAAAATATTCGTGGCTGTCGTAAAAAATTGGAATGTTGCGCGATTTAGCGAGCCGAAAAGCCGGCCATAAAGTATCGAGGTCATTGGCCCAAACGGCATCAAAACGCTGTCGATGCTGCATCAAATAGCGGTAAAGTTTCCAGTTAAATTCAGCGTAAAACCGTGCTCCTCGGGTATAGCGCAAATTCTCGAAGCGATAAGTTTCATAAGTTCGCTGAATGGGCTCGCTGTTTGGCAATAAACGTCCGATCAAGGTGATCTCGAGCCCTAAACTTAACAAAACGTCGCACGTTTTACGCACGCGTTGGTCGTGCACCAAATCATTTGAAACCAGAACAGCAATTCGCTTCATGGGCAGTACTAACGCATCGACTCGCGCAGTTCGCGCATTACTTTCTTTGTGTAAAGCGGGAAATCGCCCTGCATCATCCAACCATAATAGCCTGAATCAACCTGCAGAATTTCCTTCACCCGCTTGCCCTTGTACTTTCCGAAAGTAAACACAACTTCACCTTCTTCATCATAGACTAAGCGCCCCATGAGGTCGGCCGGACGGTGGCGCTGGCACACATTGTGCAACACCTCCATATCATTGGTAAACGTCGCGAGTGGTTTGCCTTGGAGGTCTTGAATGGCATGGCCTTCATAGCGTTTCACTTGCTCCACAAAAACTTCATACGTAGCCATGGTGTCTGCCATCGCTTCGTGTGCATTGTCGAGTTTCTTTCCGGTGTAGAATGTGTAACCAGCGCGTAAGGTACGCTGCTCCATGAGATGAAAGAGAACTTGCACATCAATGATGTTTCGTCCTTCGAGGCTAAAATCAATGCCTGCACGCAGAAACTCTTCAGCCAGCAATGGTAAATCAAACCGGTTTGAATTAAAGCCAGCTAAATCGCAGTCATGCAAAAACTTGAAGAGTTTATCAGCTTGCTGTGCAAAGGTTGGCACCTGGGCAACATCTGCATCGTAGATACCGTGTACCAAACTCGATTCAATCGGAATCGGCATTTCAGGGTTAATCAAGAAACGCTCATTGGCTTCAGGACGGCACACGAGGCTGCCGTCTGGCATCACCTTGACCAATGCGATTTCGACAATACGATCAGAAGCTACATTGGTGCCTGTGGTTTCTAAATCAAGAAATACGAGCGGACGTTTGATGTTCAATTTCATGGGGCGCAAGTTACCACATATCGTCCCATACCAAACGCACCACTTCTTGCGTTATTGAAATAAGTAGAGTAGCAGAATTCGGCTTGTTCGAATTCGTCAGGCAAAAAAAGGGCCGTTTCCGGGGGATGGAGACGGCCCTTTTGATGTGCAAGTGCTTAACTTATTCAGCCCACACTTTAATGTACTGGAATTGCTCGTAAATGGCTTTACGCGCTTGGGCATCGTTCTGATAATCAGGCCCAGAAACAAGTTTCTTCGGACTTTGGAACTCGAAATCTATCCCCAAAGCAAAGCCTTTGTCTTCAAGCGCTTTGGTTATTTCTTGGGTTGCTTGTTTATTTCGGAAGGCCGAAAGTTCGTTGTTGTCTTTGAAGCGGCTCGAAGGCACTTTCGATGCACTTGACTCAACTAAAATGCGCGCTGAGCCTTTGATTTTGATCAAATTTTCAACCCCTGCGATAAACTGAGCGAAGGTTTCCTCAACTTTTTTGTCAGTCCACTCGCCCATATCATAAATGAAATAGCGCTGGTAGTATGCTTTCTCATCGGTTGCCACTACCCCAACTTTTTCATCGTTATCAATTCCTTTGGGAGTAATGGCAACGATGTCTTTTGGGTCGGTTTTTGTGTCAACAATTTCGGTTTCGCCTGGCACATAAGCTCCACCGAGGTGAATAGGCAAGAGATACACCTCTTTTTCGATTTCACTATATGCTGATTCACAAGGGACATTGATAAAATCTTTATGAATCATCTCTTGGTTCACGAAGTACTCAATTTTGTAGGAGATGCACGGAGGCAGCACTGCTACATAAGCACCATCGCGCTGACGGGGACGGTACTCGGTTACTTCGCCCGTTTCATTGTTCGTAACGCGAATAATCGCATCATTTGGTAATTCCTCTCCTTCTGCTGCATAGATGTAGCCTTTGAGCACCGCCAAATCAGATTCAATCGGTGAATCGGGCATATCTACCACGTAGATATCCTTCAAGCCGAAACCTTCTTCTTTAAACGATGAATAGTACGCGCGTTTTCCACTTGCGGTAGGCACGAAGAATACGTCATCGTCAACGGTATTAACGGGGAATCCGATGTTTTCAGGCTTCGACCATTCGCCATCTTCACCGAGCGTCGCGTAGAAAATATCGAAGCCTCCCATGCTATCATGGCCTGTAGATGCGAAATAGAGGGTTTTCCCGTCTGCAGAAAGGAAGGGGGAATCTTCGTCAAACTCAGTATTGATGTTCGTGCTCAAATTGAGGGCTTTCGACCACTCATCGTTTGGTAATTTTACACAACGGTAAATATCACGCCCACCCTTTCCACCGGGGCGATTGCTCACGAAGTACATTGTTTTGCCGTCGGGTGACACGGTGACGTGCGTTTCCCAGTACGGGCTGTTCATGTCGCCTTCCAATTTAACCGGGTCGCTCCATGTTTCACCGATCAATTCCGACTTCCAAATTTGGCCGTCGCCTGCGAAATCGTAATAGATGTACAATTCTTGTCCGTCAGGTGAGGTTGAAATCGATGCAGCGTGGCTGTCGGTGTTGATGTTCAGCAATTCAGGCGTCATCCATTGTCCGGCCGCATCTTTGTATGAAACGTAGATGTCTTCGCGGTGCTCACGGCTGTCGATGTCGATAATGAATTGGTTCGAGCTATCGGCACGCATCCGTCGGCTTGTGAAGAAGAGCGCACTTTCATCGATCGATATCACGGGTGAGTATTCGTTGGTTTCTTTGTTGATGGTCGCACCAACGTTTGAAATCAAGAAGTTCTTAGGATTGGCAACTTGGTATTTAGCATGATTGCAAATCTCGATTTGGCGTTGCGCCATGTCATACAAACGGTGCTTTTTGGGCACTTCGTTGATGATTCGCTCATACTGCGCGATGGCTTTATCCATTTCATAGTTGAGGTGGTATGAGCGACCGAGGTAGAACACAACGTCTATTGGAACGCGGTTTTCTTTTGGATCGAAAGGATCGTAATTGGGCTGAAGCGGCTGCGAGGCGGCGTACTCTAGGTGAGGCAAAGCCTTCAACTTGTCATTGGCCGTTTGCAAGTAACAGTAACCCAACTTGTAATTAACATTCGCGTTCTGCGGCGTTGAGGTGTATAATTCTTTCCAAATCTCAATCGATTGATTCCAGAATTTCTCCTCCATCAATTGATTGGCCTCAAGAAAGCTTGAATTGAAATCACGGGGCATCAACTGCGCAGTCGCGGATAATACCAAGAAGAGCGCAGAAACTGCAAGCAACAGTCGTTTCATCGTTAGCATGGTTTGCTTAAGTTGGGTAAAAATAGCTTAAATACCCTTGAAAGCCAACTTTAAGCGACTAGAATTACCACAAATCCCGATTAAGGTCGAATTGTTCAAGGTAATCAGCCACTCTTCGCACAAAGGTTCCACCGAGCATTCCGTCAACCACTCGGTGATCGTAGCTGTGCGATAAGAACATCATGTGACGAATTCCGATCATGTCTCCAGTCGGCGTTTCAATGACTGCGGGCTTTTTGCGAATGGCACCCAAAGCAAGAATCGCAACCTGGGGTTGAGGAATAATTGGGGTTCCCATAACGTTGCCAAACGTTCCAACATTCGAAATCGTGTACGTGCCGCCCTGAATCTCATCGGGTGTAAGCTTGCCAATGCGCGCGCGGTTGGCCAAATCGTTCACCACTTTCGCCAAACCAACCATGTTGTAGCGGTCGGCATTCCGAATTACAGGAACAATAAGGTTTCCGTTCGGGAGGGCCGCGGCCATACCCACGTTAATATCTTTGCGATAAACGATATTCTCGCCATCCACAGCGATGTTAATGTTAGGGAAATCCTTAATGGCCTTCGCTACCGCTTCAACGAAAATTGGAGTGAATGTGAGCTTTTCGCCTTCGCGTTTCTCAAATTCCTTCTTCATTCGCTCGCGCCACATGACAATGTTGGTTACATCTGCCTCAACGAACGAAGTAACGTGTGCCGAAATTTGCTTCGATTGAATCATGTTTGCCGCAATAATCTTGCGCATGCGATCCATCTCTACAATTTCATCATTCGGACCAATGTTCACCTTTGGCAACGCAATTTTCTTGGCCTCTGGAGCAGGTGCTGCCGCTGGCTTTGCAACAGGCGCTACGGGTGCTGCGGAGGGCGCTGCCGCCACTGCTGTTTGTCCGTTTGAAGCTGCAACACCACCGCCTTGCGTGCGCTTGGCGATGTAATTGAGTAAATCTTTCTTGGTAACGCGACCTTCTGCGCCGGATCCAGCAAGCGCCTCAAGTTCATCAAGGCCAATGCCCTCCTCTTTGGCAATGCTGCGCACAAGTGGGCTATAGAATCGACCTGAAGGTCCTTTGCGCTCAACCTCAACAGCAGCGTGAGCTAGTGGTGCACTCACAGCTGCAATTACCTCTGGAGCAGGTGCGGTTTGGGTTTCGGCCTGAACGGCCGGATGGGCGGCAGGCACAGCAGCCGCGCCTTCTTGACCAAACAAGGCAATCGGTTGACCCACGGCAACCACATCACCTTCGTTGACCAGAAGTTTTAAAATCACACCATCTTCAGGTGCGGGTACTTCTGAATCAACTTTATCGGTTGCGATTTCAATGATGGGCTCATCAGCCTCGACACGCTGCCCCTCGGTTACTAACCATTTGATTATCGTTGCCTCAGCAACACTTTCACCCATTTTGGGCAGCAATATTTCTGTTTGTGCCATGCGTTCCTTGCCATTTAAGGTTCGACAAAATTAAGCAAATTGCTTCATCCGAGCTTGTTGAAATGCCGCAACACCAATCGAAGATCATTCGATATGCGGTAATCGCGGGCGTAAATAATGTTTAACCGCTCTCCCGTTTCATCGTTAAGACCGCTGATTGACAGCCCCATTGCGGGGTGCAAAACACCCGGACGAATTTTCGGCAAACGCGCTGATTTAGCGGCTTGCGGAGCAAAACCAACCCATGATTTTTTTCCGACCAGAACGGCAAAAATTGCGCTTAAGTAGCCTTTCATGCTCGTCATGAACCAGCAAGTAATTGGGAAACTGAGCAGCAAAATGCATGCTGTAAATAAATCGAACATTCGCTTATTACGACGGTTTGCGGCCTTCTGCACCCCGTTGGTTTCAAGCATGAACAAATCACCGGTTGTATCGATGCTGTTACTGCCAATCATGTACAATGAATCAGGGGGTGCGATTTTAAACTCAGTGCGCAAATCGGCCAGTTGACTCATCATGTCAATAATGCCTGCGGCAGGCAAATCACGCCCACTAAAAATAACCACATCAGCTTTGAAAACACGAATTCGCTCGCGCAAGGCCATTGCTAGGCGTACACGCGCATCAACATTCGATAAGTCTGCTGGTACATCAGCCAAAAACACCTCGGGGGTGCGGGTGGTTGTTTGCTTCAAAAGTTCAGATATACGCTGGCCTTCGTCTTTGCCACCGAGCACAATAAAGCGGCCCTCTTTGCGACTGCTCCACGTGAACAGAGCGGGCGCAACTGTAGTGAGCAGTGCGCGTGAAAGCAAGAAATAAACGAGTGCCCAAAGCGATCCAAGCAAGACCATAGCGCGTGAAAATCGCAGGTCTTCAGGCAACAACGAATAACCAACCAATACGAGAACCGATCCAATCAACACCCCTCTGAAAATGCGAAAGGCTGACAATGGCTTATCGTAGCCGCCACTGAAAAATATGGCACTCATCCATCCGGCCGCATAGGCCGAAAACATTAAAATGAGCAGTTTGGGTTCAAATATTTTTTCTTGCCATGCAGCGTAGGCGTCTTGCATGAGCCAAAGCCCCCAAAACAAAACAGCGGCATCAAGCAAAGGCAGCCAAATCGATTGAATAAAACGGTTGAGCACCGCCAAGGCTGCTCGAGCATAAATCGCCAAGTTGATGAGCCCCGTGAACAAGCGGGCATTTTTTTCGCTGAAATGTTTTCGAGCGAAAATGACCATGGCTTGATAAAACACGAAAACGTAGTTCAAACTGCCTTTCTTCGTGCTTTCACCTTTATAGTGAATGATGCTTGTGGATGGAAAGTAGTAGTTTTTATAGCCTCCTTGAACAATGCGCCAGCTGAGGTCGATGTCTTCACCATACATAAAGAAGGCTTCATCGAGTAAACCGACCTCATCGAGCGCCGTTTTGCGCATCAGCATAAACGCGCCACTCAAAATTTCAACTTCATTCACCTCATGTTCGCTGAGGTAGCCCATGTAATAGTGATTGAAGCGCTTGGTAGACTTGAAAACTCGGTAAATTCCGCTGATTTTACAAAAAGCAACCCAAGGTGTTGGCAATCCGCGTTTGCTTTCAGGCAAGAAACGACCTTTGCCATCGACCATACGTACGCCAAGGCCACCTGCATTGGGGTGCGTATCCATGAACTCGACAACTTTAATAAAGGTGTCTTCTTCAACAACGGTGTCAGGATTGAGCAGCAAAATATACCGACCTTGAGCCAAATGAATGGCTTGGTTGTTGGCTTTAGAAAACCCAACATTGTCTTGATTCTCAATGAGAATTACCTCTGGAAAGCGCTCCCGAACCATCGCACATGAGCCATCAACACTTTGGTTATCGACTACGAAAACTTGAGCTTCAAGCCCTTGGCAAGCACTGCGCACCGACAACAAGCACTGTTCGAGAAAGTGCTCAACGTTATAGTTCACTATGATTACGCTTAGCTGCATGGGTTAGTGCATGGCCGTTTCATACGGACGGCGTTGGGAGATTGAGCGGGCCAAGGTAAGTTCGTCGGCGTATTGAAGTTCATCGCCAATTGCGACACCTCGGGCAATCATTGAAACCGCGACACCTGTAACTGCGAGTTTTCGGTAGAGAAAGAAAGCTGTTGTTTCGCCCTCCATGGTGGTACTCAAAGCAAAAATAACTTCTTTCACACCCTCTGATTTGCAGCGTTCAACGAGCGATTCAACTTGAAGGTCTTGCGGACCGATGCCGTCAACCGGCGAAATAACCCCTCCCAAAACGTGGTAAACGCCATTGTATTGCTCAGTGGCTTCAATGGCGAGCAATTCGCGAATGGTTTCAACCACGCAAACCAAGGTTTGGTCGCGCTGTAAATTCAAACAGATGCTGCACACAGGCTGATCAGACAAGTTATGGCAGCGGTTGCAACGGCAAATCTTCTGCTTCATATCGGTGAAGGCCCGCGCAAATCGCTCTACCGCTTCGGGCTCTCTTTTAAGGAGATGCAAAACGAGGCGAAGGGCGGTTTTCTTCCCAATACCAGGCAATGAGGCCATTTGATCAACGGCTTCTTCGATCAAGCGCGAGTGAAACTGCATGGGCACAAAGCTAATTCAATCAACGACAGAATGTGCGTTCATTGTTCAGTTTGATTCGATGCCGGCCATCGAAAATGATAACTTCGCAGCAATCAGAACAGCATGACACCACTAAGCATCGTTGCACTCATTGCGATTTATTTCTTGGTTTTGATCGGTATAGCGCGCATCACCGGGAAATCAGCCACCAACAAAGATTTCTTTTTGGCGGGCCGCCAGGCGCCTTGGATGCTGGTAGCCTTTGGCATGATTGGCGCAAGCTTGAGCGGAATAACATTCATAAGCATCCCAGGAAAAGCAGGCATCACCAACGGCGAAGGCGAACTGGTTGACCAATTCTCGTACATGCAAATGGTGCTAGGTTATCTCGTGGGCTACGTCTTCATTGCCCTCGTATTGTTACCCGTGTACTATAAACTCAACCTTACTTCGATTTATGGTTTTTTACACCAACGCTTCGGCACGGCCGCTTGGAAAACCGGCGCTTTTTTCTTCATACTGAGCCGTACTATTGGCGCATCCATTCGTTTATTATTGGTCGCGAACGTGCTTCAAACCTTCGTTTTCGAACAGTGGGGTGTACCATTTATCGCAACGGTAGCCTTGTCAATCGTGCTCATTTGGGTGTACACCCAACGGGGTGGAATGAAGACGATTATATACACCGATACCCTGCAAACCTTGTTCATGTTGCTCTCCCTCGGATTGAGCATTTACCTCATCGCGAGCAACCTCAACCTTTCAGGCTCTGAAACATGGCAAGCTGCAACCCAAAGTAAATTCAGTCAGTGGTTTTTTTTCAATGACTTTTCAAGCAACGATTATCACTTCATCAAGCAATTTATTGCAGGATTCTTCATCTGCATCGGCATGACTGGCATGGATCAAGATATGATGCAAAAAAACCTTGCTTGCAAAAACCTCCGCGATGCTCAAAAAAACATGTTGTCTTTCGCCCTTGTGCTCACCGTGGTGAACTTTATTTTCATGGCGCTCGGCGCACTGTTATTTATGTATGCTGAAAGCACCGATATCATTCTTCCGCTCTCCGAGGCCGGACGTCCGCGCACCGACCTCCTTTTCCCAATTGTTGCTTTACAGTCTGAATTAGGAACCTACATCGGCTTGTTTTTCATTTTGGGCTTGATTGCGGCCGCGTATTCAAGTGCCGATAGCGCCTTAACCTCGCTCACCACCTCGGTCAGCGTTGACTTTTTGGATATCGAGAAAAAAGATGAAATGAGGCAGCAAGCCTTACGCAAAAAGGTTCACCTGGCAGTTTCTGCCACGCACTTGCTCGTAATTCTCGTGCTCCACTACACGCTCGATTTGAGCGCTATCGACCAATTGATCTTCCTAGCGGGCTTCACCTATGGTCCGCTTATCGGTATTTTTCTTTTCGGTCTAACGACCGGATGGCGGGTTACTGGTATCGCATTCCCAGTCATAGCCGTCGTTGCCCCCCTCATTACATGGTATTTGAGCAGCAATGCAAAGGAATTGTTCGATGGATTTAGCTTTGGCGCCTTGCACATCGCACTCAATGCAGCGATTACCTATGCCATGCTCATGCTGGCTGCCAAGATCTTCACTGAAAAACCACAGGAAGCGAGTCACCGCGATGCAAGCATGCGCGCGAATGTGTAGCTTTGTCTTTCGATAACGAAACCGACCTGCAGGTCAGCACCCATGCAAAAAGAATCTGCCCTCCTTTCACGCCTTACTGAATCGGCCACGTTGGCCATGGCACGCATCAGCCGAGAACTCAAAGCCCAAGGTGTCGACATCATCTCCTTAAGCCTTGGAGAACCTGATTTTGACACGCCAGACTTTATTAAAGCCGCTGCCGTTTCTGCCATTGAGAATAATTACACCCATTATCCTCCGGTAAACGGATACCTCGAGGTACGAGAGGCCATTTCGAAGAAATTCAAACGCGATAACAACCTCGATTACACCGCCGAACAAATCGTCGTTTCAACCGGGGCAAAACAATCAATTGCGAATATTATTTTAAGCTTGATTAACCCGGGCGACGAAGTTTTACTGCCCGCCCCCTATTGGGTTAGTTATAGCGAAATGGTTAAAGTTGCTGGAGGTCTACCTGTGGTGGTTCCAACCGGCATTGACAGCGATTTCAAACTTACCCCCGCGCGGCTCAGTGAAGTCATCACCTCCAAAACGCGGATGATCATATACAGTTCGCCGTGCAACCCGACCGGATCAGTTTACACCCTCGACGAGCTTGAGGCACTTGCTAACGTCTTGCGCCAACACCCTGAGATTTATATTATCAGCGATGAAATTTACGAGCTCATTAATTTCAGTGGTGGCCATGCGAGCATCGCAACTTTAGATGGCATGTATGATCGCACGATTACGGTAAATGGTGTCTCGAAAGGATTTGCAATGACCGGCTGGCGCTTGGGTTACATTGGCGCTCCATTGTGGATCGCCCAAGCCTGTACCAAAATCCAGGGCCAATTCACAAGTGCGCCGTCGAGCATTTCACAAATGGCAACCAAAGCAGCTGTTGAGGCTGATCCTTCAACAGTTGACTACATGGTTGAGGCTTTTCTGCGTCGAAGAAACCTCATGATTGATGCGCTCCGAGGCATTGACAAACTTAAAATCAACGAACCACAGGGCGCGTTTTATATCTTTCCTGATGCTTCGGCCTATTTCGGGCTGTCGCATGGCGATACGATCATTGAAAACGCCAATGATTTGTGCAACTACCTCCTTGCCGATGCGCATGTCGCCTTGGTAACGGGTGAGGCCTTTGGGGCCCCTGAGTGTTTCAGAATTTCATATGCCACGGCCGACGACGTTCTCATTGAAGCTGTGCGTCGCATGAAAGTTTCTTTGGATAAATTAGGCAAATGATTGCAAATCAAAGTGAACTCGTAACCTCAGAAATTGAGCGAATTTTCGCCGGTTTTTCGAAGCTACGTGCTTTAGTCATTGGCGACGTGATGATCGACGCCTATTACTGGGGAAAAGTTGATCGCATTTCGCCCGAAGCGCCCGTACCGGTGGTAGCAGTTACCCATACCGAGCATCGCCTCGGGGGGGCCGCGAACGTAGCATTGAACATCCTAAGTCTCGGTGCAAAACCCATCATATGTGCTGTCACAGGAGACGATGAAAAAGGAAAGCTCTTCGACCAACTGCTCGACGAACGCAAGTTTGACAAAGGTGCGATGGTGAAGCTTCCCCGACGCATGACAACGGTAAAAACGCGGGTCATTAGTGGTGGTCATCACTTGCTTCGGGTTGATGAAGAAACGACACGCTTACTTTCAACCGAAGAAGAAGCCTTGTTTTTAGCAACTTGCTTGCCTTGGATCGACAGAAACAAAATCGACGTTGTGATTCTTGAAGATTACAACAAAGGCGTGCTCACCCCCGCTGTGATTCGCGCTGTTATCGCCAAGGCAAAAACTGCAGGAATACCGGTTACGGTTGATCCGAAAAAAGACCACTTTTTTGATTACATCGGTGTTGACTTATTCAAGCCCAACTTCAAAGAACTGGTTGAAGGATTGAAAATTGATGTCAGCAAAAAAGACCAGGCAGGCATTTCAGCGGCAATCAAAGCATTGAAATCGCGGCTTCAGAATACACTCACCATGGTGACACTTTCTGAACAAGGTGTAGTTATCGATCAAGATGGTGCACCGCAGTTTATTGCAGCGCATCCCCGCGAAATTCTAGATGTTTCAGGCGCTGGTGATACGGTGATTAGTGTTGCATCGCTCGCTTTGGCGCTGCAGGCAAACGCTGCAACGATTGCTATTCTGTCCAATTTAGCGGGAGGCTTGGTGTGCGAGAAGGTCGGTGTTGTGCCAATTGAGCTTGATCGTTTGAAAGCTGAAGCACTAAAAATTGCACGCTAATGCCATTTTATAAGTTTCGAGAACGCGTTAACCTGCTCCTTTACGACAATAAAGACCAGGTGTTGCGCATGGGGAAAATCCTCAATGTGCTCATTTCCCTTGGCGCAGTTCTCGTGCTTGTTTACTATTATGGCTTTCAACACATGCCTGAACAAGAGGCGTTTTTGATGAACCTCATCAAATTCAGCTTTGGGTTTTATGTGCTGCACTATCTCGTTCGCTTTATTTACGATTTCAGACCGATTGACTTTATCAGGCGCACTTGGTTCGAAGGAACGATCATGTTTTTGCTCACCATAGAGGGTATCAGTTACAACCTGTTCGACACCCTCTTGTTTGCAAAATTGGCATCTGGATTAGGGATTGAGAGTTTTGCCGACGTGAGTACCGTATTTATTCAAATCTACATTCTAATTGTAGTGATGATCGGCTTAGGGCGCGGCAGCATATCCTTGCCAAAGTATAAGCTCAATCCGGCATTGATCTTTCTCGTCGTTTTTATCTTAATCATTCTGGTTGGAACTGGACTTCTTATGCTTCCAGAGATGACCACTCAAGCAGGATCAATGAACTTCATCGATGCACTTTTCACTTCAACGAGTGCTACGTGTGTGACAGGATTAATGGTTGAAGATGCCGCGACCTTTTTTACCATGAAAGGCCAAGTGGTGTTGCTGGTTTTGATCAAACTCGGCGGATTGAACATCATTGCCTTTGGCTCATTTTTGGCACTCGCTTCACGATTCGGACTGCAAGCCAAGCAGCACGAAGTGCTCGAGGACTTTGTAAACAAAGATTCGCTATTAAGCAGCCGGGGCATGCTCGGTAAAGTTATTATGTGGAGCTCAAGCATTGAGTTGGTGGGGGCTATTTTACTTTATCGCCTTTCCGATGCCGATGGAGTTACCCTCAGCAATGGCATGCAGATTTTTCACGCAATTTTCCATTCAGTTTCGGCATTTAATAATGCAGGCATTTCATTGCTAACCGACGGATTTATGAATCCGAGCGTGGTCAATAACTACTTTGTGCATTGGGTACTTATTGTACTCATGTTTATGGGAGCTCTTGGCATGGTCGCCATTTTTGAGCTGTTCGGTTTTTCGAACTTGCGCGACCGCATGCAAAACACATGGAAGCAAATCAGCTTCATGACCAAAATCGCTGTTTACTTTTCAATTGTACTAACCGTCTTTGGATCATTATTAATTCTATTCATCGAGCAAGGTCAATTAGGCAATTCGTGGTTTGGCGCCTTCACAACCGCCGTTTTTCAAAGCGCCACAACACGAACTGCCGGTTTCAACACGGTCGATATTGGCAGCTTAGGCATGCCCACCCTCTTTTTGATGATCGTTTTGATGTTTATTGGTGCGTCTTCCAGTTCAACAGGCGGTGGTATTAAAACTAGCACCTTTGCTGTAATCCTCGCCGACGTTTTAGCCACCGTGCGCAGAGCAAATAAAACAGAGCTTTTTAGAAGAACCATATCTGACACATTGAAGGCACGTGCTTATGCCGTTTTCATGTTCTTCTTGGTGATCAACATCGCTGGTGTGTTTATTCTGCTCATTACCGAACCTGTAATTTTAGCTGTGCGAGACCAAGGCGTCATGGATATTGTTTTCGAACAAGTATCTGCGATGAGCACCGTGGGATTGAGCACGGGAATTACAGCAATGCTAACCGTTCCAGGTAAACTTTGGATTATTTTCAGCATGCTTGTTGGTCGCGTCGGCACACTTACAGTGGTTTATGCAATAGGCATCGAAGCCATCAGCAAAAACTACAAGTACCCTAACGGCCATACGATGATTGGTTAATAAAAATGACATTTCTCAAAACGCTTCCCTATAAAATTGCATGGTTCTTTGCACCTGAAGCTTTCGCGAAAAAAGCATTGCGCCATCTTTCAAATCCGCTGCTCGTCAAACCTCGACCGTTTGAAGAAGAAGTTATGAAGACGGCCAAAGTCAGCACACGCGCCTTCAAAAACTTCACCATCGCACAGTACCGCTGGGGCTTTGGCCCAAAAAAGGCGCTCCTGATGCATGGTTGGGAAGGTCGTGCAACGAACTTTGCCGCACTAATCCCGCTCTTGGTTGATCGCGGTTATACAGTCATCGGTTTCGACGCCCCATCGCATGGAAACAGTACGAAGGCGGCAACCTCGTTTTTCGATTACAGTGAACTTACAACTGAGTACCTCAATGAAGGACCTTACGACCTGTTCGTCAGCCATTCGTTTGGTTCGGTGCCCTTGAGTCTTGCCCTGAGCCAAAAGCCGAACTACCCAGTGAATCGCATGTTCGTTGTCACCAGTCCCGACCGATTCGAAGATCGTGTAATTCAAGTTATTCGCATGATGGGACTCCCTTTACGTGCGAAAGAGCGCTTACTTGACCACTTTGAAACAGCAACCCAACTCCCTGTGCGCGAACTGGGGGTTGCTCATTATTGCAAACACCTGAAACCCGTGCGAGCCGCAGTTCTCCACGGGTCGATTGACAATGTATTACCGCAAGAATGGAGCAAGCGCGTGGCAGATTCCATTCAAAATTCCGAATTTTACGTCATTGAAGGAACAGGACACTACCGCATTTTGTGGCATCCTGAAACACAAAAACGATTAATCGAGCTCATCGACACAGCACCTTAAAAACATTCGACGGGTATTTCAACTTATATAGCTTACCGTCGCAAAAAAAATTTCATTGGGAACGAAAATCACTCCATATACCAGCGTTGAAGAACGTGCTAAAAAAGAACAGGTCGCTGAGATGTTCGATAACATCGCACACAGTTACGACCGGCTTAACCACATTCTCTCATTCGGAATTGACATTCTGTGGCGTAAAAAAGCCATTCGCATGCTGCGCAAAAGAAACCCCGATCGCTTGCTCGATGTCGCTACCGGAACAGGTGATTTTGCCCTCGAGGCTGTGCGCATGGGGGTTCAGTGCAAAGAAATCATAGGCGTCGATATCAGCAACGGTATGCTCGATGTAGGCAGAGAAAAAATCAAGAAAAAGGCACTCGACAGCCGCGTTGCACTGCGCTACGGCGATTCTGAAAATTTACCGTTCGAAGCCAATTATTTCGACGTTGCAACCGCTGCCTTTGGTGTGCGCAATTTTGAAAACCTCCGGAAAGGATTGAGCGAAATCCTCCGTGTTATTCGCCCTTCGGGGGCAGTCTACATTCTTGAATTCTCGAAGCCTACGGCATTCCCCGTGAAACAAGCGTATTGGTTCTATTTCAAAGCCATCTTGCCCTTGATCGGAAAACTCATTTCGCGCGATCGACGCGCTTATGAATATTTACCCGAGTCGGTTGAAGCTTTCCCGCAAGGTGATGCATTTCTCGAAATTATGCGCGAGTGTGGCTATGTTAATGTAGCACGAAAACCGCTTACAGGAGGAATAGCCAGCATCTATATCGGCGAAAAACAAGCGAATTGAAGGTAACCGTTTGGCCCTCACAACTCGAAGGGAGCATCCAAATCCCTCGATCAAAAAGCGTGATGCAACGTTTGGTAGCTGCATCTTTGCTTGGCCGGGGCACCTCCATCATTCGTGAACCTGCAGCGAGCGCCGACTGCATTGCTGCACTGGCCACGGCCGAACTTTTAGGCGCCGACCTTGGAATGGATGCCGCCGGAAACTACCACATCACCGGTGGCAAACAAGAGCCGACAGAAGCTTTAAATGTAGGAGAAAGTGGCCTCTCCTTGCGTTTGTTCACGTGTATCGCAGCCATGTCGGGCTACCGAGTCACCCTTTCGGGTGAAGGCAGCATTATCCGACGTCCTGTGCAAACTTTTGCTCCTGTTTTCGCTGATCTTGGTGCGCAGTTCAGCAGTACGAATAACTTCCCTCCGGTAACCGTGCAAGGTCCGTTCAGAGGAGGCGTGGCACGCCTTGACGGTTCGGTGAGTTCACAGTTCTTATCGGGCTTGCTGATGGCGCTCCCGCTTGCTGAACGCGACACCACGTTGCATGTAGAAAATTTGCAAAGCAAACCCTACATCGATCTTACGATAGAGGTCATGGAGGCATATGGCGTTGAGGTGATGCACCAATCGTATGAACGCTTCATGATCTCGGGGAAACAGCACTATAAACCCGCTGATATTCATTGCGATGGCGATTGGAGCAGTGCCGCCAGCTTGCTCGTCGCAGGTGCACTGGCTTCGCGAAACGGCATTGAAATTACCGGACTCGATAACCTGTTTACCCAAGCCGACCGGCTCATCACAGGCGCATTGCTATTTGCGGGTGCCAAGGTTCAGCATCAACAAGGGAGCTACCGCGTGCAAGCGCCGAAGCTACGCGGCATACAAATTGACCTGAGCGACGCGCCAGACTTATTCCCAGTTTTGGCAGCCCTTGCTACAGCCGGCGATCGTCCATCGGTGTTCACAGGTATCGAACGGCTGATCCACAAAGAGAGCAATCGCGCTTTAGTCATTCAAAGCGAATTCGCCAAAGCCGGCATTACTGTAGACCTTGATGCGCTTGCAAATACCATGACCGTGCATCCTGGTCAAGTAAGGCCCTGTGAAATCAACCCACACAACGATCACCGCATCGCAATGGCAGCCGCCATCTTGGGCCTTCGTGGAGGTCCCATCACCATCCTTCAAGCTGATTGCGTTTCAAAATCTTATCCACATTTTTTTGATGATCTTGAAGATCTTGGCGCGCAAATAAAACGCGTAAAAAAATCGGATTGATTTGATTTTTGGCTAATCATCCGGCCGTTTAGGCCGAAACCTCAGCAGTCTAATATGTGCACTTTAATGTTCATAAGCAAGAACATGTAATTTTAATTACTTTAATTTCGATTTATGCCTTAATTTTGCAAAAACAAAACAAACTCATCTTATGGCAAATATTGAGTCAGAACTGAAGGAAATTTTATCAAAAGATCACCTCGAACGTGCACGTATCTTGGGGCAGGCCTCAGATAAAATCAAAACGCAAGATCTTGCAAAAAAGTGCGGGAAATCAATCATTTGGGTGAACAATTATATTAAACTCTATTGGTTTCCGCAACGCTTTAAAGACTTGCTAACCCAAGGTCGGCTAAGCATGTCAGATCTGCTTCAGTCTGTCGCACAATATCATCAAGCAGATCCAGAGAAATACGAAAAGGCCTTCAAAGATTTGCAAAAGAAAATGGAAGAAAGAAAGAAGAAAAACCCCGTAAAGCGTGGACGTAAAAAGGCAGAAGGCCCTAAACTCCCCGAGCTCAAGCGCATGTATAAAATTGCCGATTGGATCAAATCTGAACTCGACGCGAAAACCAAACGCAATGCCAGTGAATCACGCGCCCTTGAAATCGTAAACCTCATTTTTGAAGGTGGTAAAAAAGAAGAAGTTCAGCAACGCCTTGCACAAATTACTGAGCAAACAAGCGGACGAAAGTGATTCGTTTATTGATGATGTCTGCATGATCAAGGTTCGCGATGCATATATCACGAATTAAATCGATTGCGCAAGGGCTCTCATGCATGAATCACTGTGCAAAATAAAATTTCTCCTTGTGACAATGAGCTGCCCTTTGGCTAAAAACTTCACCAAATAATCCATTCAAATAGAGCATTTTTTTGAAACTTGCATTTCGTTCAACGGCATATTAATCCATCGATATAACCCGATGAACAGAACTAGCTTCGGGGGTTAGGCATTGAAGGAAATATGTACCTGGAGAAATTTGTGGCATTGACAGTTCGAAATAGTGTAACCCTGCCTCCAACTTACCAAAGTTCTCGCTATAAAGAATGGAGCCCTTTGGGTCAAGAAGCCGCACCTCAAGTTGGTTTGCCGTAGCTAACCCAAGTTGCACTTGGAGGGTTTTTCGAAACGGATTAGGATAAACTCCTGTAACCGATAAAGCACGGTTATTACTTATTATGACTGTAGGCTCCTCCTCATTGGGGTCAAACGCTGTGTAAGGGCAGTCTGGCGCTCGAGGGGCATCGAAATCAAGAGGAGCTAATGGCCCTCCACTATTAAAAACAAATGGACTTCCGTGATTGGTTCTATAACTTGCCCCAACTGTGAATCCACCTCCCGGGCTATTCAGCGTGTTCATATAAATGTAATCACTTTGGACATAATCAGGGGTAGCTTCTACAATGATAAAACCGTGGTTGCTTAAGTCAACGTAGCGCACATGCGGATTGAACACCTGCACTGCTGCCGCAGGAATGAATGGCAAACCCGGCGAAGTGATGCTCGTGCACACAAACTCCACTCCAGCGCTCCCAACTTGTTGACCGGCATTATAAAACGAGAGCGGTAACTCGTTTGCCCAAGCAGTATGAATATCACCCGTTAGCACAACTGTTCTGCCTAAACTACTCAATTGAATGCGATTGTAAAGCCAATTACGATCGGCTTGGTACCCATCCCATTGATCAGGGTTAAGTACTGCACCAAAAAGAGTCAACGGGGCAACCATCACCTGCTGACCAATAATGTTCCATGTGGCGGAAGAGCCAATAAATTCAGCCTCCAACCAGTTTTTCTGATCTCCACCAAGTAATGTCCTTGCCGGGTCGCTTACCGCGCTGCTTGTGGCATCAACCTGCTCATCGCGCCCTTCCAATCGTGTGTCGAGCATCATTAATCGAACTAAATCTCCAAATTGAAATCTTCGATACAATGGATCCTCTGGATTGCCTCGAACTGGCAACCATTCATAATAGGCTCTCTTAGAAGCCGCCTTTCGATCAACCCACTCTCCCTCACCCGCATTGTGGTTTTGTGCACCATTGAACCATGACTCGTTTGC
>CAMCHP010000043.1 GCA_945874695.1 Chryseobacterium gleum
TCATCACCTGGTGCGAAAGCTGTTGTTGCTACACACTCTTCGATTGGGTTTCCTGTTTCGCTGATGAAGGTTTCGATTGAAACGACCTCGTTGCATGCGTCTTCAGCGGATACTTCAGCTGGTGCAGGAACATCTTCGATGCATGATACAGTTACGTTCTCTGGGAAGTCAACGAACTCAGGTCCAGTGAAGTCAACCACAGTGATCGCTTGGGTGCATGTGATGGTAGAACCACCTGCAATGCTGATCTCCCATGTACGGTTGATAACAAAGATGCACTCACCCGCGTTGTCGATGGTTTCGCTCATTGACATCATAGCCACTTCGCAATCGCCTGTTACTTGTGGCATACCTGTGGTTGCAGGCGTCAAGTCGGATGAACAATCAACTGTTACGTCTTCTGGACAATTCACCGCGCAAGCACATGAAGCAGAGCTATCGATGAAATCACAGACAATTGTAATTGGCCCCGTGAGGTTACCGCAATCGTCTTGCGCGAAGAAGCTCCAGTTTACTACGGCAACGAGTGGACAATCAAGTTGAGACTGTCCGATTAATTCTTGTGTATAATAAGGTGTCACTTGTGGATCACAGTCATCCGAAGCAGATGGGAAGAAGAACCCTTGTTGAACCAATTCGACGTTGAACAGTAAGCCAAGTTCTTCAAGGCTGATCGTCCCGTTTTCTAAGTCTGAGCCAAAGTCACCCTCATAATTGCTCACATCAAAGGCATAGTAGAGGGGTGGCATATTCAACACAGGCGCCTCACTATCAACGCGGGTGATGGTTTGCGTGCACAAATCTGTCTCATTACCAGCGGTTACTACCCAAGTACGAGCGATAACTTCGTTGCACCCATTGCTTGCGATGACGAGGTCAGTAAAGCTGATAACGACTTCACCTGTGAAGCAGTTATTCAAGTTAACCGTTGGAAGACCGAGTGATTCAGGTGCGATCGAGGCATCGCAATCTATCACAACCTCCATCGGGCAGGTGATGTTGAGCTCAGGCTCGCAGTTTGGATCGCAGTTGTTCACGACGAGCACAAGTTGAATTTCAGTCGAAGCCACAGGGTCGCCGTTGTCGGTTGCCGTAACTACGATAGGATACTGTCCGGGTGCTAGGTCGCCAAAATCAGCTGTAAACGAAGCGGGGTTACCTGCAACTGTATTCACTGTAGGGTTGCCTGCACCTGTAACCGAAATGGTTACTGTTTGTCCTGACTCAGGGCCGATAAAGTTGAAACCAAATGAAATGGCATCCCCTTGGCAGAAAGTGAGTGCATTTCCTGCGGGCACGTTTTGTGCGATCGGCGGAAAGTTTGTCGCGCTGCTAACATTGAATTGAAAGCACTGATTCTCTAACCAATTCACACCATCGTTTTCTCCGAATGGACCGTCATAGTTATCGGTATTGCTATCAAAGCGCCCCAATTGAATGAAGTCGGTGTTATTGCCTGAGTTCACGCCAACAGTAGCCGCTGCACCACCGAAACCGAGGTTGCCTTCAGAGGCGTCGCCGGTGGTCCAACCCATATCTAAGTAATGGAACGCGACGTTATTGTTACCTTCGAGGATGGTACCAGCACCGTTGGTGATAATCAGTTGGAAGGTGTTTCTCAAGTTTGCATTGAGCGGATTATTCGCATTGTACACCCCTACCTCAACCCAGTTGATGTAGAGTGCTTCGGCGGTCACCGTGTACCAAACCTGCCCCAAACCATTACGGGTGTCAACGTCACCCCAAAATGGCGCGATCATCGGCGTGCTGATTGGAAAACCATCTGGCGTAAAAGCACCCAAAGAGCTATTAAATGTGATGTTCCCGTTGTTGTTGATGAACACGCTGTTATAGCTTGTTCCGTAGAGATCGAACGAGAACGGCAAGTTGATTAAGCTGGTTGAACCATCGTCATTCCCTGGCAAGTTCGTCCAAGTGGCCGGGTCATGTGCGACCCAACAGTCGCTGCTGCGGTTTTGCGCATCAAGAATGTACTGTGACACATCTGGCGCAGTTCCGTTGAACGGCAAAGCCAATGAAGGTTGAGGCAACGTACCCGCCGCTTTGGCTTGGTTGTACTCATGCGTACCAATAGCTTGGGCGTACCCATCGAGAGAGAGGAAACCCATTGTTCCGACAAGGAAAGCAAACATCAGCAACTGACGCAGTGCAAATTGACTTAAATGGGGTGAAATCAGTAAACGAGAGAGACATCTCATGTGAAATAGATTTAGATTTCAGATTAATTGTTGTTGGGCAATTGCCCGTTATGCGAAATTACGACACGTATCGATGCTCCCGCCTCAGAATCATTCATCTTTCGTTTTCAACAATTCATCGCCCGATTTAAGTCATCCATTAGTCAAATCACTACTTGCCACCAAAGACTAGTAAAATCAGGTCATCCAGCCAAAAAAAGACATTCAAATTGAACTTTTCACCCTTAAACGTGTTCATAACTTCCCTGAAAACCACACATTTTTATACACTTAAATCACGCCAATGACCCCATTTAAAGCAGGTGACAAAGCACCAAATTTCAAATCTAATGATCAGAATAACAAAGAATTAAGTCTTGAAGACTACAAAGGCAGAAAATTAGCCCTCTATTTCTACCCGCGTGACTTAACGCCAACTTGTACTACACAATCATGTAGCTTGCGTGATGGATATAACTTACTTCAGAAACATGGGATTGAGGTGCTCGGCGTAAATGACGATCCAGCCGACAAACACGTTAAATTCATCGACAAAAACAAACTACCCTTCGCCTTGCTGGCTGACACCAAACAAGAGGTACTACGCGCTTACGGTGTATGGGGGCCCAAGAAGTTTATGGGTAAAGAATTTGATGGAACCCATCGCACAACCTTCTTGATCGACGAGCAAGGCACGATTGTAGATGTTATTTCCAAAGTCGATGCGAAGAACCATGCTGAGCAAATCTTGAAGGGTTTCGGACTCTAATCTGTAACGTTCATAAAAGATAGGTCTACGACTAAAAAGTTCTGGCTAGTGCGTAAATACATTACGTTCTTTATTGGATACTTTTGACCCAAACTCAGAAACACATGGCAACCGAAGTGAACAAAGAAAAGCTGAAAGCCCTTCAGCTTACCCTCGACAAGCTCGAGAAGACCTATGGAAAGGGCTCAATTATGAAATTGGGAGATGAGGCCATTGAACAAATGGAGGTGATCTCAACTGGGTCGCTCAATCTTGATTTGGCACTCGGAATCGGCGGTTATCCTAAAGGTCGTATTGTAGAGATATACGGACCTGAATCATCGGGTAAAACGACCTTGGCCATACACGCCATTGCTGAAGCTCAAAAGAAAGGTGGCATTTGTGCAATCATCGATGCTGAACATGCCTTCGATCGTTTCTACGCTGAAAACCTTGGTGTAAATACAGCAGATTTGCTCATTTCGCAACCTGACAACGGTGAACAAGCCCTAGAAATAGCCGACAACCTTATTCGTTCAGGCGCAATCGACTTGTTGGTTATCGACTCTGTAGCGGCGCTTACACCGCGCGCAGAAATCGAAGGTGAAATGGCCGATTCACAAGTGGGTTTGCAAGCGCGTTTGATGTCAAAAGCGCTCCGAAAACTCACTTCAAACATTAGCAAAACAGGGTGTTGTTGCATTTTCATCAACCAACTTCGCGAGAAGATTGGTGTGATGTTTGGAAACCCTGAAACTACCACGGGTGGTAACGCATTGAAGTTTTATGCATCGGTGCGTCTCGATATTCGTCGCGCTGCTCAAATCAAAGATGGCGAAAACATGATCGGCAATCGCACCCGTGTGAAGGTGGTTAAGAATAAAGTCGCGCCTCCTTTTACCAAGGCAGAATTCGACATTATGTATGGTACTGGAATTTCAAAAACAGGCGAAATCATTGACTTAGGTGTTGACTTGAATATCATCAAAAAGAGCGGTTCGTGGTTCTCTTACGGCGAAACGAAGTTGGGACAAGGGCGTGACGCCGTGAAGTCGCTCCTCGAAGACAACCTCGAATTGATGGACGAACTTGAAGCCAAAATCAAAGAGGCGCTCGGGAAATAACGATCCCCATCGATTTACTTTTAAAAAGCGTCGCTTCTTGGAGTGACGCTTTTTTTGTGGACGGATGCGAAACCACTCATCCGCCGAAGGCGCAAGCAAAAATGAGACTTTGCATCGCTTACTTTAGTACCTTCACAGCTCGAAAATTATGTCTATGGTATCGAAATCATACCCTCTTTTTCTTTTCACTGTATCCATGCTTTTATTGGTTGTTGGATGCGACTCAAGCAACGACAACTCCGATTCAGCCATTGGCGAGGCCTCCACAGAGGCATCGATTGACGCAACACTGGCCGCGCTAAATAAGGCGATTGTAGAGCGTCCCAACGATGCGCAAGTGTTTGCAGACCGCGCCAAGTATTATCAAGCGCAGAATAATTTTGCCCTGGCTTTAGACGACTTTAACCGCGCCTTGAAAATTGACTCGTTAAACAGTACATTGGTTTATGAGCGTGGCGAGTTGTATTTTGCTTTCCAGCAATTTGATTTGGCACGTATTGACTATGAAAAGTGCATTCAAATTTCACCGAATTCGACGGATTGCTTATTGAAACTCGGCGAAATACAAATCCACCTTCGCAATTATATGCGGGCCATTGAGCTCATCAATACGGCGCTTCGCGAAAACGAACAATTGCCTTATGCTTACTACATGAAAGGCCGTATTTACAAAGAGACGGGTGACACCTTGTTGGCGGCTTCAAGTTACCAAACCGCAATCGAAGTGAACCCCGACTATTATGACGCATACATTGAAATCGGACTGCTCTACACCGCCGCGAAAAGTGATTTGGCTATTGAATATTTCAAAACAGCACTTGAAATCCGCCCGAAAAGCGTAGAAGCGATGTACAATTTGGCATACTTCTACCAAATCACAGGCAACAAAGAGAAAAATCGCTATCAGCAGGCCTTTAAGCTCTACGACCGCATTTTAGTTGAGGACCCAAGCAATGCAACTGCACCTTACAATAAAGGCTACATTTATTTGGAGTATTTGCAGAACTATGACAGCGCTGCGTACTATTTTGAAGAGGCTTCAAAGCTCTATCCCGGTTATTTCCAAGCGCATTACAACCGTGGCTTAGCTTTGGAAAGTTTAGGAAAAACTGAAGAAGCACTGAAAGCGTACAACCGCAGTTTAAGTATACAACCCGACTACACCCCGGCAGCCATCGCAAAAGGGCGGGTGTTGGGCGAGTAACTTATTTGGTGTCAGCAAACGGCCGCCAAGTTACATCGTGCACTGTTTCTGCGCTTTCTTCGAATACGAAAGGCACAAAAAGAATAACAGGTCTGAAATACACCCGCTTTGTTTCTTTAGACCGCACTGTCACGTAGATTTGGAGGTTGATATTGGCATTCATCTCGGTGCCCTGGCATTCTACTTCGATGAATCCGCGTCGTGGCACACTGGTTAACAAGCGGTTCGGCCCTGCGTAATCGAGAAATACCTCATTGCGGCCTGAAGGCTCCCAAACGAAATCTGGCTCGAGCTTCAATTCAATGAAAAGTGAATTCTCCCCTTTTCCGAGCATCACCTCTTCCAAATAGAATTGGTCGCCGTCGCTAAATGCCTCAAAGTTGTTGAATAGGATCTCATAGTTTCGGAAGCTTAGAGTACGTGTTCGTCCGTTCTTCAAACTGACCGCACGCACCGCAAAATTATTATGATCCACAACATGAAGCTGTTCATTTAACATAGCTAACCCGATCGGATGATTGAACAATGCTCCTCGTTCCTTATGATCAGCAAAACCTGCCAACGTTCCTCCGGCGACCAAACTCACCTTAGCACCGTCATATTGAATAATGCGGTTATTGACACGATCAGCAATGAATAATTTATCATTGGCATAAAGAATGCCAGCCGCCCCGTATGTTGAGAATTCTGATTTAGGGAGTTCAATTGTAGTGATAACCCATCCTGGGTCGGCTTTGCGTATTCTGCCTGTACCTGCTTCTAGAATGTAGTAAGCCCCATCTGGGCCCGACGTAATCGCCACAGGCATATTGAATGATGACTGGTTGCGTCCTCCATCGACGGTAATTGGGGTGCCATCCCCTGCAGCACTTTTCGCTTTGTGCGTTGCCAAATCATACTCCCAAATTTGGTTGGCGCCTGTCATAGCAATATAGACCTTACCCTGCCCCATTGCTAAACCAGTAGGAAACGACAGCTCAGCTGAAGTACTGTCAACCCAAAGTCTTTTTTCCTCAGCACGCCTTCCATTTCCAAGTATGGTCTTCACCTCTTTGGTGGCCAAATCGACTTCGCGCAACGCATGGTTATGGGTATCAGAAATATAGAGTTTGCGGGCAGATTCATCCAATGCGAGGCCTTGTGGCATATTGAGCTGGCAAGCGCCATAGCGGCCATCTCGGAAACCTGCCGTTCCAGTCCCGATAACATCTGACACAAAGCCATCGGCATCAATGACAAGTACGCGGTTGTTGTAGGTATCGGCAACGAACATGCGTTGTTCGAGGTTCGAAGTCACGATCGCTGTTGGAAAACGCATCATTTCAAAAATCGCCGGCGTTGTTTTGGCTGGTAGGAGTGACGCACTTGACCAACCATTGGCATTAACTTGTTCCCGGGTAAATGATGCTAGGCGTGCATCATAGGCATCAACACCCTCGATCCCATACATGGTTTCAAGATTCTCCGCGTTGGCCTGAATACCTATAAGCACCGGGTTACGCTTTCGAGCATTCAATTGGAGTTTACTCAAATCGCTTGAAACGACCACAGGATGGTTGATACGGTGGCGTTCGATCCATCCTTTAATGGCCGCTTCTGATTTATCTTCGTCAACATCTGAGCGCACAACGGTAACCACTGCAACAAATGGGTAGCGCTTTTGCCATTCATTGGCTTTGGCGATTGAAGCCTGGCATTCAACCGATGTCGGGTCCCATAGATGGAGAATGACGAGGTGTTTACTTTGGCTCGCAACATTGAACGGTCGCACGGCATTGTACCAAATGGCATCTTGACCGAGCAAAGCGGCTTGGTTGGCTTGGAAGCGGTGGTTGGTTGAATCAACTGTTGAGCCTCGTCGATCTTGAGCTGCCGCATCTGTGGTGAGGCTCAAGATGGAAAAAAGGATGGCAAGAATGCGCGCGCTATTCATAGTTTAGCAAAGATTTACACGAAGATAAGTGAATCAAAAAGTGATTAAAACAAAAAGCCGACCAAAGGCCGGCTTTTTCGATCATTTGATCAGAATTATTTCACTTTGTCAACCACAGCTTTGAATGCATCGGGGTGGTTCATAGCCAAATCGGCCAAAACTTTACGATTCAATTCGATTCCGTGCTTGTGCAACTTTCCGATGAAGGTTGAGTAAGACATTCCGTGTTCACGCACACCTGCATTGATCCGTTGGATCCACAAGCGGCGGAATTGACGTTTGCGTTGTTTACGACCTGCGTATGAGTACAACAGGGCCTTCTCAACGGCATTTTTTGCTACGGTCCACACATTCTTGCGGGCTCCGTAGTAACCGCGTGCCAGTTTTAAAACTTTTTTCCGGCGCGCGCGTGCAGCTACTGCATTTTTTGAACGAGGCATAATTTCTTGTTTTTAGGTCGGCAGCGGTTGAAAATCAACACTTGAAACTGCAAACCGGGTTAAACATACCAGTTACCGAATAAATCAGATAAGCAATTGCTTCTTGATGCTTTTCTCATCAGCAGGAGAAACAGTTGTAAACGCAGTAAGGTTGCGCTTACGTTTCGTCGCCTTCTTGGTGAGAATGTGGCTCTTGAACGCGTGCTTACGCTTGATTTTTCCGGTGCCGGTCAGTTTGAAACGCTTCTTAGCGCCTGACTTGGTCTTCATTTTCGGCATAACCGTGGGTTTATATTAATGATTATTCTATCCTTTATTTACTTCTTGCGTGGGTTGAACATCATGATCATCCGCTTTCCTTCGAGGCGGGGCATTTGTTCAACCGCGGCAACATCTTCTAACTCTTGAGCAAACTTCAGCAGCAAAATCTCGCCTCGTTCTTTGAACACGATGGTACGTCCTTTGAAAAAAACGTAAGCCTTCACTTTAGAACCTTCTTCGAGGAACTTTCGTGCGTGTTTCAATTTGAAGTCAAAGTCATGGTCGTCGGTGTTGGGTCCGAAACGGATTTCTTTCACCGTGACCTTAATTTGCTTCTGCTTCTGCTCTTTATCTTTCTTCTTTAGCGAATACAAGAACTTGCTATAATCAACAACGCGGCAAACAGGCGGATCAGCATTGGGGGAAATCTCCACCAAGTCGAGTTCCTGTTCTTGCGCGAGGCGCAAGGCTTCATCCAGTGAGTATACACCCACGGTAACATTTTCTCCGACTACACGCACCTCCCGTGCTGTAATCTTACGGTTAATCCGGTGCTGGTCTTCTTTGATGACCCGCGCTGGACCTTTGTCGCGTTTTCTACGTATTGCTATGGCTACAAAAATTAAATTACTACTCTACAGTCAGAAGTCGTTTGATTTCACTTTGAATCAACACTCCAAACTGCTCTGCTGACATGCTTCCGAGATCGCCTTCGCCTTGGCGTCGAACCGAAACAGTACCCTGTTCGGCCTCTTGTTCCCCGACGATGAGCATATACGGGATGCGCTCCATTTCAGCGTCGCGTATCTTCCGTCCAATCTTCTCAGGTCGCTTGTCAATGAGGGCGCGAATATCGTAATTTTCAAGGACTTCTAAAAGTCCTTCTGCATATTCGTTAAAACGATCGCTAATTGGCAGTATTTTCACCTGTTCTGGCATGAGCCAGAGCGGGAATTTTCCGGCACAGTGCTCGATCAAGATGGCTACAAATCGTTCCATTGACCCAAAAGGAGCCCGGTGAATCATCACAGGACGGTGTGCAGTGTTATCGGCGCCAGTATACTCCAACTCAAAACGCTCAGGCAAATTATAGTCAATTTGAACCGTTCCCAGTTGCCATTTTCGACCGATGGCGTCACGTACCATGAAATCGAGTTTCGGACCATAAAAAGCGGCTTCACCCAATTCAACCACTGTGCGCAAACCTTTCTCGTCGGCAACCTCTTGGATTGCGCGTTCGGCTTTGTCCCAGTTCGCGGTGCTTCCGATGTACTTTTCTGGATTTTCTGGATCGCGTAACGAAACTTGTGCTACGTAATCTTTGAAGTCGAGTACCTTAAATATATAGAGTACCAAATCGATCACCTTTCCGACTTCAGACTTCAATTGATCTTGGGTACAGAAAATATGCGCGTCATCTTGGGTAAACCCGCGAACCCGCGTAAGACCGTGCAACTCCCCGCTCTGCTCATAACGGTAAACCGTTCCGAATTCGGCATAGCGAATCGGCAGATCGCGGTATGAACGCGGACGTGCTTTGTAGATTTCGCAGTGGTGTGGACAGTTCATCGGTTTGAGCAAGTACACCTCTCCTTCGGCAGGTGTCTCAATCGGCTGAAAACTATCTGCACCGTATTTTGCAAAGTGACCTGAAGTCACATACAACTCCTTATTTCCAATGTGGGGTGTGATGACGGGGTCGTACCCAGCCTTGCGTTGAGCCTCTTTGAGGAAGTTCTCCAAGCGCGCACGGAGGGCCGCCCCTTTTGGCAACCACAATGGCAAACCTTGTCCGACCTTTTCACTGAAATGGAAAAGATCGAGTTCTTTGCCCAATTTACGGTGGTCGCGCTTTTTGGCTTCTTCAAGCAGCTCCAAGTGTTCTTTAAGCTGCTTTTGTTTTGGAAAAGCCACACCATAGATGCGGGTTAGTTGCTTGTTCTTCTCATCGCCTTTCCAGTATGCGCCTGCTAAGTTCATGAGCTTCACAGCCTTTACCGCGCCGGTATCTGGAATGTGAGGACCTCGGCAGAGGTCGGTAAAATTACCCTGCGTATAGAAGGTAATGGTGCCATCTTCAAGATTATTCAGCAAATCGAGCTTGTACTCGTCGCCTTTTTCTTGGTAGTATGCTATCGCTTCAGCCTTTGCGACTTCTTTGCGAACATAGGGGTTCTTTTGTTGAGCCAGTTCGAGCATCTTGTGCTCGATCGCTTCAAAATCTTTATCACTTAAGTTGTGGCTGCCTAGATCAACGTCGTAGTAAAATCCGCTTTCAACGGGCGGACCCACCCAAAACTTTACACCTGGATACATGCTCTCCAGCGCCTCAGCCAAGAGGTGTGCTGAAGAGTGCCACAAAGTAGATTTACCGCCATCGTCGTCCCACGTGAGCAGGCGCAACGTCGCATCGGTTGTGATCGGACGGGTGAGATCAACGATTTCACCGTTCACTTCGGCTGCGAGTACGTTTCGCGCCAAACCTTCACTAATGCTCGCTGCAACTTCAAGTGAAGTTGTGCCTTGCGCAACCTGACGTTCAGAGCCGTCAGGGAGGGTAATTTTAATCATGGCTTTGAATTTCGAAGTGCAAATTTACGATTATTCTGCCGCATTTGTTTCGCTTTGCCATCCTTCGCTGAGGCCATCCAAACCTACTCGAAAAGAAACCTAACGTACCTTAATAACAAACAACATGGATGCACGCGCACATGCATCCTGCCGTTAGGCAGAAACCGAGAAAAATAAACAACTCAAACGGGTTTTTCGCTTAAACAGTGGCCGTGCGCACCGCTTTCCAATCTTTAATTTGCCAATGAATGGTTGCCGTACACAGGTGTTGATTGTCGATGTCATATACCGCTGCTTGTGCCTGAAATACCACGCGATCATCGCCCGCAGCGAAGCGACTCAACACATCGCGCTGAACTTGGTCAGCCGTGAGTTGGGCTACTGAGTAGCCGGCCTTTTTGCCTTGGTAGTGGTACTCTACCTCAATTTTTTGCATGATCAGGCGATAGCGCGTTGCTTCAAAGTGTTGAAGCAGCATTAATCCAGACGCATACTCAGCAGCAGTAGCCATGACACAGGCGTGCAGGGAGCGCAAATGGTTGAGATTTCGCTTGATGAACGGAATCGAAATCCGAACTTCATGATCATCGATTTGCTCAATTCGCAGCCGGTGTGGTGCATTGAAGGGAATTCCAGCCCAAAGCACACGATTCAAAACAAAGCGTTTCCATGACGAATGCTTCGCATCGCGTAAGAGCGCATTGAGCGTAGTCATGTTCATTGGCCGTTCATTTGAATCGGTTCTTCTTCAATGATTGCGCGGATGTTCGGTTTAAAGTACAGTTCGCTTTTCAACACTTTGCCGTCTTCCCGAAAAATGGGCAATCCGTTGGCATCAAGTTTTGACATGTTGCTGCGCTGAATCTCCTCAAAAACCTCCACGATTTTGTGCTGCAGGCCATGGGTTAATATCGTGCCACAGAGAATATAGAGTTGGTCACCGAGGGCATCGGCGATACCTACCAAATCTCCTTCTTGAGCGGCTTCGAGGTATTCATCGTTCTCTTCAGCCATCAAACGATGGCGTAAGTCAGCCACTGCGGCGGGCAAATCAGCCGTTGGACGTGGTGCACAATTCACTTGAAAGGCCTCGTGAAACGTGCGAACCATGTCGACGATCGAGGCAAAACTGCGTTCATCTCTATTCATGCTTTAAAGTTAATCATGTACACCGCGGTTGAATGCGGTGCACAATTGGTGTTATTCACGCGTTTTTCACCGAAGCATGCTCATCGGCAGATGACCTAAAAAACGGCTTCGAAAGCACAAAAGTGGGCCTAAACAATCGCCTGAACGCGATGAAGGGAAAGTTTAGCACTCCCAAAAAATGCAATTCCCAAGCCCCTGGTTAACAACTTTTAACAGGCTATAATTCAACATCCACGGGCATTGAATGAACTTTGCAGGTAAACCTAGAATCAACTGTAACACTTGGCGCTTTCGCGCTATCAATCGCAATTCATGGATCAAGAACAATCGGGTATGACAGGAATGACATCGATGCAAGCTAGCGATATCCGCATTTTGAACGAAGAAATTGAACGCAGCAGTGCGTTTGTACAATTACTGAATCTTGAACTTGAAAAAGTCATCATCGGGCAACGTGACATGCTTGACAAATTGCTCATTGGCTTATTGGCCAACGGTCACGTGTTGCTAGAAGGTGTGCCAGGCTTGGCGAAAACATTGGCAATTAAGTCACTCGCCCAATCGGTCGACGTACAATTTTCGCGTTTGCAGTTCACCCCCGATTTGTTGCCTGCAGATTTGGTTGGAACGATGATTTACAATCAAAAACGCGAAGAATTTACCGTTAAAAAAGGCCCGATTTTCGCCAATTTCATTTTGGCCGATGAGATCAACCGCGCGCCTGCCAAGGTGCAAAGCGCCTTGCTCGAAGCTATGCAAGAACGTCAGGTTACAATTGGTCCTGAAACCTATGCCTTGCCCGAACCCTTTTTGGTACTTGCCACCCAAAACCCCGTTGAGCAAGAGGGAACCTACCCCCTGCCTGAGGCGCAAGTCGATCGTTTCTTATTAAAGGTCGTGATCGGCTACCCAACCAAAGAAGAAGAAAAGCAAATTATTCAATACAACATATCCGGTGATGGGCTTCCCAAGCCGCAGCCCGTTATTCGTCCTGAAGACATTTTGCAGGCACGCAAAAAAGTGCGCGAAGTGTATATGGACGATAAAATTGCGCGCTACATCGTCGACATTGTATTTGCTTCGCGCCAACCCGAAGATCACAATTTAGGGCACTTGAAAAAGCTGATTGCTTTTGGCGGATCGCCACGCGCTTCAATCGGTATGGCCATTGCGGCCAAAGCCCACGCATTCATTAACCGCCGAGGCTATGTAATTCCTGAAGATGTACGCGCGGTGTGTATGGATGTCATGCGCCACCGCATTGGACTCACTTTTGAGGCCGAAGCTGAAAACATCACGCAAGAGCAAATTATTACTGAAATCCTCAATAAAGTTGAGGTACCCTGATGACGGAACAACGCATGGAAACGACGGAACTGCTCAAAAAAGTCAGAGCCATCGAAATCCGAACCAAGGGCTTGAGCAAGCAGATTTTCTCGGGTGAATACCACTCTGCCTTCAAAGGCCGTGGAATGGCTTTCAGTGAAAACCGTGAGTACCAGCATGGTGATGAGATCCGCACCATCGACTGGAACGTTACCGCGCGTTTCGGGCATCCTTATGTCAAAGTTTTCGAAGAAGAACGCGAATTAACCGCCATCATCATGGCCGATGTTTCGGCATCGGGTGATTTCGGTACACGTCAACAACTGAAACGTCAACTCATCACCGAACTTACTGGTGTGCTTGCCTTCAGCGCCATTCAAAACAACGATAAAATCGGTGTTTTGCTCTTCAGCGATCGTATAGAGCTGTTTATACCGCCAAAAAAAGGGCGCACACACATCTTGCGCATTATTAGTGAGTTGCTCGATTTTCAACCGCAAGGGCAAGGGACCAACATCAGTTTGGCACTCGATTATTTGAACCGTGTCGTAAAAAAACGTGCCATTTGCTTTTTGCTTTCTGACTTTCTCGACCACGGTTTTGATCATGCGTTGCGCATTACATCGCGCAAACACGACCTTGTAGCCATTCACGTCGAAGACCGCGGTGAAGCGCAGCTCCCAAATGCCGGGTGGTTGCTCATTCGCGATGCAGAAAGCGGTGAAACCCGTTGGATCAACAGCAGCTCAAAATCAGTGCAAAAAGCGCTGAAATCAGAATACATTGAGCGCAAATCGAAACTCAAAGAAAGCTTCGGAAAGGCTGGCGTTGACTTCATTTCTTTGAAAACCGACGAACCCTACATTCAACCCCTAATGACCCTATTCAAGAAACGTGGCAACTAACTTGAAACATAGCATCATTCTCGGGTTTGCAGCGTTATGCATGCAGCTCAACCTGTACGCACAATCATTCAGTGTTGAACTTGACACCAACCGCATCCGCGTGGGTGAGCAAACGACTTTGTTTCTTGATTTCGCCCTGCCGGGCGGATGGGTACCGGGAACCCAACCACTCGCCTGGCCTAATTTCGGCGACACCCTTACCAAACAAATTGAAATCGTTGAACGAAGCAGTTTGGATACCGTTCAGGTGGATGAAGAGTATCACCTCCGCCAAACCCTTACCTTGACCAGCTTCGACACGGGTTATTTTGTCATTCGTCCGATAACCCTGACATTCAGTGGTCAAAATTTCGAGTCGCCGCCTCAACTGCTCTATTGTCAAGGCGTAGAATTTGATCCGAACGGCACCATTCGCGAAGGCCGCGACATTCGTGAGGTGGAATACACCCTTTGGGATCGTTTGGTCGAGAACATCTACTTCATTTTGGCTGGACTTGCCTGCGCCCTGATCGTATTTTTTGTGATTCGCAAATTAAAACAGCGAGCCGCCCATCCGGCCGTTCAGGCCGAAACCCTTATCAAGCCGAAAGCTTCACCCGAAGACGAAGCATTGGAGCGCTTGGCTGAACTGCAGGCACGGCGCGTGTGGCAAAATGGCAACATCAAAGCCTACCATGTTGAAATCACCGATATTTTGCGCACTTACCTCGAACGACGTTACCAAGTTTCGACCCTCGAGCGTACTTCGCGCGAAATCTTAAATGAGTTGCGCACCCGGGGTATTGATGCTGATGCCTTTGCACAGTTAAAAATGACCTTTGAAATCGCCGACATGGTAAAGTTTGCGCGTTATCGTGCATTACCCGAAGAAAACGACGGGGTGATGGACAATGCCGTTTCGTTTGTGAAAACAACACGGAAAACCTCCAATCAAACAGCATGAAACGTCGGTTAATCAGCAGTATTGTGGTGGTTCTCGCCACTTGGGCCGTGGTTTTTCTCGGGGTGAAGTTCACACGCGACAATTACGAATTGGCTCGTGCACCGATGCTTTGGTTGCTGATTGGGTTAATCGCATACGGCATGTGGTACATCATTTGGGGAACCCGCGCATCGGCGACATTTACATTTTCAGCCCCTGCTAAGAAATGGACGGGCCAGCGCATTCAATTGAGCCGACACCTCTTGTTTATGCTGCGCACCCCGGCGCTGGCGGCGCTGATTTTGACTGCGGCGCAACCGCAATCGAGTTCAAACTATGAAGATCTCACCCGCGAAGGCATTAACATCATGCTGTCGATGGACGTTTCAGGCAGCATGCTCTCGAAAGATTTTGAGCCGAACCGCTTAGAGAGCGCCAAAGCAGTTGCCATGCAGTTCGTTGACTCGCGGGCTGATGATCGACTCGGCGTAGTTGTTTACGAAGGCGAAGCCATGACGCAAGTGCCGCTTACGACCGACCATCGGGTTGTAAAAAACAGTTTGGCTGAAATCCGAACAGGCAATTTACAACCAGGAACGGCAATTGGTTCGGGGCTCGCGACCGCGATCAACCGTTTACGCGAAGCCGAAGGCAACAGCAACGTAATTATTTTGATGACCGATGGCATGAACAATGCCGGCCAAATTGACCCCATGGATGCCGCGCAATTGGCGGCCCTTTATGGCATCCGCGTATATACCATCGGCGTAGGAACAATCGGCAAGGCCAAATCGCCCGTGAGCATCATGAACGGGCAGTACATTTACGACTGGGTTGAAGTTGAAATCGACGAAGACCTGTTGCACGACATTGCTGATTACACCGGTGGAAAGTATTTCAGAGCCACCAGCCGCAACAAACTTGAAAGCATTTATGCTGAAATCGATCAGCTTGAAAAAACGCGTTTCAATGTATTGCAGTACAACCGCAAGAAAGAAGAGTACCTTCCTTTTTTAATGGTTGCACTTGCTTTGCTTCTGCTTGAGTACTTTTTACGCCATACCTTTTTCAGAAGTGCCTTATGACCCGCGATCGTCGAACATATCGTCTTACAGGCATCACCTTATTGCTGATCGTATTCGAGTTGGCCATGGGTGCAGCATTCGTTGGCGCTTACATCACGGTCAAACGTTTCGATCCGAGTATTTCGTTGCATCGCGCTGAATGGCTTCCCTATGTAGCATTTGCGCCGGTGCTGTCACTTTTTTTCATTTTTGTTTTGGCGTGGCGAAATCGGGCATTGAAGCGCTTGGCTGATGTTGATTTATTGCAAACCCTCGCGCCGAGGTTATCACCAACACGGGTCGTACTTAAATTCATGTTTTGGCGCGCCGCGATCGCTTTTTTATTCGTTGCACTGTTGGGCCCGAAAGTCGGTTCTAAAATCGAGAATGTTGAAACCAAAGGCATCGACTTGATGATTGCCCTCGATGTGTCGAATAGCATGTTGGCCGAAGACCTCAAGCCGAATCGGATGGCACATAGTAAGCGTGCCATTGAGCAAATTATTCGCGAGTTGCAGGGCAACCGCATCGGTTTGGTGATTTTTGCGGGGAATGCTTATGTGCAATTGCCGCTTACAACCGATGTTACATCGGCGAAAGTGTTTCTTGATGCCGTGCACCCCGGAATTGTACCTACACAAGGCACTGCAATTGGCGCAGCGATCAATTTATGCATGGATAGCTTTGATCAGACCAGTACAGCGGGCCGCATGATCTTGCTTATTACGGATGGTGAGAACCACGAAGATGATGCCGTTTCAGCTGCAAAGCAAGCGCATGAAGCGGGTGTGAAAGTTTGCGCAATCGGCGCAGGAGCGCCCGGTGGAGCACCCATACCGAACTACAACAACCGAGGAAACCGCACCGGATTTAAAACCGACAATGCCGGCAACACCATCGTCAGCGCACTGAACGAAAATTTACTCGTTGAAATTGTTGATGCTGGAAACGGTGTATTTGTGCGAAGTACCCCAACCACAGTGAACTTGGGTCCGATTCGCGATGCCATGAACGAGCTCGAAAAGGGTGATTTGGGTGAAGCCAGCTTCACCGATCACAGACACCTCTTTCCTTACTTTTTGTTTGCGGCACTGGGGTTAATCTTGCTCGAGATGTTGATCGCTGAACGAAAGTGGAAACGAAAATTGAATTGGGTATGAATCAATTGAACACACAACGCTTGCTAAGTGGCCTGATTCTACTGGGCTTGGCGTGGATTGCAAATACATCCTTCGCTCAAACCCGCGAAGAACGAAAGCAGCTTTATGACGCGAACACTGCCTATCGAAAAGGCGACTTCGCACGTGCCGACAGTTTATATGCGGCCAGCGCTTCTTCGGCATCGACCAAAACTAAAGCGATTGCCGAGTACAACCTCGGTCACAGTGCTTACCGCCAACAAAAACTCGATGAAGCGATTGAATACTTCCGCTCGGCAGAGCGAAACACCGAAGATCCGCTTGAGAAGGCCGAAGCACTGTACAATTTGGGCAATGCGTATTACTTGAAAGATAAAGCGCGCGAAGCCTATGAAGCCTATAAAGAAGCGTTGCGCTTAAATCCGAAAGATGAAGATGCGCGACACAACCTCATGATGGCGAAAGCACGCTTGACCGATTTGGAAGAAGACCCTGAGGGCGATCAGCAAGACGACGGTGACAACAAAGACGGCGACCAAAACGAAAACCCAAACGACGGCGACAAAAAAAATGACCAAAATGGCGATGGCGATCAAAAGCAAGATGGGGAGGGCGATCAAGACCAAGAAGGTGACAAAAACCAAGATGATCAAGGGCAACCCGACGACAAGCCACGCGACGAGCAAGGACAAAAAGCTGCCCAGCCCGGACAAATAAGCAAGTCAGATGCCGAGCGCATGCTCGATGCTCTGAACCAGCGCGAACGGCAGCTCATGCAAGATTTAATGAAGAAGAAAGAGGATGGAAAATCAAGGAAAGTTGAAAAAGACTGGTAAAACGTCTTACCTACTTGCGTTGTGCATGCTCTTGATCAGCGCAGTAACAGCCTTTACGCAAGACGTAAAGGTTGAAGCCAGCGTGAATCGAAATCCGGTTACGCCCGGTGAAACCGTGCAAGTCACTGTTACGATCACCAACAGCAACGGTGAAGTCAATATGCCCCAGATCGAAGGATTGCAATTCTTGTTTGGTCCATCCTATGGGCAAAATATAATGAACATCAACGGCCGACGCATGGTTGAGTACAGCTATTCGTGGTCATTCCGCGCGTTGAAAGAAGGTACCATCACGATTCCAGAAATCCCTGTTCGCACAAGTGCGGGCGTATTGCGAACTGAAACCATCGCCCTCAAAATAACCGCGGGCTCTGACCGAAGCATCAATGGTAATTTTATTGTCTCCATCGAGCCATCAAAACGCAAAGTCTACTTAGGAGAGCCCATTACTGTCGAGTACAAAGTGTACCAACTTTACGGTAATTTCAGGCCTGAATCTTACGAATTTCCTGATTACAGTGGGTTTTGGCCCGAAGAAATTGCTGATCACCAAGGGCGCTGGGAAAACCAGCTCATCAACGGGCAACGTTATCAGGTTGCGACATTGAAAATCACCGTATTGTACCCGCAGAAAACCGGCAAATTTACTTTCGAAGGATTCTCAATGACGGGGATTGTAGGTTCTATGTTTAATCGGCAGCGGGTGAGTGCAGTCAGCAAACCCGTGCAAATCGAGGTGATGCCTTTACCAGGAAATGCGCCTGAAAATTTCATTGGCACCTTTGGAAAAATGGAACTCAGTGTTGAGGCCAGCACCACCCATTTGAAAGCAAATGAAGCAGTAACCCTCACAGTCACCTACAACGGCAAGGGAAACCTGCGTTTGCTTCAAGAACCCAAAATCAACTGGCCGGCTGACTTAGAGGTTTACGACCCTGAGATCATCGACCGTTACGCAGTGACATCCCAAGGGATCTCAGGCAAAAGAAGTTACCAGTACCTTTTAATCCCCCGCACAGCAGGAAACTACAACATTCCGAGTATCAGTGCAGCATGGTTCGATTTGGGCACTGGACAATATGTAAATAAAACCGCCGACCCGCTTGTGCTTGAAGTGGCGCCAGGGGATGGCAATGCAAGCGACCTGGGCTTCAGCTACAACAGCAAATCTGACGTACAAGTGTTGAATCAAGACATTCGCTACATCCGCGCTGAACCAGGCGACTTAACCGCACGCACGCAGCTGTTCTTTGGTAGTGTATGGTTTTACGCATTGTTTGCACTTCCACCGGTGGTTTTCATCTACCTAATTTTCGTCCGTAAAAAACGCCAGCATGCCGCAGAAAACTGGCGCGGTGAGAAACAAAAATCTGCCGGTCGAACCGTGCGCCGCTGGCTGAAGGCCGCAGAAGCACAAAAAGAAAATCCCGCAGCATTTTACACCGCTTTGCATCAGGCCTTGGAACAGTATGCCCTCGATAAAACAGGGCTTGACCGCAGCCGAATGACCAGCAGCAGCCTCCAAACCTTGCTTGCTGCGTTAACCAATGAAACGGCTGCCTCTGCCTTTGTGACCTTCTATGAGAAATGTAGCATGGCGCGTTTCGCCCCCGCCGCTGCGTCAGACGTACAAACTGCATTGCGCGAAGCCCGCGACGTGATTGAACAAATTGAATCAAACCGATGAAAAAGTGGATCTTCTTTTGGGGACTCATAGCCTTGCCGTTTTGGCTGTTTGCGGCCAATGAAAATGACGCGAAGCAGTTGTTTTATTCAGCGAATAAAGCCTACGAAGCCGGCAACTTTGAAGAGGCTTTAAGTATTTACGACTCCATTGCGAAAGCTCATACCAGTTTCGAACTCCACTTCAACGCGGGCAACGCCGCTTTTCGCGCTGGAAAATTGGGCAAGAGCATCGTGCACTATGAACGCGCGAAGCGCATCGCACCGAACAACGACGACCTTTTGGTCAATTTGGCCATTGCCAACGCACGAGTTGTTGATCGAATTACCGAGCTTCCGAGCTTAGGCGTTGAAGACTTATGGGGATCGTTAACCTCCACAAATCATCTCCAAACTTGGGCGTGGGTTGCTCTGTTTTTCCAGTTTTTGGGTTTCGGCCTAACGGCCGGATGGTTGTTCGTACGCACAGCTGCCATCAAACGAACACTTTTAGCCTTGGGAATAACATGTATATTCTTAGGTGCTGCGGCGTATGGGATGTCGCGGGCTACTTACAATCGCGTGCAAGCGGCTACAGCCGGAGTGATTATGGATGCGAAGGTCGAAGTAAAAAATAGTCCGGGTAGCAACGATGCAAATGCCTTCATTTTGCACGAAGGAACCAAGGTGAAGTTGCAACAGCAGTTAGGCGATTGGTATGAAATCCAAATTGCCAACGGCAGTGTGGGCTGGGTTCAAGCACGTGCCATCGAAATAATCTAAAAACAAAAGTCTCGGACGTTTCCGAGACCTTTGCTTAACCTTAACCAAAATACTAAATAACTTAACTACTAACTAACCTTTTCAGGCATTTGAACTGCCTGTAGATGAAGTGTATTCATCTTTAATACAGATCAAAAGTAAGTTACCCTACCTTTAAACAACGTAATTCAGGTCACTGAAGTGTTTGATGGCGCTGGATTAAGGGTTAAAAAATGTGAACGCATGACACGCAACCTTGGCCTAACATTGGTATTAACGGTATGGTTCGGCAGCTTACTTGGCCAGAGTCTGAATGATCAGTACCACTCAGAGCTTACCTACCGCCGTACAGGCATGATAATTCTAGGGTCATGGGCTGCAGTGAATATTGCAAGCGGGTTAACCCTTCGCGCACGCAATGAAGGCACGCAGCATTATTTTCATGAAATGAATGCCTTGTGGAACAGTGTCAACCTTGGCATCGCCACCCTTGGCTACGTTGCAGCGAACAAATTGAACACGCCGGTTTCGCCCGTTCACCTTTTCAGTGAACAGGCAAAACTCGACCAAACCTTGCTCTTCAATGCCGGCTTAGACCTCGCCTACATCGCCGGTGGGTTATACCTCACCGAGCGGGCAAAAAACTCAGATAAAAACAGCGAGCGTTTCACCGGATATGGGAGATCGGTTATGATGCAAGGTGGATTTCTCTTCGCATTCGATGTGATCATGGTATTGGTGCACCAACGCATCGAACTGCCCGAGAACCTCGGCGTGAACTTTATTGCGCCAGCTCCAAATCATTTGCAACTCGCGCTAACCTATCAATTCTGATCAATCAAGAAGCAACTCATTGAAAACTGATTTGAGTCGACGATAAATCGTTTTAGGCAAGAGTAAAAGCAAACGTTCCTCAACCTCTACAAACTCAGTTTGCCGTGTTGTGTGTCCCATTTGAATTACACGGTGGTTCTCGCAGTCATCTTTGAAAGCAAGCAACACAACGTCACTACCAACCTGCGCATAGCAGCGGGTTAAGTCAGCATCGTGCTCGACTTCGAGCATGCAGCCGCCTGGAAAGCGCGCCAAAATTAAGCTACAGTCGATGTACGACTGATCAATGCGCATGCGGCCCAGTTTCAGTGGCCGGGGAGCCTCAGGCTCAAAGACTAGGCCATCAAGTGAAATCGACGGTTTAATCGCACGGGTCATAATTCACGTATTAAAGTGTTAATTGGTTTCCTCACCTGAGGAACACACTACGAAATTCATCGGGCCCACCGTAACCTATTTACGTTGTGAAACTTTCTTGCAGCCGCTCACAATGTGTGCATGCCATTAGCCACATTTCATGACCAAAAACAGCGCGCTCGTGATACTTTCGACTATCTTCACATCAAAGGATTAACCACCAAATTGCATTCAATGCGACCCCTACTTCTTCTTTGCGCACTTCTGTATGGCACGCTGGGAGCGGCACAGCCAACAACCCCTTACTTTCAACAAGAAGTCAACTATACCATTCGTGTAAGCCTCGACGACGAACAACATCGTCTGCTTGGAGACATCGCCATGGCTTACACCAACAACTCACCCGACGTACTCCACGAAATATGGATGCACGTTTGGCCGAATGCATACAGCGATCGCAATACTGCACTCGCCCAACAACTTTATCGCGATGGAAATCTCTTGTTATTTTATGCCTTCGATCGCGTGCGAGGCGGCATTGATTCACTTGATTTCAAGGTGAATGGCCTACCTGCCCAATGGTCATTTGATGCCAACCATGTCGACATTGTTTCAGTCAAGCTCAATGAGCCTTTGCAGCCAGGTATGAGCATGACAATTTCTACGCCATTTCGGGTGAAACTTCCGAGCGGACAACTCTCTCGGCTCGGTCACATCGGTCAATCGTATCAAATTACACAATGGTATCCGAAACCTGCAGTTTACGATCGCGAGGGTTGGCATGCCATGCCTTACCTCAACCAAGGCGAGTTCTACTCAGAGTTCGGCAGCTTCGATGTTGAAATAAACCTCCCTGCTGACTACGTTGTAGGTGCTACAGGTGATTTGGTAGATGGCGAAGCAGAATTGCGCTTCCTCGATTCGTTGGCGGCTCTCCCAATCAATTTTAAGCAAAAAGTCGTTGAACCCCTTGACGCAAGTGATCAGGCAGGACTCACCCATCCGCCCGTTCAGGGCGAGAAAAAAAGAAAAACCCTGCGCTACCGTCAGGAAAACGTGCATGATTTTGCTTGGTTTGCCGATAAAACATGGCATGTGCGCAAAGGCGAAGTCACCCTCGAAAGCGGGCACAAAGTCACCACCTGGGCCATGTTTACACCGCGCAATGCCCCCTATTGGGAACGCGGGCTCGAGTACATTGGCGATGGCATTTTACATTACTCAAAACACATTGGCGAATACCCTTACAACCAAGTTACAGCGGTTGACGGCACCATCAGCGCAGGTGGCGGCATGGAGTACCCGAATGTGACCGTAATTGGCAACGTCAACAGCGATTTGTCGCTCGAAACAGTCATCGTGCATGAGGTGGGGCACAATTGGTACTATGGCATGCTGGGCAGCAACGAACGTGTGAATGCTTGGCTTGATGAAGGATTTAACTCATACCATGAAACGCGCTATTTCATTGAGAAGTACGGAGACTCACTGCGTTTAGGTGATGGAATTTTGCCTGCAAACCTCGCAGAACGCATTGAAATGCGCCAGTTCGCGTACCCTGTTGGCGACGAAATCATGGCCTTACTCAGTGCCCGAATGCATCAACCGCAGCCGTTGCAATGCCATTCAAATGATTACACCTCACTGAATTACGGTGCAGTGGTTTACAAAAAAACCGCTGTTGCCTTGCGCCACCTCGAGCATTATTTGGGCACTGCACGCTTTGATTTAGCCATGAAAAACTACTTCAAAACGTGGGGCTTCAAACATCCCAATCCGGCTGACGTGCAAGCAAGTTTCGAGGCCACAACTGGTGAAGATTTGAGTTGGTTCTTCAACGATATGGTAAAAACAACCGGACACATCAACTACCGAATCAAACGCGCGCGCACCCGCGGTGGAAAAACCATCGTTCGCGTCGCAAACGAGGGCGACATTGCGGCTCCTTTCGTAATTCAAGGCTTGAAAAACGGTGAAATAGCAGACAGCGCATGGCTTGCTCCGCTAGCGCCGTGGAGCGACGCAAGCTACACCTTTGAGCGCGACGACCTCGACCAAGTGGTAATCGACCAACGTCGGGTTATGATGGAGTATGACCGAAAAAACAACAGCAGTCGCACCCGCGGATTGCTTCGCAAAGCAAAACCAGTTCAAGTGCGGTTCTTGACACGCGTTGAAGATCCTAATAAAAAACAGTTGTTTTGGACACCCGCCATCGCTTGGAACAATCAAAACCATTGGATGCTCGGTTTGCACTTGCACAACACCACCCTCCCCTTTCGCGATTGGGAGTTTGCGCTAACACCGATGTACAGCATTGCAACAGGTACGCTAACAGGCTTTGCGCGTACCTCATTCTATCGCGATGGGCTGCAACTGCACCTTACCAGTCGCAGCTTTCGCGGCGGAGACATCGGTTTGCAATCGGCTGATTACTGGCGCAATGCGTTCGAAGTTATTCAGAAGTTCAATGCTAAACCGCGTTCTGCTTGGTCATCACAGCTCGAACTTGAATTGGTTCATTTCGGACAATATGTGCGTGGCGGCAGTGAAAACAGCGACCTCCTCTTAAGCAGCAGCTCTGCGCATTACATGTTACCGCAGGTCGGGTTTCGAGCTGAACGTAGTAACGCGTTCATTTCACATACGTGGCATGTAACCGGGCGCTATGCAACATCAAACAATGACGAAGAAGGCATTTACACCGCATTAAACTACACCGGGAGCTACCGATACAACAAAGCGGGCAAACGTTTGAACTGGCGAGGCTTCGCGGGTTACACGAGCGATCTTAGCACGCGCAACGGCTTTTTCCCATTGGGTGGTTTCGGCCTAAACGGCCGGATGGACATCTTCGCTGACCATTTGTTCCTCAGTCGCAGCGGTGGTACACTACCAGTCTTTGGTGAAGGCACCGCACTGGTTGATCGCCAAGTGACCCAAACGCAAGGAGGCATGCGTTTGCCCATTGCAGCGAATCGCTTCATGGCGAGTGCAGTACTCGATTATGAACTCCCGATTAAACTGCCTTTTACGCTGTTTGCAGGCGCTGTAGTGTATGAATCAGCGGTTGGTGTTACAGACACCGACTTCAGCGCTGGCATTAGCTTGAACGTGATAAAGAATGTTGTAGCGATAAACCTTCCGCTCATCAGCCGCGGATTGTTGGAAAGCACCTATGCACCTCAGCACTTGATTTCGTTTGAATTTCACCTTGATCGAATAGCCCCTGCGCGATTGATTCGCACCATTGGCGGGTAATAAGGCTAGATGCGTTTTGGGCAACTTTTGCAATGGGTACTTTTTTTGTACTTCTTGCAACACTTCTTTTTGTTGCAAGAAGTGGTGATTGAACACACTGCGATGCAAAACGATGGCGTAGTTTGAACGGGTGCTTCTTTCATATTGCGAAATTGGTGCAGGAAATGAAAGAAGTCAATACCAGAAAAAGGGGATTTGAACTGGGAAAATCTTTCTATCTTCGCACGCCCAATGCAACATTTGGCCCCGTAGTACAATGGATAGTGCGTAGGTTTCCGGAACCTAAAATCCAGGTTCGATCCCTGGCGGGGCTACTTTTGGGTTCAAAGGCTTCAATCTGCCCTTCATCAATTCCTTCATCTTGATTTTTGGGTTTTTCAACGCGCAATTCGGGCATTTAGGCGTTTGTCCTACAAAATTCGTCGCGTCTTTATTTGATTTTCGCACCGTAACACCCAAAATCAACTAAAAATGAAAAAAATTCTATGCTTAGGGCCCTTGATGGCTTATCTCTTCTTGAGTTTGACTCAGGTGAGCCAAGCTCAAAATGCCGGTGGAGAACTCTTAGGCTGCACTGATCCAGAAGCCTGCAATTACGAACCCATGGCAACCCTAGATGACGGAAGCTGTGCCTATGGAGCGAACATCCTTTTCTCATTGGAGCCGTATGTGATTTTCGAGGCTGACTGTGAAACGTTGCAGCCATTGAGTGAATTGCCAGTAGAAGGTCCGTATGTATTTTCAGAAGATGGTAACATTTATGCACCCGACATGGGCGACGATTTTGTAATCGGTACGTGGTCGGCATGCGGCGATGAGGCGAATATCTTTGATCCTTTTTCAGGAGAACTGATGGCGACCATCAATGTTATCGAAGGCCAAATTGTAGGTTCGAGCAAAGGTGGATGCTTTGTTTTCGAGTCGGCCACCAACGCAGGTTGTACTGATGTTGATGCCATTAATTACGACCCTTCAGCCGTAGAAGATGATGCAAGTTGCATTTATATCAACTTCTGTGGGTATGCAGTTAACTTGAACGACGTGAACGTGGGATTTTACGATTATTATTGGTCTGGCGTATGGGCCATTGAAAGCCAAGGCAATGGCATGGTGAACATTGAAAACGACGAAATGTACATCGTCGGAAGTGATGATGAAGACCTCGGCGGCATGAATGTACTCACCCAAGCCACCACCACTGCGCAGTTCTCCGGTACCTACACATTCGACTACTTTTACACCTCAACGGACGAAGCTGCGCAGTTCGACATTGCCTACTATATCAATGGTGAACGGGTGAATATAACCCCATCGTTTGAAGAAATGCCTGATGCATTAACGCTGCCCTTCATTGAAGGAAGCATTTCTTTCGAAGCCAGCGAAGGAGACCTCATCGGGTTTGGCATCGACGCTACAGACAACTGTTGCGGTGGTGCAACGTTGACCATTTCTAACTTCACGTTTCCTGCGCCTGCTTGCGTGGTGACCTGCGGAAGCCCAACGGCTGATAATTACGATCCGTCTGGTGATAACTTTGATAATAGCACGTGCATTTGGACAGATCCGTGCGGAAACTTAACCGATAGCAATGGCAACGGCCCCAATTTTGAAGGGGATTTTGCACCTGAAAACTGGAGCCTCTTTACTGAGGGAGATGGTGAGTTTGCATTTAATGTTGACCCATACAATGAGAGCTTCGGTTCGAACCTTCAAATTATAGGCAGCGATACAGGCGAAGGCGGAGAGCCTGTTATCACTGAGGTAACGATGGTTGCACCTCGAAGTGGCACGTATGCATTCGCTTGGGGATTCACCGCAGCAGAATTCTTCGACATTCAAGACTTCCCTTACTACATTAACGGAGAAGCCATTGATTTGCTCACCGAAGATGACATTGTGATTGAAGAAAATCAACGTGGATTCTTCATGTTCAGCGGTGCAATTAGCTTTTATGCTGAAGCGGGAACCACGATTGGGTTTGGTATTGATTCAGAAGATGACTGCTGCGGATTTGGCGAATTGATCATTTTCAACTTCTCATGGCCCGTTGACTGCGTAGGCGGATGTTTAGATGAAACAGCAGTGAACTACAACCCAGAGGTTGATTATGACAACGGTTGGTGCCTTTATTTGAACGCTTGCGAAGAGCCACAAACGGCGCTGGGCAATACCCCTGGCTTCAACGGTGATTATGCACCAGAACTATGGAGCATCAACAGCATGGGTGATGGTAGCGTGAGCCTTGATGCCGATCAAATCGTAATTGTTGGCAGCGACGAAAACGAAGGCGGAAACGATATTCTGACCGAAACAACCATTTTAGCAACTGTTTCGGGAACATACACCTTTGATTGGATCTACAGCACCTTCGATGGAGCACAGTATGACATTGCTTATTCAATCAATGGCGAAGTGGTTGACTTAACTCAATCGGTTGATGAGTTTGGTTTCTCTTTTGGAAACAGTGGTCAATCAGGATCTGTTTCGATGGACGTAATGGCAGGCGATGTGATTGGTTTCGGTATCAATGCGACCGACAATTGCTGCGGTTCAGCAACGCTTGTTATTCAGCATTTCTCATATCCATCTGACATCTGTTCTCCTGGATGTACAGATGAAACCGCTTGCAATTACAATGCAGAAGCCACATTTGATGACGGGTCATGTGACTACAGCTGTTACGGTTGCACCGACTCGGAGGCCTTGAATTACGATGCAGACGCTACCATT
>CAMCHP010000044.1 GCA_945874695.1 Chryseobacterium gleum
TAATACAACAAGGCCTGATTGCTGATGACCGATGACAGTCCCGATTCGATGCCTTCACGCTCAAAAAACTGGCGTGCCTCATTGAGGTGAAAGGCTGCTGCTGGATAATCACCTAAGAGCACACAGGTTAAGCCCATTCGATTGTGACCGTCGGCCACAGTACGATCCATCTTCAATTCTTGTGCCAAATCGAGTGCATCTTGCAGCAATGTGCGCGTGCGGTCCAAATCAAATGAGCGGTAGTGGAACGCAGAATCCATCAACGCTTGCACCCGCGCACTGTCTGCTGGCGAAGCGGCTTGCACCTGCGAAAACACAACGGCAAAGCACATTGTGAGTAATAGAAACAAATTGGGGAACAAGTATTTACGATTGGGCATACTCCAATATACGGTAAAAGCCTTAATGTTCAAAATGGAAAGCAAATTTGGCACTTCTTTTTCAAATAAATGCCATTGTGCAAATGGTGTTAACAGTTCGTTGTTTTTGAACTTCGTTCACAACTTTACTTCGTACCTTTGCCAGCGAAACGTATCTGAGTTCTCCTAATGGACGATCTTTCTTACCTGAGCAACGCCGATGTCAATGCGATCGACGCGCTCTATGAACGTTACCTAAATGACCCTGAATCGGTTGACCTGAGCTGGCAAAAGTTCTTCGAAGGCTTCCGATTTGCACGTGCGACTTATGGTGACGCGGTAGCATCTGAAAGCATGCATGCCGAATTTAAAGTATTGAACCTCATTGAGGGTTACCGCTCACGTGGTCACCTCTTCACGCTTACCAATCCGGTGCGTGACCGACGCAAATACACGCCTACGCTCGACATTGAGAACTTCGGACTTACCGCAGCAGACCTCAACAAAGAGTTTGAGGCGGGCGAAGAAATAGGCATCGGACGCGCCAAGCTGAGCGCGATCATCGATCATTTACAGCAAACGTACTGCCGTCACATTGGCATTGAGTACACCTATATTCGGCACCCCGAGCGTGTGGCTTGGATTCGAAACAAAATCGAACTAAAAAATCGTGCAAGTTTCGATGCCCCCCAAAAGAAGCAAATCTTCAAGAAACTTAATCAGGCAACTACCTTTGAGCAGTTCTTACAGCGCAAATTCGTAGGGCAAAAACGCTTCAGCGTTGAAGGCAACGAAAGCCTCATTGCGGCGCTCGATGATATTGTTGAAACGGGTGCAACGCTCGGCGTGAAAGAGTTTGTTGTGGGCATGGCCCACCGTGGACGATTGAACACCCTTGCACATATTTTCGGCAAACCCTATGAAGAAATCTTCGGTGAGTTTGAAGGAAAAGACTACGACGACGATGGGGTTTTCGATGGGGACGTGAAATACCACCTCGGCTACTCCACCCCGATTCAAACCGATAAGGCAGGTGTTGTTCACTTGACCTTGCTGCCGAACCCTTCGCACCTCGAAGCGGTTGACCCCGTGGTTGAAGGTTTGACGCGCGCGAAGATCGATAACTACCTCAAAGACGAAAACGCCATTGTCCCTATTCTCATTCACGGAGACGCCGCCATCGCTGGTCAAGGCATTGTGTATGAAGTGGTGCAAATGGCACAACTCGACGGCTACCGCACCGGTGGTACCATTCATATTGTCGTGAACAACCAAGTCGGTTTTACGACCAACTACCTCGACGGACGATCATCGATTTACTGCACCGACGTGGCTAAGGTCACGCTGTGTCCTGTATTTCACGTGAATGCCGACGACGCTGAAGCGGTGATTCAAGCCGTTCGCGTAGCCCTTGAATACCGCCAAACATTCCACCGTGATGTCTTCATTGACTTGCTCGGTTACCGCAAATACGGCCACAACGAAGGCGATGAACCCAAATTCACGCAGCCTAAATTGTACAAGCACATTGCCAACCACCCTACGCCTCGCGAGATTTACCTCGAGCAATTAATTGCCGAAGGTGTAATGACAGCCGATGAGGGTGAAAAGGCGCGTGTTCAACTTGAAGAAGAACTCGATGCAGCCTACGATCGCTCAAAGGCCATTCCGAAGGCAAAAGTGTGGAACTTCTTGGAGCAAACATGGAAAGATTTTCGGCCTGCACGGCCGGATGAGCTCGAAGCATCACCCGAAACAGGGGTTGACGCTAAAGTGCTCGCACAACTCGTGCATAAGATGTCGACACTCCCTGAAGGGAAAAAGTTCTTCAGAAAAACGAGCAAACTCCTTGAAGACCGCATTAAAATGCTCGAAGACGACAGACTCGATTGGTCAATGGGCGAATTGCTAGCCTATGCGAGCCTTTTGGTTGAAAAACATCCGGTGCGCATCTCCGGACAAGATGTGGAGCGCGGTACCTTCTCACACCGGCACGCGGTTGTGAAAACCGAAGATACCGAAGAAGAACTCATCACGCTCAATCACTTAGCCGATGACCAAGCAATGCTCACCATCTACAACTCGTTGTTGTCTGAATATGGGGTGCTCGGATTCGACTACGGCTACGCATTCGGCAATCCGCATGGCTTGACGATTTGGGAAGCGCAATTTGGCGACTTCTTCAATGGCGCTCAAATCACCATCGACCAGTTCATCTCTGCCGCTGAAGACAAGTGGCGCACAATGAACGGAATCACCATGTTCTTGCCACACGGCTACGAAGGCATGGGATCTGAGCACTCCAGTGGACGAATGGAGCGCTTCCTGCAGTTGTGCGCTGAAGACAACATGCAAATTGTCAACTGCACTACACCAGCGAATATGTTTCACCTGCTGCGCCGCCAGGTAAAACGTCCGTTCAGAAAACCTTTGGTGGTATTCACGCCCAAAAAACTCCTCCGCTACCCGAAAGCTGTTAGCAGCTTAACTGAAATGGCGAAAGGACGTTTTCAAGAAGTGATCGACGACGCAAGTGCCAATGTAAAAACAACCGACACGGTAATTTTTTGCTCTGGTAAAGTGTACTACGATATCCTCGAGCAGAAAGAAGAACGCAACGCAGGCGATAACATGGCCATCGTACGTGTCGAGCAACTCTACCCTTTCCCACAAAAACAACTGGCCGCCATTGTAAAACGCTATGGCAGCAAAGCGAATTACTTGTGGGTACAAGAAGAGCCAGAAAACATGGGTGCATGGGGCTTTATGTTGCGTCACTTCAAATTGGCACCGCTCGATTGCATCAGCCGACCTGCCAGTGGAAGCCCTGCTGCTGGCTCGCCGCGCATCCATGAACAACGCTTCAAAGCCTTGATGGACAAGATTTTCGCCCACGCGAAAACCACCAAAAAAGTAAACGCAACTTCTAACGCATAAACGAAGTACTGCAATGCCTATACTCGAAATGAAAGTGCCCAGTCCGGGCGAATCGATATCTGAAGTAGAAATTGCCAATTGGCTCGTTAACGATGGCGACTACGTGGAGAAAGACCAAACCGTCGCTGAAGTTGACTCTGACAAAGCAACACTCGAGCTACCTGCAGAGGCTTCGGGCGTGATTACGCTGAAGGCCGCTGAAGGCGATGTGGTTGCCGTAGGCGATGTGGTTTGCCTCATCGATACCGACGCAGCCCGCCCTGCTGGCGCATCAGCGCCTGTTGCAACGCCAAAAGCTGAAGCCAAAGCGACCGAGAAAGCACCTGCACCCGCGGCGGCAGCAAAAACCGAGGCTAAGCCAGCTGCTGCAGCCGCAACTTATGCAAGCGGACATCCAGCGCCAGCTGCAAAAAAATTAATGGACGAAAACAACATTTCGGCCAATCAAATCAAAGGCACGGGTAAAGACGGCCGCATCCTTAAAAATGATGTTTTAAACGCCTTGGCTGCTGGCTTCGAAACACCAGCAACCGGTTGGGGCGGATCACGCGAACAACGCAGTGAAAAAATGTCGAGCCTTCGCCGCAAAATTGCTGAGCGACTTGTGAGCGTAAAGAACGAAACCGCCATGCTAACCACCTTCAACGAGGTGAACATGCAGCCGGTGATGGATCTCCGCAACAAATACAAAGACCGCTTCAAAGACGAAAAAGGAACCAACCTCGGTTTCATGTCGTTTTTCACCAAAGCTGTTACTACGGCATTGCACCTTTATCCGGCTGTGAATGCGCGCATTGAAGGCAATGAAATTGTATACCACGAATATGCCGACATCGGCATCGCTGTGAGTTCTCCGAAAGGCTTGATGGTGCCTGTGGTGCGCAATGCCGAGCAAATGTCGCTCGCTGAAATTGAAATGGAGATTAAGCGCTTGGCCATTTTGGCGCGCGACGGCAAAATCTCAATCGACGACATGACCGGCGGAACCTTCACCATCACCAACGGTGGTGTGTTTGGGTCAATGCTTAGCACGCCGATCATCAATCCGCCGCAAAGCGCAATCTTGGGCATGCACAACATCGTTGAACGTCCGGTAGCTGAAAACGGCCAAGTGGTGATTCGTCCGGTAATGTACCTCGCCCTCTCTTACGATCACCGCATCATCGACGGCAAAGAAAGCGTGAGCTTCCTATACAAGGTGAAAGAGTTCATCGAAAAGCCTGAATTGATGCTCTTTGGCGGCAAAGATCCTGGTGAAGTATTGCTCGGATTATAATCGGCAGCAATGAGCGAAAACGGCGTTCGCATCAACAAATACCTCAGCGAAATCGGATTCTGCTCGCGCAGGGCTGCTGATCAATTGATTGAAGAAGGTCGGGTAACCATCAACGGCAAGGTGCCAGAAATGGGCACAAAGGTGATGCCTGGCGATGAGGTGCATGTGAACGGCAAATCGGTGATGAAAAACGAAGAAAAAGAATTCGTTTACATCGCGCTCAACAAGCCAGTTGGCATTGTATGTACCACCGATACCCGGCGCGAAGAGCAAAACATCGTCGACTTTGTCAACTACCCCACGCGCATTTTCCCCATCGGGCGGCTCGATAAGGCCAGCGAAGGGTTGATCTTTCTCACCAACGACGGCGACATCGTAAACAAGATTTTGCGATCGCGCAATGGCCATGAAAAAGAGTATGAAGTCACTGTGAACCGTCCGGTCACCCCTGAATTCATTCATGAAATGGCTTCGGGCGTGCCCATCTTAGATACGGTGACCAAAAAGTGCTTCGTAAAAGCCACGGGCAGTCACAGTTTCCGCATCATCCTTACGCAGGGTTTAAACCGTCAAATTCGCCGCATGTGTGAGCACTTTGGCTACCACGTGCGCACCTTGCGTCGGGTGCGTATCATGAACGTCACGCTCGATGTGCCGTTGGGCCGCTGGCGCTACCTCTCAGACCGTGAAGTGAAAGATATCTACAAAATGGTTGACCGCTCTTCGAAGGTCGACTCTTAACGTTGCATGAAGAATTTTTTTGCACCCTGCCGGGTGGATGTCGCTATTTGCACCACCATCAATCCGTTGGCAGCAGTGGGTGTTGCGAGGGTGGTGTAATTCCAACCGGGGTGCTGTGGGATGCGTTCGGAGCTGCCCATCCGACCGTTTAGGTCGAAAACCTTCACCACCGCCAAATCATCGCTCAGCCCCCACCAACGGAGGTTGACTTGACCGTGGCGCGCCTCACCGAGCACCTCAATCGCCATGCCTTCAGGTGCTTCAGGGTAAATGAACTCAAAATGTCGCAAATCGGCTGCTGGCAAATCGGCTAAATCGGCGATGCCCCCGAGCATGTGAACACGCAACTTCATGCGCTCACCCGAAGTTGCATTTGTGATGCTGCTGCCCGCCTTGAAGCGCAGGGTCGAGTTCGGATGCAGGTAGATTTCACACACCGAAACCCCATCAGCGTTGGGATCATCCCATAGGCCAACGGTACACCCAATATCGAGCGTGGCATTGCGCTCAAGCACGATGTCGCTGCCCGCCATCAGGCCCAGCATGCCTGCTCCAGATGGACTGTATTGCACGTAGCTGTCTTGTGTAACCTTGAGGTGAGCGCCCCATTTAAAGAGCAAGCAACCGGTGTTTGAAAGATCAATACGGTTGCTTTTAAAGGTATAGGTGACGTTGGGCTCGATAACAAAATCACCAATAATAGCCTGGCACACCGTGTAACTCGGGAAAATGATTTCAAGGTTATGCCGCAGCGCGGTTTCGCCTTCTACGAGCGCACCACGTAAAGCTGTGTAGGGCTGAAAGGATAGCGAAGTCGCGAAATTCTCATCGTAGGGCCGAATAACAATGCTCTCTTGGGTCGAGACATTGGCGCCTGCGTTTGGGAGCACATCGATGTAATGCACATTGTCAACCGCAGGGTAGCCTTCTGCGGCTGTGCGGCCGAATAAAATCGCCGCCGATACAAGATAACTGTATGTATGCGTAGCATTCGCAAAATTGTAATCGAATATGGAAGCCTCATGGGGTGAAACGGTCAAAAAAACTGTCCAATCAACAAAGCATTCAACGCTTGTAAGTGTAATAGGCTGGTTTTCAGGCTGACCAGAAGGCGAGATCATCCAAACGATCGACTCCAATTGCTGATCATCAAAATGCTCGGTCGATAAGCATTGACTGATGCGATGTGTTTGACTGCTCCATGGGCCTGAAGGTTCATACTCAAAAGAAAAGAAGCGATGATCGGTCCGATACGGTTCAAGTGAGTCAGGGTGTGCGGGCACGCGAATGTTGAAATACATGCCACTGCACATTTGCAACGACGAACAATCGCTGTTCACTTGACTGCCCCAATAATACTGATCGGCAAAAATGTTAAATGAACTGTTGGGCGAGAGCGGTTGGTTGAAGACTTTCTTAATGAATATGGGGCGATTCGGGTGTGCATCGGCTACATCCAAGTATGCAAGGCAATTGATCGGGTGTTGCAGCAGATCAATGCAGGCGGTTGAATCGAGCTCGCCATCCCAAAGGTCGTTCACCGTTTGGTACACAAACAAGGTGTTGAAGGTGGTGACGGTTCCCTCACCTGAAAAGCAGGGTTGCAATTGAAATCCGGTGAAACCGATGTTGAAATATTGAGCATGGCTAGCAGTTGCAAACAACGCTAAGGCAGCAAGGGTGAGGAGAGGGCGCATGGCTGTTTTGATATAAGGTTCTATTACTATACAATGTAATGCAATAAAACCCGACATGCTTACTAACTTACCAACTCTAGCCTACCTATCGGCCACCGAGGTCATTAAATCCAAGTTGCGTCGTCAAATTGTCAATGTAAACGATCATTGGTCTTCGACTTCATGTTGAACGGGAACTGTTCCCAGCAGTGGTTTACCCTGCAAAGCCTGCACGAGGGTAAACACGGCTAAAAGTGCGTAAACCAAAGCTACCAAAATCGTTGCGCGGGTGCTTTTGAGTAGGTAAAACGACAGCACTGGCAACACTTGCAACGCGTGCATTCCTATGAAATGCGCGACCCGCAGATCACCTACTGTTTTGCTCCAGCCAACGATGAACCAGTTTGAATTGTCGTTCACTGCACCAACCGAATGACTCAACCTTGCGCCCATGGCGAAGCCTTCAAAGGCAAAAACCACGAAAATAATCAGACTCAAACGGATTGCCCATACATAGTAATTCGGCAATTCAGGGAATGATTGTGTAAAGAAAAGAAGACCTACATAAGCGGTGTACAGGGTAACAATCGAGGCTGCCAAAGCCATCATAGAGAATAAGGCGGACCTCACAGGCGAGCTTACATTGTAATGTGAAATGTCACCTCGCCCTGCCATTAGGGCGATGTAAGCAATTTCAAATCCCAAAAGCACCACCACCGTCCAATTGAAAAGCTGGAGGTTGAATCCCGTTAAATAATGGCAATACCAAGCCATCGCCCATGCGAACAAGCACGTCGATAGGGCAAATTTGAAGGGCTTAAACCACGCATTAACGCCATGAACTTGCACGGCCGTGAACCTCGTCAGCACTAAAAAAACCAGTGCCGCACCCAAACATGCTGCACCAAAATAAAACAGCACTTCATTACGCGATTTGAGTTCTACCAAAAAGGACATCACTTTTCTTTATTACTTAAGAGCCTGCAAGCCGTTGCTAAAATTACACCGTTCGCAAAAACAAAACGCTGTTTAGAGCACTCGTTCCCATCTCTAATTGGTTTCTAGCGGTTCAACAGGGTGCTCCATAGCAATCGCGCCTGCGTTCTTGGTTTGGGCATTGCAGGCCAGCGTGAGCAAGACTAAGCCTGAGAAGAAGTACATACTCGATTTCGCGGATTTCATTGGTTTCATGGCATTGTGTGTGAATGACCCGCGCGTAATTGTGCCCGAAGTGATGTTTATTCTAGGGCCATCTCTCAGCTCTAAGAAACTCCTTATTACACTACCTCGCAATCAAAACGCGCTTGATTAATTGCTCGCCACTGACCAAGTTGATGAGTAGAAGATACATGCCTTCACTGAATGAAGCCGTATTAATTCGGTCTGCTTTTTGAGATTGATAAATGATTTGGCCATGCACCGAAACCATGCGCAAGCTCTCGATTTCACTGTTGCCTCCTGTCCAGTCAATTTTTATCTCAGTTGACGCCGGGTTCGGGTACACCGTTAACCGTTCACTTCCTTCATGCTGCTCGTCAATAGCTGTGGTTTGTAAGGTCGCTTCACATCCATCAAAGTCGACCACCGTTACTGTTTGAACAGCACCATCTGTTTCAATTGAAACAGCATAGGGTTCAACGCCTCCTGTTATAACAACATCTTCGTTGTCAAGGTTAATAACGAGGGTATCAAGCATGCAACAAACGTCCAGAATTTCATTGCCTGTTGGAGCGCCGTTCGGGTAATAGAGGTCGATGATGGAATGCAGAATATCAGTGCGCTCTTGGCCTTCAGCAGCGTTGTACGTCAATGATTTCTGGTAATGCCAACCTACTCCATAATCTGGACTTTCGTTTAGCCCGTCAGCGTAAAGATTTGGATAAACAGAAAGGGCATAATTTACGAATGCCGAGTTGTCTTCAGGAATCAAATCGATGTACGCTTGAAGACGATTATAAATCGCGAGCGACGGCACAATACCTGCTTGATCAAAGGCGGTTTGAAGCGAAACCGGGTCTTGGGGAAGAATTCCAAAAACATGAAATAACGGGCGCAGATCAGCTTGGGCTGCAACTGACATTCGCAGTATTCTGCCGTCAACATCTTGATCGTTGATACTATGGTCAATCCCATTCTCAAAGTCAATGTATTCTTGTTTCCAAAAGTTTCTCAGCGGGCACCAACCTAACACATTGACGATCTCAAAATAGTGACCGTACCCTCTATGTTGATAGCGTACTTCGTCATTTGTAGTATTTGAAATATTTCTCGCCGATCCAAAGGTGTTTGAAACCATTCTATGGGTTGCGGTTTTGTCAATGTCAAACGTATTCGGAACGAAACTGTAGTTCACGGCAGTAATCAAGTCTTCTCCCAAACCATAGTTAAGTGCCATGATGTAGGGCACGTTAACCAAAGCCTCTTCCTCACCCGGAAACTTAGAGATTGCCAACGCATGGCCCGACTCATGAAAATTAACTTCATCATCAGGACCAGGGCCATTCAAAAAATAAGCAGGACCGGGCACGTCGGTAAAGCGCTGCGGTGTGTTAGACATCGGATAACCAATCGAATAGGCACCAAATCGAATGTCTATGTCCGAAATCATATACATGTTGTGTTTGTCGGGCACAATCTCTCTGGCCAAAATTGAATTTACGCCTCTTACGGCTGTCTCCCAGTCGAGCATGGCTTGCATGAGGTCATATTGCCCAGGAACAATGGAGTGCTTGGGTATGGTGAACATTACATTCTCTGTTTCAAAAACAGCCCAAGGACCAGGCTTGTCTAACTCAGCTTCAAAGTCAGGTGTTTCGTAGAATGACTTCAGCGAAAAGAATGGGGCCTCAACACAGTTGGTCACACTAACCTCTACAACACCTGCGTTGGCGCCGTACGGAACAAGAATCGAAATTGCACCTCCAAGCGGATTGAAAACCTCTAGCGTTGTGGAATTTATAGCAAATTTCCTTGAAATCCTGTCGAGTCGCTTAAAGTCAACCCTATCGGTTAAGTCCCATTCATGTGAACCAACACGAACGAAGAAGTTCTGTCCGACTAAGCTCTCAGGCAATGAAACGGTAGCGACACTTCCAGGAGCTAAATAAAGACCTGTAGGCCGAAGGGCATGCTCGGTTCCATCGCCATTGATGTCATAATAGGGGTTCGCCCCATCGGGGTCTTGAAAATCAGCGAGAATCAACATAGAATGAGCCTCAGATGAATCAAGAGGCGGATCAACATAACCTGGGTAAGAATAACATGTCTCGAACATCCAGCCATTAATATGTTGTGGATAATTGGCATAGACCTCAGAGGTGAACACATGATCAAATATTCCTTGTTGAAGCGCAATTATAGCCCGCTCTAACTCCATACCTGGCGCCTGTTCAGGATCTTTTGAAAATCCGTTCTCTGTAGTTGGTGTCGTGAAAATTGCACCTATTTCATTGTCATAATCTTCAACCACGCTTTTTGATAGCACTATCAAAGACTCACTGCTGGCCAAACATTCAGGGAACAGCGTGAAAATAGTACGAATAAACGTTAGTTCCGAGGCATCAAGGGTTACCTCATCGTTGATATGGGCTTGAAGATCGTTTAATGCATTCAGCATCATGCCGCACGAATCCCAACAGTTGAGCACCGTCATCGCATAGGAGTTAATATCATTGGAAATGCTATAAACAAGCGTTTCGCCTACATACACTTCACACCCATTTGGTTCAAGAATGCCATCCCCAAAACTATCGTAGATCTCGAAAAACAAACAGGTGTTCGATTGTACGCAAATGCTATCGGCATAGCTGGTGTTGTCTTCATACACACCCCCTTGGCCGCCTTGAAGAATTACATTCCCCATGAGATCTGACAGGGTCCAAAACGTTTCTTCTCCCCACGGGTCTGTTACAATGTTGACCCTGATTTCAACTTCATCTACCTCACATTGAGCGTGGCTAAATGGCGCAAGGAGGGTAAGAAGGATAACTATTATAAAAATACGCTTCATTGTATTCAATCTATTTGAGTTTCGAATAAGCCTTCTAGTATTTTTTCAGCCCTTCCATCAAACATAGTGCAAATAAATCGTTCCCTCCTCCAAAAGCAATGTGTTTTAATAAAAGGATAATGGAGGGTATATCGCACGGTAAGTTATGGAAGTGTTTTTATACGCTACCCCCCCATCCGACCGTTAGGTCGAAAACAAAAAAACACGGGTTGTATCGCCCCAAACGAAATGACCAACGGCCGTACCGCATGACCAACGCACCCCGGCGTTCAGTAAAGTATGCTAACTTGCTTCTATATTTTGCACTATGCTGTACCTCCGGCTTCTGAAAGAAAGTTTATTCTTCGCTTGGCAAGCGATTACGACCAATAAAATGCGGACCTTCTTGTCGCTGCTCGGTGTCATGGTCGGTATTTTCGTGATTACCGCGGTGTTCACCATGGTCGATGCCATGGAAAAAGGACTGAAAGAAACCTTCAGCATGATCAACGATGATGTGCTGTTCGTCCAAAAATGGCCGTGGGGCCCCGAAGAAGGCGCTGAAGAGTACGAATGGTGGAAATATTTCAACCGCCAGCAACCCCTCCCCAGTGATGTGGCCGAGCTGCAACAACGGCTCTCCCTCGCCGCGGCGGTCGCCTACCAAATTGGCGATGTCGGAACCACCGAATTTGGCAACAACAGCCTCGATGACATCTCCATCGCCGGGATTTCAAACGACTACAACCGCTGCGTGACATTGAACATTGCGCAAGGACGATACTTCACCGATCTCGAATTCGATGGGGGTAAAAACATGGTGATCATTGGCGCTGAAATCGCATCGATCTTCTTCCCTCAAGGCGACGCCATTGGCCAAACCATTAAGGTGAAAGGCCTGCGCGTTGAGGTGGTCGGAACCTTCGAAAAAGAGGGGGTGTCGCTGATTTCTGACGGCTTCGACCGCATGATCATGATGCCCGCACGCTTCGCTGAACGGATGGTCAACATTCGTGAAAACGATGGCGGTTTGGTCATCAAAGCCAAAGAGGGCGTTGACCTCGATGCACTGAAAGCCGAAGTCACCCAACATTACCGCGCCATTCGTGGTGTGTCACCCCGCGATGAAAACGACTTCAGCGTAAACCAAATGGATATGCTCACGAGCTTCATCGATACCATTTTCGCGCAAGTCGAAATTGGCGGATGGTTCATTGGCATCTTCGCAATTCTTGTGGGCTGCTTCAGCATCGCAAACATCATGTTTGTATCGGTGCGTGAACGCACAAAAATCATCGGCATTCAAAAAGCACTGGGCGCAAAAAACACCTTTATTCTCACGCAATTTCTTTTTGAAGCCGTTGCACTTTGCATCTTCGGCGCATTGCTGGCTTACTCGCTCATCGCACTGGTGGCGCTGCTCCTCAACGCGATCGACGTAGGCTTAGTTTTTAACCTCCGGCCCGACCGCTTCATTGCAGCTATGAGTGTGGCGGTTGTTTCAGGCCTCATCGCAGGCATCGCACCAGCCTTAAAAGCTGCCCGCATGGATCCTGTTGATGCCATGCGGGGCTGAGCACTTCGGCAACGCTACTTCGCAAATTCACCGCTGCTCAGCAAGCGCGCATTCGTGCGAATTCCATACGTATAAAGCCCTTGATTCAATCGGCTGATGTCAACTGAACTGTCGCCCAACGGTAAGGTGCCAAACACTTGCTCTTGCACCCGCGCTATTGTACCTTCGTAGCATGCAAAATCGCCTCGCCGAAAACATTCGTCTGTTGCGCCAACAGAAAAACCTCACACAAGCCGCATTGGCAGAGGTTTTTGAGCTCAACCGCACCACCGTCAGCGCGTGGGAAGACGGACGCGCTGAACCTCGCGTCGCACTCCTTTTGGCCTTGGCATCCTATTTTGAAGTCACCTTAGATGTTTTGTTTTTTAGCGACCTAACGGTCGGATGGGCGACTCCATCCACCCCCAAAAAAACCAACACAAAAAAGGAGACTCAAACGCACATTTTGCCCATTGCCGTTGATCGCAGCTCACAGAAAGAGCTCATCACGGTTGTCCCGGTGCGCGCGGCCGCTGGTTATTTGCATGGTTACGGTGATGTCGAATTTATCGCCTCGCTGCCCACATTCAACCTTCCTGTTGGCGAACTGCCACAAGACATGTCACTGCGTCTCTTTCAAATTGAAGGCGATAGCATGTTGCCGCTCCCAAGTGGAAGCTACGTGCTGGCTTCATTTGTTGAAGACCACCATACCGCGGGTAATCGCTACCCCTATGTCGTTGTGACCCAGAACGACGGCATTGTGTTTAAGCGCATCGAGAATCACCTTGAAACAACAGGCACCTTTCGCATGATCTCTGATAACCCTGATTTTCAGACCTACGACGTTCAGGCAGATCAGGTCATTGAGCTGTGGCGTGCACGCGCATTTCTGGCTTTTGAATTGCCACAAGCCACCAACGCAGGCACAGCGAACCAAGCTTGGATGACCGACATCACCCAACGCCTCGCACGCATTGAAAAGAAGGTAAAAAGTTAATTAACCTGCAACAACCTCAGAAACAGCAGGAATGTGCGTCTTGAGCAAGTTTTCAATGCCACTCTTTAAGGTTTGCATTGAGCTCGGACATCCAGCACAAGCGCCGCGCATGTGCACATACACCTTACCTGCCTTGAAGGCTTTGAAATCGATCGCTCCACCGTCTTGCTCAACGGCCGGACGAACAAACTGGTCCAGGAGGTGCTTGATTTGATCATCGTACTCTGATGGCACAATTTCGCTTTCGGGCAAAAAGTCAACGGGTGTGGCACCTGGTGCAGCGGCTTGCGCAGGCGGTTCAGGCATCATGTCAGGTACACGGCTCACTGAAATGGCGTTTTCCATGAGCCAATCGCGCACATATTCGCGCAGTTGCTGCACGATCATCTCCCATCCGAGCGAGTCATCTTTCGTTACAGCCACATAGTTGCCTGAAATAAACACTGCGGTAACGAACGGAAAATTGAACAATTCTTCGGCGAGCGGTGATGAATCACGAGCCTCAGCCTTACTGCGGTAGGCGGCCTGAGCGCCGCCCTCAATGAGCATGCGGTCAACAACAAACTTCATTACCGACGGATTCGGTGTCATTTCAGCATAAACTATCGTGGGAATCTTTCGGGTTTCCATACAAGGCGGTATATTCGGTGCGCAATCCTGCAAAGGTACAATGGATTGAAACACTTTCGTGTGCTTTCTGTTCTTACCTTTCGAAATGTTGAGCGACCAACCATGAAGAATTTAAACCTGCACCGCTGTCTGCTGTCAGCGCTTTTCGTTGCTTTTGCCCTGCTTCGCGTGGCACATGCGCAGCCCACCTTCCCTGTGAACGGCACAATTGAAAAAGACCAAACGGTATATATAATCGAAGGGGCCACGCTGCACCCTACGGCCACTGAAAGCTATGTGGGCGATTTGGTTATCAAAAATGGCCGAATTGTCGCACTTGGCACTAAGGCCCAAAACTATGCGAACGCGGTGCGCATTGACGCCAAGGGATACCACATTTACCCCTCATTTGTTGACTTGTGGAGCGACGCCGGCATGCCCGAAACGCCCCAACCCAAGCGCGAACGAGGTCCGCAAGATCTGTCATCCAAAAAAGGAGCATACGGTTGGAATGAGGCCATTCGTCCTGAAACCAACGCGAGCGATGTCTTCTCCATTGCCAACAAAGCTGAGCAGTTTGATAAACTTCGCAAAGCTGGCTTTGGCACGGTACTTACGCACATTCACGATGGCATTGTGCGCGGCACAGGTGCGGTTGTTGCCCTGAGTGACAATGATAACCGCGCCCTCTTGCGTCCGCAAGCCGCAGCGTTTTCTTCTTTCAGAAAGGGAAGTTCAACCCAAGACTATCCAAGCTCGCTCATGGGAGCAATTGCCCTGCTTCGGCAAACCTACCTCGATGCGGCATGGTACGCCCAAAATCCGCCGGCAGGCGAAACAAACCTCAGCCTTGCTGCCTTTCTGCGCAATGCCAATTTGCCACAGTTTTTTGAGTGCTCAGACAAACTCGACATTTTGCGTGCCGACCGCATCGGCGATGAATTTAAAACGCAGTTTATCTTCAAAGAAGCGGGAGACACTTACCAACGTCTCGATCACATCAAAGCTACGGGCGGCGCACTAATTGTTTCGCTGAATTACCCTGAAACGCCAGATGTGAGCGACCCATACCTCGCCCGTTTGATTTCGCTGGCTGAACTTAAACATTGGGAGCTCGCCGCTGGCAACGCAGTCGCTGCACACCGCGCGGGTATTGCCATTGCGTTCACGGCAAATGGTTTGAGCGACCCTTCAAAAATCATCGAACACGTGCGCAAAGCCATTCAAGCTGGCTTGCCCGAAGATGTCGCACTGCGCGCACTCACCGAAACGCCCGCTGAATTAGGACGCTTCAACGACCTCACAGGCAGCTTGAAGCCGAACCTCTTGGCGAACTTCATTTTGACCGATGGACCGCTCTTCGACGACGAAACCCGCATACTTGAAAATTGGGTGCTTGGCAAAAAACACATCATCACCGATCGCAACACGCCTGACCTTGCAGGCTACTATACCTTTGGCATCAATGCCCAAGTACTTCCTTTAGAAGTTACCGGCAAACCTGGCAAACACAGTGCATCGCTGCAGGTCATTCGTCCGAAAAACATCCCCGATCCGAACGACTCAAGCAAACAAATCGCCAGTGCCGACACCACCAAAATCAAGGTGAAAATAAGCCAAGAAGGCGACATGGTGAATCTTCAATTTGGCCCTGTTGATAGCCTCTTTACCGGTGTTTACTTGCTGACTGGAAACACCGAGAACAACTACGCGTTGTGGAAGGGGGCCGGACAAACCGATGGCGGCCAGTGGTTCACATGGCAAGCTGTGCGCGACAGCATCGCTTCAACAACCGCACAACCCAAGAAAAAAGTAAACACGCCCGATGTTGTCGGACCGCTTATTTTTCCGTTTACAGCTTACGGAAGGCCAACCATGCCTGCGCAAGAGACCTTGCTCATTACCAATGCAACCGTATGGACGAACGAGTCTGCAGGCAAGATTGAAGGCGGGCAAGTGCTAATTCACGCAGGTAAAATTGTAGCCGTGGGTGCAAGCATTGACCTGGGAGCCGTTTTTGGCAAGAAAATACCAGCGGTCACAACCTACGATGCACAAGGAAAACATGTCACAGCGGGCATCATTGATGAGCACTCGCACATTGCGATCAGTCGCGGAGTGAACGAAGGCACGCAAGCCAGTTCTGCCGAAGTGAGCATTGCCACCGTGGTTAATTCGGAAGACGTTGACATTTACCGCCAGCTCAGCGGAGGCGTCACCGCGGCGCAACTCTTGCATGGTTCGGCGAATCCGGTTGGCGGACAAAGCGCCTTGGTAAAACTGCGTTGGGGCGCTTCGCCTGAAGAAATGCAGATTGACGGAGCTGATCCCTTCATCAAATTCGCGCTTGGTGAAAACGTAAAACAGGCGAATTGGGGTGAATTTTTCACTTCGCGATTCCCGCAAAGCCGCATGGGCGTAGAGCAAGTGTATTATGACTTATTCATCCGCGCACGAGAATACGAAACGGAGTGGGCGGCATACAACAGCGCCAAAAAAGGCAAAGGACCGGCCCCGCGGCGTGACCTCGAGCTTGAAACCTTGCTGCAAATTTTGAATAGCGAGCGTTTCATCAGTTGCCACAGTTACCGCCAAGATGAAATCAACATGCTCATGCACGTCGCTGACTCCTTGGGCTTCACCGTCAATACCTTCACCCACATTCTTGAAGGCTATAAAGTAGCCGACAAAATGAAGGCACATGGTGCTGGCGGCTCTTCATTCTCTGATTGGTGGGCGTACAAATTCGAAGTGAAAGATGCCATTCCGCAAAACGGTGCGCTTTTGTGGAGCCAAGGTGTGGTAACCGCTTTCAACAGTGACGATGCGGAGATGGCTCGTCGCCTGAATCAAGAGGCTGCCAAGGCCTTCAAATACGGCGGAGTACCCGAAGAAGAAGCCTTGAAGTTCGTGACCTTAAATCCGGCCATTCTTTTGCACCTCGACGACCGCATGGGCTCTCTTGCACCGGGCAAAGATGCCGATTTGGTGATCTGGAGCGACCATCCACTGAGTGTATATGCCAAAGCCGAAGCCACCTTTGTTGATGGCCGCCGCTTGTTTGATCGTGAAGAAGATGCCCGCATGCGTGCTGAAATGCAAGCTGAACGCGCCCGCATTCTTCAAAAAATGTTGAACACCGAAGGCAGCTCACACGGACCCAAACCAAGCGAGCGTATGCAACGTCACTACCATTGCGAAACCATTACCGACGAAATCCGATGAACACACGATACAACCTCTCAAGCACCATAGTCCTGAGCGTCATGGTGCTCCTTTTTGGGTTTTCTGCCTATGGGCAGGATGGGCCAGCTCCCAGCCAACAACGCAGCATCCTCATTACTGGGGCTACAGTGCACATCGGCAATGGCCAAGTGATTGAGGATGGCGCCGTTGGATTTGACGGTGGTGTGATTCAATTTGTGGGCACTGCCGCGCAAGCAGGTACGCGCGGTTGGGATCAAATCATGGATGCCAAAGGCAAACATGTGTACCCTGGCTTCATCACCCCCAACTCAACCCTTGGATTGGGAGAAATTGATGCCGTTCGCGCTTCGGTAGACGATTACGAAATCGGAACGTTTCGTCCGAATGTACGCTCCGTCATCGCCTTTGACACCGAAAGCGAAATCACACCCACTGTGCGAACAAACGGCGTGTTACTCGGTCAAATTACACCGCGCGGCGGAACCATCAGTGGCAGTAGTGGCATTGTGCACTTCGACGGTTGGAACTGGGAAGACGCGGCCATTGCGTTGGTTGACGGCATCCACTTGAATTGGCCCTACATGCACCACCGCCACCGGGGTGATGGCAAACCTGAGGTTCGTAAAGCCAAAACTTACGACCAACAAAAGCACGAGATCGAACGGTTTTTAGCGGAGGCGAAGGCTTGGTGCGATGCTCCAGCAGAAGTTACCGAAGTGAAGTTCGCTGCGATGTGCGGGGTATTTACCGGTGAATTGCGCTTGTATGTGCATGCCGATGACATCAAGCAAATCACTGAAGCTGTGAACTTAAAGCGCAAGCTCAACATTCCGCACATGGTTATTGTGGGCGGCGGAGACAGCCATTTGTGCACTGAGCTCTTGAAAGCGAACAACATCGCCGTGATGGTGCAGCGATTGCATAGCAATCCACGCTTTGCCGAAGACGACATTGATTTAACCTACCGCTTGCCCGCGTTGCTCGATGCGGCAGGTGTGTTGTTTTGCCTTGAAAACGCGGGCGATATGGAGCGTATGGGTACACGCAATTTGCCTTTTTATGCAGGCACTTCAGTCGCTTATGGACTTGATTACGAAAAGGCCGTGCAGTCAATTACCCTAAATGCCGCTAAAATTTTGGGCATTGATGGCCGCTTTGGTTCATTGGAAGTTGGCAAGTCAGCCACCCTGTTCATTTCAGAAGGTGATGCACTCGACATGATGGGCAACCAAGTTTCAGCCGCCTTCATCGACGGGCGATCGATTCGCTTAACCAACCGTCAAACTGAATTGTACCTCAAATACAAGAACAAGTACGATGCAGGCGAGTGAATTGGAGAACTTTATTCTAAAGTCTCTCAACGCCATAAATGCCAAACACGCGGCAAACCACCGCCCCTACTCAATACAGCCCTGATCGATCTGTGAAATCACATCGTTGTTTGGAAAGCAAAAGCCCGAAGGAAGGGTTTGCGGCGAATAACGCTCCAAATTCGCGTCATATAATGCGTTGGCAATGAAATTTGTCAAGTCGGTCACCTCTTGCTCGGTGAGTCCGAGCGGACGGAACTGCTCTGCCAACTGCGACTCGGGCACGTTGCTGTTCTGTGGCACACCATTGTTTTTATACTCGACCACCTCACGAATGGTGCGGAAAGATGCCCCGTGGCCATAAAACGGTGAGTCTTTCAAATTGTACAATTGCGGGGTCTTGAACTTGTAATCGTCTTCTGTATTGCCCGTAAAGGCACCCCTTCCACGATCGTTCGTTGTGCCGTTGATGATGCCTGCACCATTCAAGTCGTTCATGCCATAGCCATAGAAGGTCATGCTGTTCAAAGCCGGACCATTGTGGCAGCTCGAACATTCAGCCTTCCCAAAGAAAAGTGCGGCGCCGCGCTTTTCACTTTCACTAAGCGCTGAAGTATTGCCGCGCAAATAATCTTGCCAAGGTGCCTGGTTGCTCATGACTGTGCGTTCATAGGCTGCAATAGCCATGCCTGCCGTACGGTTGGTATAACGGGTAGCTTCTGGCCACGATGGAAAAGCAAGATCAAACAATTCTTCGTACATCGTAATGTCTGCACAAACCTCTTCGTTCAATTGCAAGCGGTGAACTGCTAAACCAGCAATCGCCTGTGTTTCGAGTCCGTGATGCCCAAAAAAGTTGTTGAAAATCGGCGTCCCCATTGCCCAACGGTCTTCTGTACCCGCATTTACACCCACTGCACCAAATTGGCCATTCCAAATCATGGCTTCTTGCCAAGCACCATTCATGCTTGACGGTGTGCGAATCGGCTGCACGTCGACGCTATCCAAAGGGTAGCTCGGATGCGGAATACGACCTTCACCTGAAAGTCCAAATCCTACGCCACCTTCACCAATGCCTTGGGCAATATTGGCTTGAAAACCTGCCGCAGCAAAGTGACACGATGCACACGAATACGTCATTTCACCCAATTCGCCCATTTTGGGCACCACGCCAATACCCGTCTCGTGAAAAAGGAGCTTCCCGAGTTCTACTTTAATCGACGTGATGGGGTTGGTCGGATCTTGCGGTATCAAATTGTACTGATCGCTCTCCGGCAAAACGAAATAATTCAGCCCTTCCCCGTTTGATTGCGCTTCGAGCAATTCGAGAATTTCAGCGTCTAAATTCCTGCCTGGTGTGATTGACTCGTCGTCAAGTCGATTCTTTTTGCAGCTCGAAAAAGCGAGAGATAGCGCTGCTGCGAAAAGAAACCACCGAAAGTTGCGTACTTGCATAGGTTATAAATTGGTCGTAGTTGATCCGCTGTTCCGATAAAACTACAAATTTTCCCGATAAACATTGAAATTAACCCGTTAAAATTCAGTCAAGAAGCGTTGCGTGAGCTCAAAAAACGCTTCAGGAGCCTCAGCATGCAGCCAATGACCCGCAGACGGAATTGTAGCCAATTCGTTATTTGGGAAGTAATGGTTCAACCATTGTACGTCATCATCGGTGATATAGTTCGATTTTCCGCCGCGAATGAACAAGGTGTCGGTTAAACAAATGCCTTGTCCTGTTTCTTCACTCACCGCTGCAAGGTGCGTCGATAAAGCCTCCAAATTGAATCGCCACGCAAGCTGCTCCTTTGATTTCCAATACAAATTCTTCATGAAAAATTGCACCGTCGACCGGTCAGTGATGCCCGCGTTCAGGTGCGCCTCAACTTTAGCCCGTGAACTTCCCACCTCCAATGGGGCACTTAACATGCAATCAACCAACGCGCGATGATGCACCTCATAAGGTTTGGGTGCGATGTCTGCCACAATCAGCTTCTCAACCCGGTGACCATGCTCCGAAGCAAACAACATCGCCGTTTTTCCGCCCATTGAATGGCCCAACAAGAAAATATCGTTCAAGCCGTGCTGGTCAAGAAAACCCAACAAATCATCTGCCATTAACCGATAACTGTGGTCAGCACTGTGCGGCGAGTGGCCGTGGTTGCGCTGGTCAACCATATATACGGTGTAGTGCTCAGCGTACTGCCGTGCCAAGCTTTGCCAGTTATCGCCTGATCCAAAAAGGCCATGTAAGATCACGAGCGGACGTCCTGCGCCCATACTCCGGTAAAAAAGTTCCATGCTAATTCAATTCACGCAAGTACAACTGCACCGTGTTCTCAAGTCCATAATACAACGCATCGCTAATTAAAGCATGGCCAATTGAAACCTCCAACAAGCCTGGCGTGTGTGCAGCAAAATAAGCGAGGTTCTCCAAACTGAGGTCGTGACCGGCATTCACACCCAAGCCGTGGTCGAGTGCGGCCTGCGCCGTAGCAATGTAAGGTGCAATCGCGTTTTCTTTGTTTTGGGCATAGCCCGATGCGTATGCTTCGGTGTACAATTCGATGCGATCAGCTCCCGTAGCCGCCGCCGAGGGTACCAACGATGGATCAGGATCGAGAAAGATGCTCGTGCGGATGCCCAAAGCCTTCAAATCGGCAATCACCACCTTTAAGAAGTCGGCCTGTTTGACGGTGTCCCACCCCGCGTTACTCGTGAGCACATCCGGACCGTCAGGAACCAAGGTAACCTGTTCAGGACGAACTTCTTTCACCAAAGCTAAAAAGCCCGGGTCAGGAAACCCTTCAACATTAAACTCAGTCGTTACCTGACCTTTTAGCCCTCGCACATCAGCATAGGTGATGTGCCGAGCATCCGGACGAGGATGCACAGTAATGCCCTGAGCACCAAATCGTTCAATATTCAATGCCGCCATGAGTACATCCGGAATATTGCCCCCACGTGCATTGCGGAGGGTGGCTATTTTGTTCACATTTACGCTAAGTCGTACAGAGTTGTGCTGCATGTGGTGGACAATTGTGTGTAAAAAAACGCCACGGCTGAAACAGAACACCTTGTTCAGCCGTTAATTTGGCACTACAAAGTTAGTCACATCAATTGGGCTAACCCACGCTTATGTTGGTTAACAAAATTATATCGCAAGAATTACCCGCCTTGGTGCCGGTCGACACACCAGAAACCGCCTTGCAATACATGCAAGATTGGAAGGTGAGTCACCTGCCTGTGGTTGAAGACGGCAAGCTCCTCGGATTACTTGACGAGTCAACCATCCTCGGTTATGAAGGGCAGCTGGTCACTGTGCGTGATTTCCAATTGCTGCCCTTTCGTGTGATGCCCAATGAGCACATTTTCGAAGTCATTGAAGTCATTTCAACCAACGAACTCAGCACCATTCCGGTCGTAGATGCCGAAAACAATTACTTGGGTGAAATTAGTCTGCCAAGCATCGTTGACTACATGGCCGAGCTCCAGGCCGTGCGACGCGAAGGTTCAATTTTAGTCCTCGAAATGAACGACGTCGATTACTCATTGGCAGAAATCGCACGTCACATCGAAGGCAACGACGCGAAAATTCTCAGTTCAACGGTTACCAGCTTCGAAGACAGCCGCATGGTTGAAGTATCGCTTAAAATCAACCAAACCGACATCCGTGGGGTGGTACAAACCCTCCAACGCTACGATTACCGCATCAAAGCGTTTTTCGACGCTCCGAATTATGAAGACGATCTGCGCCGCCGTTACGACGAGCTCATGCGCTATCTCGACATCTAACCCCATCCGGCCGTTTAGGCCGAAAACCTGCGCCTGAACCACGAGAAAGTTGGATATTGCGCACAAATTCACGAACTTTAAGTGCTATGACCATCGCCGTTTACGGTAAGCATTTTGACGACGCCTTCAATGCGCCCATCGCAACCCTGCTTGAGCGATTGAATGCTGGTCAGCATGAACTCAAGTTCTACGCAAAATTCATGAACTTCCTGCGCGAACGCGAGGTACTCCCCAACGCACAGTTCTCGCTCTTCACTAGCCATGCTGATCTCGGTTCGTGCGACCTGTTCATCTCCATCGGTGGTGACGGCACGCTGCTCGATTCAGTCACCTGTGTGCGCGATGCTCAAATTCCCGTGCTCGGCATCAATACCGGCCGACTTGGCTTCCTTTCCAACGTCTCAACCGATGAAATTGAAGCGGCCATCGCAGCCATTGAACAACGCAAATTCTACCTCGATCCGCGGTCGCTGATTCACGTCAGCTCACTCGATGTGCCCCTCGATGATTTCCCCTACGCGCTCAACGAAGTTACCATTCACAAGCACGACGACGCGTCAATGGTATCGGTGAACACCCACATGGATGAACAATTCATCAACACCTACTGGGCCGACGGTTTGATCGTTTCTACACCCACGGGATCAACCGCCTACTCCCTCAGTTGCGGAGGCCCCATCGTGATGCCGGGTTCGAAAGCTTTCATCCTTACACCCATCGCCCCGCATAACCTCAATGTGCGCCCCCTCATTGTGCCCAATCATTCGGTTTTGCGCCTGTCGGCGGATGGCCGGTCTGCAACCCAACGCCTCACCCTCGATTCACGCTCGTTTGTGATCAATTCAGGGAGCGACGTATACCTTCGCTCGGCGGAGTTTAAAGTCCAGCTGCTCAACCTCGAAGGGCAACATTTTTTCGCGACCATCCGCAACAAACTCATGTGGGGACTCGACAAGCGCAATTAAGATTGGGCTATCTTTGCAACAAATTGTCACCCTTTGCGTTACATATGCCGATGAACACCCGTTTGAACATCCTTTGCATACTAGTGCTCCTGCTCGCAGTGCTTCCTGCGCACGCGCAAAAGAAATTCCAAGAAAGCCGTGAGTTTGGCATCATGGCCGGCACGTCTTACTACATCGGCGACCTAAATCCATACCGCCATTTCGGTGGGGAACTTTCTGTTGGTGCAGGTGCCATGTACCGCGAAAACCTGAACAAAAGGTGGTCAATCAAAGGCCAATTGTTTTATGGCATGATAGCAGCTAGCGATGCCGATTCAAAAGACGCTTGGGCTCAAAATCGCAACCTTAGTTTCCGAAACGAAATTCTTGAAGGTTCGTGCACGGTTGAATTGAACTACCGCAATTACCAAATCGGAAATTCGCGCGATCGTTTCACTCCGTATTTATTTATGGGACTTGGCTTTTACAGCCACAAACCTCAAGCCGAATACCTCGGCCGATGGTATGAATTGCAGCCGTTAGGCACCGAAGGTCAAGGAACCACTGGCGGTGATGACCCCTACGCCTTGAATGGCGTCTCCATTCCTTTCGGTGTCGGCATGAAATTGAATTTATTTTCAATTGTCGCACTATCTGTTGAATGGGGCATGCGCAAAACCTACTCTGATTACCTCGATGATGTAAGCGGTGCCTATGCCGACCCGGCCGTTTTAGCCGACGAAAGTGGTCCACTCACTGTGATTTTTGCCGACCGCAGTTTATCATATCCTGAAGGCCTTTCGAGCTACGCCGGGCTGGCACGTGGCGACTCCGGACGCCGTGATTGGTTCAACTTTACAACGGTTACCCTGTCTATTCGCCTCGGTAAAATGCCAACCACCTGTTGGAATCAGTAGAAATCTGATTTTTACGGTACATTTGCGTCCCCGAAACTCGGGATGAAATGTTAAATTTCCTGCATCGCGCATATCTGCTTTGATATCGCGTTAAGGATGGATAGTAGACCGGAACAACCCTTGCCATGGGCAAAATTCAAGGAATTGACCCACAAAATATCCCCCAGCACGTCGCCATTATCATGGATGGCAACGGGCGTTGGGCGCAACACAAAGGCCAAAACCGCATCTTCGGACATTTGAACGGAGTTGAAGCGGTGCGGGCTTCGTTGAAGGCTGCCCGGGAATTGGGTGTTCGCTATTTAACACTTTACGCCTTCTCAACCGAAAACTGGAACCGTCCAACCGAAGAAGTCGAAGCCTTAATGGATTTGCTCGTGCAAACCATCGTGCAAGAAGTCAACGACCTCGATGCCAACGATGTGCGCTTGCGTGCAATCGGTGACCTCAGCAGCCTCCCCGGCAAATGCGCCCAAGAGCTGCAAACGGCCATGGAGCGCACCGCTGATAACCAAGGTATTGATTTAATTTTGGCACTCAGCTACAGTTCACGTTGGGAATTGGTTGAAGCCGCCCGTGCACTCGTACGCTCAGGCATCGCTGCAAAAGACGTAACTGAAGAAACCCTCGCCCAGTACCTCAGTACACGCGAGATTCCAGACCCAGAATTGCTGATCCGCACCAGTGGTGAACGCCGCGTAAGTAACTTTTTGCTCTGGCAAATCGCTTATTCAGAACTCTACTTCATCCAGAAATTCTGGCCTGACTTTAGAGAAAACGACTTCTTCGATGCCATTCGCGACTACCAGCAGCGGCAGCGTAGATTCGGATTAACAACAGAACAGATCGCCATCACCGACGGAGAATGAAGAAATTAGTTATTGTGTTGCTCGTAGCCCTCGCGCTGCCCTTCACGATGGTGCAGGGGCAAGTGTCGCGCATCGGTACTGTGATCGACTACAGCAATCCACACGATTATAAAATTGCCGGAATTACCGTAATCGGTGCTGAATACACCGATGTTCAAGCCATCAAACTCTTTACCGGTTTGCAAGTTGGCGACCCCATCACCATTCCGGGCGATGACATTGCTCGTGCGATCAAAAACCTTTGGCGCCAGCAGCTCTTCGCTGATGTTTCTGTTTACGCCGCTGAAATACGCGGTGACGACATTTACCTCGTTATTCAAGTTGAAGAGATGCCCCGCCTTGGACGCTATACCTTTCCAGGTTTAGCGCGCTCTGAGCGCGAAAAGCTGCGCGAACAAGTTGATCTCATCCGCGGACGAATCGTCAACGAAAACTTGATGGCGACAACGCGCAATAAAATCATCAGCTATTACGTCGATAAAGGGTACTACAATGCGACCGTATCCATTACAACCGAACCCTATGATGATGTTGCGAACAGTGTCACCATGGCGATTGCTGTAGACAAGGGTGAACGCATCAAAATTAGCGACATCAACCTCACCGGTGTAGACTTGCTGTCACAGCGCAAATTATACCGCGCCATGAAAGACACCAAGGCGAAACGCTGGTACCGCTTCTTCAAAAGTTCAAAATTCATCGATGAGAACTTTGAAACCGATAAAGCCAACCTTCTCGCAAAGTACAACGCTGAAGGCTACCGCGATGCGCGCATCGTGCGCGATTCAGTTTACCGCACCAGCGATGACCGCATCGCTATAGATTTAGTGATTGACGAGGGCAATAAATACTATTTCCGCAACATCACCTTCAATGGCAATGCGAAGTACCGCACAGGCACCCTTGACTCGATTTTGAAAATCAATGCGGGAGATGTGTACAACCAACAAACGCTCGAGACGCGGCTGTTTATGAACCCGAAAGGGCTCGATATTACATCGCTGTACCAAGACGACGGTTACCTGCAATTTCAAGCCATTCCGGTTGAAGTATTGGTTGAGAATGATTCCATCGACATTGAAATCCGAATCTACGAAGGCAAGCAATTCCGCATCGGGCGCGTGAAGGTTATTGGCAATACAAAAACCAATGACCACGTCATCTACCGCGAAATTAAAACCCGTCCGGGCGACCTCTTCAGCCGAACCGACATTATTCGTACCCAGCGTGAGTTGGCCCGCTTGAACTACTTCAACCCCGAAGCATTTCAGGTTAACCCCAAAAACAACAATGAAGCCGGAACGGTCGACATTGAATACGTTGTCGAAGAAAAACCCTCCGACCAAATCGAACTCTCAGGCGGTTGGGGAGCCGGCCGTGTAATCGGTACGCTCGGATTAAGTTTCACGAATTTCTCGTTGCGCAACATGTTCAAAAAGAACGCGTGGCGCCCGATTCCGTCGGGTGACGGGCAACAATTGAGCATCCGCGCGCAATCGAACGGGGTCTTCTTCCAAAGCTACAATGTCTCGTTTACCGAACCTTGGTTGGGTGGACGAAAGCCGAACTCGCTCACTTTTGGCTTGTTCCACTCTGTGCAAACCAACGGCCAGCGTAAAGTCATTGAAGGCGAAGCCAATCCGCTCCGTCAAGCGCTCTTCATTAGCGGTGCCAGCGTAGGCTTCGGCCAGCGCTGGGAGCGCCCCGATGACTGGTTTTTGATGTACGCCAGCTTAACCTATCAGCACTTCAACCTCGACAACTTCAGAAGCTTCTTCTCCTTTGCTGATGGCCGTGCAAACAACCTTTCGCTGTCGTGGGCTTTACAACGCAACTCGGTCAGCGATCCGATTTTCCC
>CAMCHP010000045.1 GCA_945874695.1 Chryseobacterium gleum
TGATTACACCGTCTTTCATCACTACGATCTTATCTGAAATCGCGAGGGCGTCTTTGGTGTCATGGGTAACGAAAATGGCTGTCACCCCAACCTTCACCAAAAGATCGCGCAGTTCACTGCGAAAGGCAAACTTCAACGATTCGTCAATGTTGCTAAAGGGTTCATCAAGTAAGAGCACTTGGGGTTCTGCGGCCAAAGCACGCGCGATGGCTACACGCTGCTGCTGTCCGCCACTGATTTGCGTGGTTTTGCGGTCAGCGAGGCCTCCCAAACCTACCAAATCAAGCCATGCTTCAACCGAGGTTGAGGCATTCTTTTTTTGTCCGATCGCGATATTTTCGCCAACACTTAGGTGCGGAAACAGGGCGTAATCTTGAAACACCATGCCGACATTGCGCCGTTCGGGAACCACGAATGCTGTAGGGCTGCATAAAGTGTGGTTATGCAAGGTAATGCTGCCGTTCGACGGACGTTCAAATCCGGCGATTAGGCGCAGCATGGTTGTTTTTCCGCTTCCACTTTCACCCAAGAGGGCCACGATTTCGCCTTCACCGACTTCGAAACTGCAGTCTTTTAAAACGGGCGTTTTGCCGTAGGCGTGACTGATTTGTGCTATGGATAAAAAGGGGTTCATGATGACTTGAGCATGCGGTGCAGCAAAAGTACGGGAATCACACCGACTACAATCACCGATAATGCGGGCAATGCTGCGCGTCCGAGCATTTCATCATCGGCATACTCAAAGGCCTTGGTGGCGAGCGTACTGAAGTTAAACGGACGCAAAATAAGGGTGAGGGGCAGTTCTTTCAGTACATCGATCATCACCAAAATGGCGGCAATTTTTATACCGGGCATACTCAAAGGCAAGTACACTTTTCGCAACAGGGCAAGCGGACGAAGCCTTAGCGACTGCGCAGCCTCGAACATTCGTGCCGACCGTTTTTCGCTTTCGGCATGCAAAGGCTGGTAGGCTACACCACTGAATCGAATGGCATAGGCAAACACGAGCATGGTAAACGAGCCGGTGAGCGCGAGTTGTGCACCCGTTTGTCGGTCGAGCAGGGCCGAAAAAAGCAATACACCAACCGCGATAATCGCACCTGGAAGGGTGTAGCCAAGGCTGATGCTCTTGCCAATGAAAAAGCTGAAGCCGCTTTTAACGAGCAGGCGCACGAATTGCGTAAAAAGCACTAAAACGAGCACGACCGCGGTGCCCGACAAGCCTGATACAAGACTGTTCGAAGCTAATTTCGGCCATTCAGCCAGGGCGGCATCGACATTGGCTTGCTTCAAAAGCCAAATGAGGTAGGCAACCGGTGCAACAAAGGCAATGATGAACACCAAGCCTGCAAAAACGGTTGCGCCAGCTGCTCGCCATCCGCGAAGCGGTGTGGGTAAGAGCTTGCCCGAGCGATGCGACTCATGCACCTTATGTTGTGCATGCACGCGGCTTTCGGTAAAGCTTAAAGTGGCAACCACAACGAAGAGCAGCAACGCAAGGCGCACCGCAGCATTTAAATCACCCATCGAAAACCACGCCGTGAAAATGCCGGTGGTGAAGGTCGGTACGCCGAAGTATTTCATCGCCCCGTAGTCGTTTAACACCTCCATCATCACCAAAAAAACACCGCCGATAAGGGCCGGCCGCAGCAAGGGAAGTATGACTTTCCAGAAGGTGCGAAGCCTTGAAAGTCCCAAGGCGCGCGCACTTTCGATATAGCTGTTATAACGGCTTTCAAGGGCTACCCGAGCAGTAGCAAAAACATAGGGGTATAGCACCAAAGAAAGCACGGCGATTAATCCAACCTTTGACATGATGCTGAAATGCATCCCATCAATCCCCTGTTCCAAGAACAGCAAATGCAAGGGTCCGGCGTAACCAACCATGCCGCTGAAGGCATAGGCCGCGATATATGAGGGCAGCGCCAGCGGCATCAGCAAGGCGATCTTAAAAAAACCAACCCCCGGAAACCGATACCGCGATGTAAGCAGCGCTAACGATAGGCCAAGCACCAAAGTACTCAGGCCAACGCCAGCAATCAGCACCAGTGAATTATAAACGTACCCCGATAGAACGGTCGACTTCAGGTGGTCCCAAACCACATTATCGCCACCAAACAAGCCCGAAAACAAAAACGCAAAGGGAGCCAACAGCAAAACAGCAATAGCCGCTGCCAATATGAGCCAAATACGCCGATGTGTACGAAGTCGTTGCAAGAATGATCTTAGTTCCAGCCGGCGCGGTTGAAGATCTCAACGGCCAACTTGTTTTGGCTGCCAAGATACACCAAAGGAAGGGTGTCTGCCTGAAATGCGCCCCATTCTTGCAAAATGTCTGATGGCATTACCTCAGGGTGCACCGGGTATTCGAAGTTGCCCTCTGCATATTGACGCTGCACCGCGGTGCTGCTGAGGTAGGTAAGCAAGGCAATGGCATTGTCGCGGTTTGGAGCTGTTTTTACAACCCCAGCCCCTGAAATATTCAAGTGCGTTCCGATTGCATCAGCCGGAAAGAACACGCGTACTTTAGCCGCTGCTTCACGCTCTGCCGCATTGTCTGAGGTGAACATCTTCGCGAGGTAATACGTATTCACCAAGGCCAAATCGCCTTCGCCCGCTGCGATGTCCGTGATTTGATCGCGGTCGTTTCCACGCGGCTCACGCGCAAAGTTTGCAACCACGCCGCGAACCCATGCCTCAGCACCTTCGGTTCCGAGGTGCTGCGTAAGCGCCGCAAGCAATGATTGATTGTAAATGTTGCTCGAACTACGCGCCAAAATACGGCCTTTCCATTGCGGATCTGCCAGGCCTGCGTAACCCGTGAGCTTCGAGGTGTCAACGCGCTCGGGTGAATAAACGATCACACGCGCACGGGTGGTTAAAGCAAACCACTCGCCATTGGCATCACGCAAATGTGCTGGAATGTTGGCATTCAATGCCTCAGAGGTTACGGCTTGCAACAAACCTTCTTCTTGCGCACGAACCAAGCGGCCCGCATCTGAGGTGATCAACAAGTCAGCAGGTGAATTGGCACCTTCCGATTGCATGCGCACAATCAACTCATCAGCCGATGCGCTTACTACATTTACCTTAATGCCCGTCTCTTTTTCAAAGGCATTGTAAATCTCTTGATCAATGTCATAGTGACGGTGTGAATACACGTTCACTTCTTGTGGAACAACTGCTTCAACAGGTTTTTCTTCCCCTGTGCAAGCGGTCATTAACAAAGCAACAAAAGGTAAAAGGCGGAGCAAGCGTTTCATGAGTGTGATTTTTTTTTGCAAAAGTAGTTCAGAAGTGCATACGATGGTATCACACGTTTAGGGTATTCTCATCGTCAACCACCTCCCAAACCATCAACTTTCGATCATCGCTGGCACTTACAAAGGTGTGCGCATTCATCCACATCACTTGGTTCACTGAATGGGTGTGCGCAGGCAACTGCGGACGAATAAGCTTAGCAATGGGGTCGAAGCTGGCGGCATCCCATATTTTTATTGACTTGTCGCGGCTGACGCTTACTGCCCAGCGCCCTTGGGGTGAAAAAGCGAGGGCATATATGCCGAAGTTGTGTGCAGGTATCGCCCTAAACGGGCGGATGGTTACGTCGATGTGCCAAAAACGCAAATGCCCGTCTTTGCCACCTGTGATCAGCAAGGGCTTGGTTGGATGGTGGGTGATGCAATAACAACCACCCTCATGCGCATTAATACGCTCGAGTTCGTTAAGCCAGGGCAGGTCAAAACGATGCAAGCTGCCATCACTCGTGCCGACCCACAACGTCGATTCATGCAAATGCAAGGCGCGTAGTTTGAAATCACTCACTTTAAAATGACGCAACAGTTTCCAAGTGCCAGGCTCCCAAACACTCAGAAATCCGTCACCGCCGGCCACAACAACCATTTGTTCATGCGCAATCCATGCGATTGCAAAAATGCCTTGGGTGTGGACTTTGAAATTGTGCAGCTCTTGTTTGTTGGCGAGGTCAATCACATGCATGTTGCCTTCACCTGTGCCAACGAGTAAAATCTGATCAGCGATGCTGCAAGCCACGGCAAAACATGGCGCATTCAGTTTTACTGAAAAAGGGGAGGCGAGTCCAGTCTGCCAGTCCCACTCGGCAATAAACCTGTCGCCTGATGCGCTCAGAATCATGCCAGCGGTTCGCCCTTCGCAAATTGAATACACCGGACCAGCATGTCCGGCCATTTCACGTTTCTTGATCCCTTTAATCATAGCGCAAAAGTACAAGGTACAGCCTTACTCGCTCTTGCGCAGTTTTCTGCGGTTGATGATGTATAGTACTACAATAAGAACGGCCATTGCGGCCCATACATAGTTCATACCAATTCCATTTTTTAGTTTACTGGCTTCGCTGAAGGCCCCCGAAAGACGCCTTGCGGGGTTGCTCAAGCATTACAAGCAAAACGATGAAGTATGCTCCCTCGCTTTTTGCTAATTTTGCAGGCCAATCAATGACCCCATGAGCAAGCCTTCATTACCCAAAGGTACACGTGATTTTTCACCCCGTGAAATGGCACGAAGAAATTGGATCTTTTCAACCATCCGCGAGGTGTTTGAGTGCTATGGCTTTGAGCCGATCGAAACCCCCGCGATGGAAAATTTGGCGACCCTGACTGGGAAGTACGGCGATGAGGGCGATCAGCTCATTTTCAAAATTTTGAACAACGGCGATTTCTTCGCCAAGTCAGATGAGCAGGCGCTCGAAGCACGCGATGCCAAGAAATTTGGGTTCTCAATCTCGAAGAAGGCCTTGCGCTACGACCTTACCGTTCCTTTCGCGCGCTTCGTAGTGATGAATCAAAATGAGTTGGCCTTTCCATTTCGCCGCTACCAAATTCAACCGGTGTGGCGCGGTGACCGTCCGGGAAGAGGCCGCTACCAAGAGTTCTACCAGTGCGATGTCGATGTGGTGGGCACAGATAGCTTACTCTGCGAAGTTGAGCTGATACGCATTTTTGATACCGTACTTGACCGCTTGGGCTTACCCGCTTTTCATATTCACCTGAACAACCGAAAGGTACTTGCTGGCATTGCTGAAGTGGCTGGAGTATCAGACCGACTCACCGACTTAACGGTAGCCATTGACAAACTCGATAAAATCGGCCGAGCAGAGGTGGAGAACGAACTGCGTCAGCGGCTGTTTACCGAAACTCAAATTGCAGCGCTCGATCCGCTCTTTCAGTTGGAAGGGACCCCAGAAGCTGTTGTGCAACGGTTAGAATCAGTACTCGCCACTTCAGAAATTGGCCGCTTCGGCTTGGCTGAGCTGAAAGAGGTGATTGGCTATATTTCAACCTACCCTCTCACCAAAGGCACCTTGGTGGTTGATCCAACTTTGGCACGCGGATTGAATTACTACACCGGGGCAATTTTTGAAGTAAAGGTGCCCAACTCGCCCGTTGGCAGCATTTGCGGGGGTGGCCGCTACGATGATTTGACGGGTATTTTCGGCATGCCCGGATTAAGCGGGGTTGGTATTTCATTCGGCGCCGATCGCATTTATGATGTACTCGAGGCTTTTGAACTGTTCCCCGCACGAGCCAACAAGGGCACAGAAATTCTCTTTGTCAATTTTGGTTCAGATGAGGCGCGGGTGTGCTTCGGTTGGGTTGAACAGTTGCGTGCGCTTGGCATTCGCGCTGAATTGTATCCCGATGCAGCGAAGCTCAAAAAGCAAATGAAGTACGCCAATGACAAGGCCATTCCTTATGTTGCGCTCGCAGGAACAGATGAGATCCAGAAAGGGCAAATTACGTTGAAAAACATGGTGTCGGGAAGTCAGGTTGAAGTGCCGTTTTATGAAATTGCGGCGCACATTCAGCAGCAGGCTTAGTTGCGCTTCAACCAGAGATTTACCAATTCATGGGCTGCGGCGAACGGACTTTTTTCACGGGCGGCAACGGCAGCTTTTAAGGCCGACCACCGGGTTTGAAGCACTGCATTGTGTTGCAGTTCACGGGTGATTTCTGTAAAGAGGGCTTCTTCCATCCACACCAAGTCTTGGTTGCGGCGGTGCTCCTCCATCCAGCCGGAGGCTGAAACCAAAGAAAAATAGTTTTCAAGCACCGTGTGAACTTGTTCCATTCCTGAGTTCTCAAGCGCGCTGCAGGTGCCCACCACGGGCGTCCACCCGCTCGCAGCCGCAGGAAAAAGATGCAGGGCATTTTCATACTGCCGCTTGGCTAATTGCGCATGGGGGAGGTTGCTGCCATCGGCCTTGGTGATGAACAGCGCATCGGCCATTTCCATGATGCCGCGTTTGATGCCTTGTAATTCATCGCCTGCCCCAGCCAGCATCAGCAGCAGGAAGAAATCGACCATGCCGTGTACTGCCGTTTCGCTCTGTCCGACACCTACGGTTTCAACAATGATGGTGGTGTATCCTGCGGCTTCGCACAGCATAATGCTTTCGCGTGTGGCACGGGCCACACCTCCCAAGGTGTCGGCTGCGGGTGAAGGCCGAATGAAAGCCAGCGGATCGCGTGCTAAATGTTCCATGCGGGTTTTGTCGCCCAATATGCTGCCGCCTGTTTTACGGCTGCTGGGGTCAATAGCCAACACGGCAACCCGTTGCCCGGTAGCCGTTAAAGCCTGCCCAAAACGCTCAATGAAGGTGCTTTTGCCAACGCCAGGAACACCGGTAATGCCGATTCTCCGCGATTTACCGGCATGTGGCAAACACAGTTCAAGCAATGCGGTGGCGCGCAGGCGCGAGGAGGGAAGGTTGCGCTCTACTTCGGTGATGGCATGCGCCAATGCTTCGCGGTCGCCAGCAATAAGCCGCTGATACACGTCGTGTACATCGCGGTCTTGAAACCGTTTGGCGCGGATTCGTTCCAATGCCCGATCTCGGCTTTGCTCTTCGCTCATGGCCGAAAGATAAGGAAGGTTTTGTGTTGCCCCTAGAAGTACATTGAAGTTTCAATGCCTACGTGCGATGCACTATTGGTAGCTCTGCACAAAGCTCGGGTCGGTAACAGCGCGCAGCAGAGCATAAGCTTGCTCACCGTAAATCATATCGTTGAGCCGTTCAATGCCGAAACGTTTTAATTGGTTTATCTGGCCTACGTCGGGTCCGTTTGGATGGCGCGCCCAGCCTTTGCCAGCAGCCAAATCGCCGGGGTGCTCAGCGTAGCGCAACTTCCACAGTTCGTTTACGCAATCACACTGGTAGCGGTGCTGACGACTTACGTTATCGAAGCTTGCGTCGCAAAGCGCAATGCCGTGTTGTGCGAAGAAATTAACCTGCCCCGGATTGGCAGGGTCTTTCAATTTCCCGCTGCCAATTAAGATGAATTGGCCCTTGTTGATCGGTCGTTTGCCGACCACCTTGCCCTCGAAAACCGAAAGCACTGCGAAGGTTACGGGCTCACCCCAATTGGGCATCAGTTGAATCGCCAAATGCTTTTCAGCAAGGAGCTCGTCGACATGATTGGGCGACTGTGCCGAAAATAAAATCGGAAAAGTCAACGCAATGAGTCTAAACAATTTTCGTTGATGATGGCGGTTCATAACAAAGTATACGATGCTGCACTGCTGCGGTTACGTATTTTGTTGGAGCAATGCACGTAGCTCACCCTGAACTTTACTATTTTTGCCCGTATGCGGTTTTTTGTCCTCCCTTTTGTATTCGGTGCAGCGATCCTATGTTCGCTCGCAAGCTGCGAAGAGCCTAAGCCGCCGCGCATCGATGAGTTGTCGTTTCCATTGGAACGCCTAGTTGGTAAGTGGCAAGACAAGAACCGCGACAATGCTTTCTATGAAGAATGGACCCAAACTGGCGAGTCGTCGCTTACGGGCAAAGGCTACGTGATGTCGTCGGCAGACACGGTGTTCATTGAACGCCTTGAAATCAAAGCCATCGACAACGATCTTTACTACATAGTAGGCTTGAGCAGCAATCAACGCGATGAAATGGTTCAGTTTAAAATGACTGAGGCTACTTCGCAACGCATTGTTTTTGAAAATCCTAAGCACGATTTCCCGAAGAAGATCACCTACGAATTGACTACCGATTCGGGCATGCAAGTGCATTTGAATGGGCATGAAGCAGGGCAGTACACTGAGATCCACTTCCTGTTTGTAAAGGGACAGTAAGCTTTACATATTTTTGGCAAAGCACGAAGGCATGGTCCTTGCTATCTTCGAAGTATGAAGTTGATCTACCGCATCGCCGCTGCAGCCTTGTTGCTGTTTTTTTTCGTTTCAGCGAACGCGCAGAAGGGTTGTGACCAAGAGGTTTTCGTGACAGGTAAGGTATTGAGTGAAAGTGGTCGTCCGCTCTTTGATGCGATGGTCATCAACCGTACGAAACAAGTTGGTACGTTTTGTGAGCAGGATGGCTCCTTTCTCATTAAAATGTGCAAAACCGATTCGCTCCATATTGGCGCCACTGGCTTTGTTTCGGTGCGCATTAGCTATGCCGATTCAGTCGATCAATCGCGCTATTATGTTGAAATTCGCATGCGTCAATTGCGTTTCAATATCCCTGAGGTTACCGTTTTGGCACCGCGAGATCTTGATCAAATTCAGCGTGATATTGATCGGCTTGGGTTTGATGAACGCGATTTCCGCACTTCGGGTGTGAATGCGTTGGAGAGTCCGATTACATTTCTTTACGAAGCCTTTTCTCGCCGCGAACGAAGCAAGCGCGAAGTGGCTGAAATGCGCAACGACGATCGGCGTCGGGAGTTGTTGAAGGAGTTGTTTGCGAAGTATGTCGAGTATGACATTATCGCACTGCCTGATGATGAGTTCGATGCCTTCATTGATTTCATGGACCCTGGTGACGAAAGCCTCAAACGCTTCACACAATACGAATTCATCGTATATGTGAAAGAGAGTTTTATTGCGTACAAACGTTACGGACGGAAAATGCGACCGGGTGACTACGAGTATCACCTCGATGATTGACGACCCAGCATCAGGTTGTCAAATACGCTGAATCTAGGTAGTTGATGAATACCTTAAAGAAGAAGGCAAGAATCACCAATCCGGCAAAAAATACGCGCAGTCGTCGGCGAAACCAAGGATGCTCAGCGTGCTGGTCGTAGCGAATCACAAGATCAATAAATACACCCAAGGTGCCAATTAATTCAAGCAGGGTAAGTGCACCTTTGTTGGCTTGAATTCCTCCAAAAATCCCTGCTAATGGATCAGCAATCGGGGCTGGACCAAACTTTCCCAAAAAAAAGATGAGGTTGTATAGCACTAAAAATGCCAAACCAATTTCGGCAATTCCAAATGGAGAGGGGGTAACTTCAGACTTTGATGTGCTCACAGGTTTATGTTCTGAGCTCAAAGGTAGTCAGGACAAAGCGATCGATTGCTAACCGGGGGCGTAAAGCGCCGCAAAATGTACACGAGACTGAGTTCGAAGCCGCCGCGTCCGTTACTTGCCGGACGTAAATTGCTGGTGTTGAAATCGTAACTCACCGCTCCGCGCCATTGGTCATAATCCATGCCGACGGTTAAAAAGCCTGCGTCGCGCGTACGGTAGGCCGCAAAAGCAAAGAGTGTGCGAAAGAGGCCTTGCGTATCATTCAAGATGTACCGCCCACCTACTGAAGGTATGAATTCGGTGTAAGTGCCTTGGCGCGAAAGCAGCAACCCACCGATGGCATCCCAGTCTTCGTTCAATTCCCATGTGCCCCAACCACTGAATGAAACGCGCAAATCGAGGTTGATAGAGGGGTCATCAAAAAAGCTTTGTTTCGGGGAATTCGCATTGTGTAAGGCGATCCCCGCTTGGATTTCTTTTCGGCGATTGATGCGGTATTCCCATCCAAAACCAAGCCCAGTGTTGAGGTAAAAGCGTGCGTCGCGGGCAAACTGTTCGCCCGGGTCGGCTGAGCTTACGTATTGCATGCCATTCCATTGGCTGTCATAACGCAGGTCGCTGTAGTCGATTTTGCGATGCACGAAACCAATTTGCAACCCCAATCGAAAGCGATGCAGCGAGTCACTGCTCGTTGCAATTCGGTAAGAGCCAGCTGCATTCAAGGCCAAGGTATTGAGGCGCGAGTCACCCGCTCGGTCTTGGTAAATGCCCAATCCGGCGCCTAAGCCATCCTGTTGAAAGGCATTGTTGAAATCGACACTCCCGCCAACCGTCGAATAGGGCAGGGTAACCGATCGCCACTGCGTACGCTGGTTGCCAATGAAACGCACGTCGCCATCGAACATCCCGGCGTTAGCCGGATTATACACCAACGGCGCAACAGCAAACTGTGAGAAGTGGATGTCTTGTGCCTTTGCGACGTTTGCAAAGGTCAACAGAGCGAAGATGAAGCGCAGCGTCGTTCTCATCGAATTACCGTTATGTTGCCTTTGTCGAAATAATTCTGACCGTCTTCACAAACCGCCTCGAGGTAGTAAACGAATACTGCAGGGTCAACATCGCGGCCCTTGTAGGTGCCGTCCCAGCCCTCGTTGAGTGACCGGGTTTCAAAGATTTTCTCACCCCACCGGTTGTAAATCACGAAGTAAAGATCAGTGATGTAGTTTCCTCTGACATAGAGCAATTCATTCAAATTGTCGCTGTTCGGTGTGAAGGCGTTCGGGACATAAATATTGGGCGGACCGCACGTAAAATCAAACACGCGCACTTGTACAGCGTCGGTATAAATGCAATCGCCATCAGAAATGGTGACCGTGTAAGTCGTTGTTTCAGTGGGTGAGGCCGTCGTGGTCGCCGCGTTGGGTTGATCAACACTGGCTGACGGACTCCATTGGTAATCAAAGCCAACGGGTGTAGCTGTCAACACCGTACTTTCTCCTGCCAGAACTAAATCAGGGGTTGCAGTCGCCTGAATCGCGTTGAAATCGAGGCCGCTGGTGCTCACAAAAATGTCGGCCTCCACTTCACAATCGCCGTTGGTCGCAACCAAGGTGAAAATTTGATCTTCGGGCACAAAAGCCTGCACACTCGTGCTGCCTTGCCCAGAAACGATCAAATCAGCGGGTGACCAGGTCAATGTAAATCCAGGAAGTGGATTTAAAGCGGTGAGCGTAACGGTGTCTCCAGCACAGACCGTGAAGTCGGGCTCCAATTCAAGCAGCTCAGCCAACAAGCCCACATTTACTTGAGCGCTTTCGACGCAATTGCCAATGGTGAGCTGTACATAATAGGTTGTTGACGCGGTAACCGAAACTTGAATCGACGCGTCATTCGGATCAAGGTTGAGCGGGTCGCTGAAATCAGCATTGGCCGACCAAATCCAACTGGGGTCAGTTGAACTCGTTGTCGCGGTCAGTACCACGTTATCTCCCGGATTGCAAAGCACAACATCTTCGGGAACATCCAAACCGAGTGACGTGAAGCCCACAAATTGAAACAAAGTATCAACGCAAACCCCATTGTTGATCAACAACGTGTATAGGGTCTCTTCAGTTGGGGTAGCTACCGGGTTTGCAACTGCAGGATTGTTTAGCGTCTCAAAAGGCGTCCAAAAGAAACTCGACAGGGGATCTGGAGATTCAGGGCCGAGTGTGACGCTTTCGCCCTCACAAATCGACAAATCATTTAAGTTTCCTGATTGCGGTGCGATCAACGTGATGGTTTTGTATAAGGTATCAACCGCGTTGCATGTTTCGCTGTTGAATGCGACCAACATCACTTCATAGGTGCCCGGTTCGGTGTACGTGTGCGTTGGCGCAAAAGACTCAGATGTCGTTCCGTCTCCGAAATCCCAAAAGAAAGATTGCCCGTTGGCACTGGTGTTTTGAAAGGTTGCTGGCCCACCCAAGCAGCCCAAGAGCGGTACATTGAAATCGGCAATGGTGATGGGCAACAAGAAGTCGAATTTGAAAACTCCGTTGTTGCAGTTTGAACTATTGTTGGTGGGTGAAACAGCATTTGCAGGAAAGATGGGGAAGTCGTCGTTGCTGCCACAACCTGCACATACCGATTGATAAATTTGACCCTTGCGGTTGAAACGGCTTGTACCGCCGTCAACGTGTTCAGCGCTCACATTGCCACCGAAAAAAGAGGCATATACCACATCACTCGCATCATCTTCCAATACCAACAGGTAGAAATCACTTCCATTCGTGGTTTGCTGAAAGGCATCAGGTGTCACCTCCATGCCATTCACATTGTCGGTGTTAATGTTCGAGGAGGTGTTAGTGCTACCGCCCCAGCCCGACAGATAAATTTTACCGCAAACGTCGACCAAGAACGCCGTGGGTGAAAGGTTCGGCTTGCCGCTGCCCGTTCCAAATACAGTTGACCAAATGATGGCGCTTAAATCGGGTTGGAATTTAGCCACGAGCATACCGCTATTCGGGGTGCCATAGCCAGCATTGATGATGAAGGTTGAACCGGTGGCGCGGGTTTGTCCGTAAATGTAAGGCACGTCGTCATCATCCGTCTCAACGAAATAGGCCTGATCATAGGCGGCTGACCCGATGAACGTGGAGTAAAGAATATCATCGCCTTCGGCGGATATCATCGCGAGAAAGCCGTCTGAAGTACCACCACCAAAAGTGGTTTGGTAGCTGCCACTGGTGGTCGGGAAAGTGGATGAGATAGTTCCTCCGCACACGTACAAGGCGTTGTTAGATGTAACTGCAACGCTGTACACGCCTTCATTGCTGGTGCTTCCAAGGTAAGTGCTGTAAATGATCGAGCTTAAATCGGGGGTGAATTTGGTGATGCACCCATCAAGCGCACCGCCATGCACAGGTTGAATGGCATCAACCACGGGGAAATTCGTTGAAAAGGTACAGCTCACAATCAAGATGTTGCCTTCATTATCGAGTTCAACCTCTCCACGGAATTCATCGGCGTAGTTGAACTTGAGCGGATTTGATGCGTTCACGCCGTCGTTATCTGATCCACCCAAGAAGGTCGAGGAGAGGAGGCTGTTTCCGTTGGCTGAGAAACGGGTCACCACAATGTCTGAACCGTTGACGTACTGCACCCCAACACCTGATGGGGCAACGTTGGTGCCGCCATTGAAGGTGGGTTGAAATACACCTGCTGTGATTGGATAGTTCGGCGAACTTGAAGTGCCCATGACGATGAGCTCACCGGCTGGATTCACTATTAGCGAGTGCGGTAGTTCGTCGTTGGCCCCTCCTAAATAAGTAGAGTACACCCGAAAGGTTCCAGAGATGTCGTACTTCGTGATGGCAATGTCGGTGCCTACCAAAGCGCCTTGTCCGTCGCCACCGCCCCAAACTTCTTGGTAAGCACCTACCGACAAGGGATAGCCCGCTCCAAAGGCTGAACTGCCTGAGTAGAGGTAACCTTCTTCGTCATAGGTGGCTGTAAACCCAAAATTATCGGCCGTAGAGCCTGAATAGGTTGAAAAAAGCAAAATAGGATCAATCACCAAGGGGTAATTGGGGTCATATTTCTTCGGAAAATGAAAACGCAATTCATCGCCCTTCAAAACATATTCACAGGCTACAGGCACGCGTCCTCGCGGCGTGTTTTGCCATGCGACAGGTGCTTGCTCAATGACCTCATTCACCGAGGTCGTAATGATCAATCGGCCGTTTCGAAGCGCTAAACCATCGACACCTTCATAGCGCAGTGCAATCGCTGAAGCATCAGCCCCCGCATCAACCATGAAATCGTATTTCATGCTAAAATCTTGCGAGTAAAAATGCAAGTCGATGCCCGGATAAAGCTCTTTGTAAATCAATTTTCCATAGGCAGGAACATCGCCCTGCCAGCGCGAGGCATCTTGCCCGATGAAGTAGTTGTAGCGGGTAATTTGCTCGTCGACATAGTGCACTTCGGCCGCTTCATTCGCTCCCACAAAATGGGTCTTGAACACATGTCCACGAATGCGTGCCTGCCCTTGAAGCTCAGCCGGATTGACAGCGGTGCCGTGCATGGCCGCCACGGCACTCAAATCCATGAAGTTCCAAGTTAAACCTCCGCGTTCGAGGTAGAGTTGGCCTTGGCTCACATGGCTCTGTGCAAGGACGTGGCTGGGCCATTGCCCATTATTTTTTATGAGTTCATAGTGAGTTGGCTCACCTGCGCGCGCAGGAAAAGCTTGAAAACACAACGCGCACAAGAGCACGAGAACGCTAGAGGGGTGAATGTGGGTGGTTCGCCGCATGCATGCAAGATACCAAAAACACGCTTGAGGTTGCTTCTTGAACTAGTTTAAGATGAACTGAGTTATGTTGTTGTAACTTCGTCAATATCCTCTAATCGATGAGCCATGAGCAAAATTGAACGCCGAAATTTTCTGACTCGCCTCTCGTTGGGCGTTACCTCATTGGCAGCTTTGCCGCTGCGCGGATTAACATCAGTACCTATGGAAACACCACCTGCTTCACCAATATTAAAAGTTGCACCACTCGGATTTCAATGGGAGTGCATTGATCCGTTCTTATTTTGTGCGCACCATGAAGACGACTTCCCAAAAGGAAATGCGCAATGCGGACCTGCGGTGCCGTTGAGCGACCGTGCCTTGGGCGATGACTTCATCATCAAAGACGGTTTTCGCATGTATCACGGCAAAACGGTGCCGGGTTTCCCCGGACATCCCCACCGCGGATTTGAAACCATCACCATCGTGCGCAAAGGCCTTGTCGACCATGCCGATTCGCTCGGTGCAGCCGGACGATACGGCGATGGCGATGTGCAGTGGATGACCGCCGGAAAAGGGGTCATGCATGCTGAAATGTTTCCGCTGCTGAAACAAGATCAGCGCAACCCGCTTGAGTTGTTTCAGGTGTGGTTGAACTTGCCCGCCAAGAGCAAAATGGTTGAACCCCACTTTAAAATGTTATGGGGTGATAGCATCCCGAATTTTGTTCACCGCGATGCTGCCGGCAAATCAACCCGTGTTGAAGTCATTGCGGGGCGACTCGACAAATACACCGCACCCGCACCTCCGCCGGGGTCGTGGGCAGCAGATCCCAAGAACCAGGTGGCCGTTTGGAACATCAAGCTTGAACCGGGGGCGCGTTGGACGCTTCCCAAAACTGAAGCAGGCATCAATCGCACCCTCTACTACTACAGTGGCACGGGTTTAAGTGTAGCCGGACAAATCGCCCCGAATTACCACCGTTTGGTGTTGCGTTCTGAACTCGACATTGCTTTGGTGAATGGCAACAATGAAGCCTCAATTTTGATGCTGCAAGGTCGCCCGATCAACGAACCTGTTATGCAATACGGGCCATTTGTGATGAACACGAAAGCTGAAATTCAACAAGCTTTCGACGACTACAACCGCACCAAATTTGGCGGCTGGCCCTGGCCGAAATACGACCAGGTTCACCCGCGGACTAAAGGTCGGTTTGCGCTTCACGCTGACGGTCGAGAGGAGCTGAAAAGCTAGGTATCACATCGCCACAACTTCTGCAGAAGAGCGAATCGTTGACGTTGATAAAGAGTTGGTTGTCACTGGCATTCGAATTGAAACGCGGTAAACCATGATCTGGTCGCATCGATCTTGCGATACTTGGGGAAGTTCGAATCGATTTTCCATTGGGGATGTTCACGGTAACCGTTAATTCTTGGTTCTTGAATTTCATGAAGCCCGGAACTTTGAATATGGGGTCTAAATGCAAGGTGTCGCCAACAAGGGCGTACGAGTAACTGATCTCTCGCGCATTTGCAATCGCATCATTAACTGATCTTCCGTTTGAATTACGCTGAATTTGAACAGAATAGTTCGAGTCGGCAGTAGTTCTGAATCGCAGTAAACTGTGTCCGAATACGATGTCGTCACCATCTGATTTCACCATGCTTATGTGGTTGTCTTTATGATGTCGAAGCCCCGTATGCCAGTATTTGTCGTCGTTAACTGCAATGAATAGGGTGTCGCTTTGTATTTGGCTGAACATGTCGGTGGTTGTTATTACTTCTCGCTGAGAGAATTCGCGCACATGGAATATCGCTGACACAGCACAAATGGTAACGCCCAATGTAAATAGCACGCTCGTCACAATACCCACACCTTTTCTTGTGGATTGAACATTGAGCAAGAGCCGAATACCGCTGTAGAGCAATCCAAAAATGGGCACAATAGAAATGAGAATCAAACCAACAATGGAGAGCACAAACCAGCCTCTGTTTAAGAAAAAGTATGATTCAAGAAATCCAGAAGTTAGCATCGGGGGTACATGGGTACCGAGCAGAACCCCAACAACCCCAACAATTGCGGTTACAGCCAAACCAATGCCAAGGAAGAGCATAATCAAGCCAACAAGAATACGCAGCATCCGGCCGATGAGGCCGAAAAAAGAACCTAAACCACCGGCTAACTGATCCATGCCATCGCGGGTACGCTTGCTATTCACACTTTCTTTTACGCTTTCAAAGCTCTCATTCACCGCTTTCGAAATGTTGTCGACGTTGATCTTTGAGCGCTTCATGCGCAATTTTTCAGCCGTGGTGCGCGCTTCGGGCATTACGATCCACAGTACAATATAAATGGGTATGCCTGCGCCGCCGAACACCGCGAGTAGCACGAACACAATGCGCAAGACAATCGGATCCCAACCAAACGAATGGCTCAACCCTGCGGCCACACCACCAATGATCGCATCTTCGCTGTCGCGGTAAAAGCTGCGGTTTTCATTGCGGGTACCTGATGCCGTGGTGCTGGCTTCGCTCGGCTCATCTTCGGCATCACCGTAATCTTCGGGTTTGCCCATGATGGCAATGACTTCGGTAACATCGGTTGGCGTAACCACATTGCGCGCTCCGCTGAGCCGCTCAGTAAATAATTCAGCCAAACGGGCTTCAATGTCAGCCAAAATCTCGTCTTTTCCCGCATTGTTGCGGAAGTGCTGCGCGATGGCATCGAGGTAGTTTTTCAGTTGTTGGTAAGCCTGCTCTTCGATGTTGAAAGCATAACCCCCAATATTTACGGCGAGTGTTTTGTTCATCTTATTGCTTGTTCAAGGTGTGATTCACGGCTTCAGCGAGCTCGTCCCACGTGGTTTTTAGTTCGTTGAGAAATTGGTCGCCTTCAGGCGTGATGACATAATATTTGCGGGGCGGACCCGAATTCGATTCGACCCAGCGGTAAGCGAGTAGTCCGCCGTTTTTTAACCGCATCAACAGCGGGTAAACGGTGCCTTCAACGACAATCATGCGGGCTTCTTTCAACTGCTCCAAGATGTCTGAGGGGTAGGCCTCTCCGCGTGAAAGAATCGATAAGATGCAGAACTCCAGCACACCTTTCCGCATTTGGGCTTTCGTGTTCTCGATGTTCATGGCTGCGTGTTTTTCATACCTATAGTATTTGATGATGCAAGTATATGTATAAAACCATGTATTATGCAAGGCATAGTACTGTTTTATTGATGAGTGGTTTTTTTTCTGCCTGAACGGCAGGATGGGAGAGCAGGCATCAAAGCAAGTGTAACTTATTGATAGATCGTTCGTAACAAGGATTTAGGAGGAGCCGTTCTTCAGCCTTCCGTGAGTTGTGAAACTTTTAATCTCTGTACCCATGGCACGAGCTAAAGCAATGCCGTCAACGGCAAAACGTGTGGTCAGCACCCTATTAATGATTATCGCAAGCGTACTTTTCTTGGGCATTGTATAGGTGTTTCCAAAAATAATCCTACCTTCATCGCTCACTTTTGAAACCTAGTGAGAAGCTGGTCCGTAAGAAAGGATAACTTTCCTAACCGGACTTTAAACCAAATTGACGATGAATCCTGTTGAAGAATTGTACCACGATGTACTTCAGAAGTTAATTATCATGGTACTTGGCTTGCTCACCGTGAGCGTTCTATTAACTTCGTGCACGACGCCCTACGAAACCTGCGCCGCCTATAATTCGGTAGAGGTAGATGCTGAACCTGCACCCGAAGCTGTGGAAGTAAAGCCTTAATGCCAACATTCATGGCCGGCGAGCCCTCCAGTTCCCTTTCTGATCTGCAAGATCTACGCCTTTATTTACATGCGCATCCTGAGGTTTCTAACGCCGAGTTTGAAACATCCGCATACCTGCGCGAGCGCCTCAGCAAGCTGCCCAACGTGCATGAAATCATCATGCTCGATCAAACGGGCTTTGCCGTGGTGTTTAAAGGAGGTGCTCCCGGACCGCGCATCATGCTTCGCTGTGAATTGGATGCCTTGCCCATCCATGAAATCAACACCTTCGCCCACCGCTCATCCAAAGCGGGGGTAAGCCATAAATGTGGCCACGACGGACACATGACGATGCTGGTCGCCGTGGCGCATGCAGTCAACGCGCATCCGCCCGTTCAGGGCGAAATCATACTGCTCTTTCAATCTGCTGAAGAAACAGGTGATGGTGCTGTAAACGCCATTCAATCGCCCGATTTTGAACGCATTGCACCTGATTATGTGTACGCCTTGCACAACATTCCCGGGAAACCCCTCGGGGCCGTGCTCGTGAAAGAAGGCGCGTTTACACCGAGTGTGAAAAGTTTGATTTTGCGGTTTAACGGACGAACCTCGCATGCTGCCGAACCAGAGCACGGCTTGAATCCGGCCTTGTTGATGGCCGAAATCCTCTACCACGCTGATCAGGTTACCTTGAACGACACGGCGCGCGACGATTTTTTTCTCATCACCCCCATCTACCAAACCCTTGGCGAGCAAGCCTATGGCATCTCTGCAGGGTATGGCGAGTTGCATTTGACCCTGCGCGCGTGGGATCAAGATTTTTTTGATGCGCAGTGCAACGACTTTTTGGCGGCTGCGCAACGCATTGCCCAAACCCACGGCATCGAGCTCACGCACAAATGGTGTTTCGCCTTTCAAGCCAATACCAACCACCAAAAGGCGGTTGAGGTGATTCGGGTTTCGGCCTCAACGGCCGGATGCACCTTGATCGATATGCCTGCGCCCTTTAAATTCGGCGAAGATTTCGGTATATTTACCCAACGCTATCCCGGTGCCATGTTCGGATTGGGTGCCGGTGAAGCGTGCAAAGCTTTGCACAATCCCGATTATGATTTCCCAGATGCGCTGCTCGAAATTGGTCCGGCTATTTTTCGAGAAATTTTAAATGCACACGGAGTATTCACAGCGTACAGACAACAGTAGCATTAAAACTGGAAGTAGATAAACGGTTGCAATCCGGCGCTCAACACTTGGTACACAAACACAATGGCGGCAAGGGTAACGGTGAGCTGAATTGAAATGTGTGCACGGGCAAAGCGGTCGCGGTAAATGACTTTCCACGATTCAGGCAACCAGTGGATGATGAAGCCGGCAAACATCACCGCAAACACGCCCGCAAAGCCGATCAACACATCGGGTGCAATGCTAAAATCAAGGTCGTGAATGAGCTTATTCAGCATGCTATTTGCGGTAAACCACTCTTCAACGATGCTTTTATTGGCGCGCATTTCTTCCCACGTATTTGAGGAGCCTGTGCGGAACCAAATGCGCGTGAACGAGATGAAGTTAAAGGTGATGAATATGCCAATGACCCGTTTTATTTTGAGCTGCGAGCCTTCCCACGGACTAATTCTTCGCCAGAGTTTGTTGACCACAACCCCCAAACCATTGAGGCCACCCCACAAAACCATGTTCCAGCTTGCTCCGTGCCAGAGGCCGCCTAAGAGCATCGTCATCATGAGGTTGATGTTGGTTGTGTAGGCCTTCTTCAACGCGGGAAAGAATTGTCCGAGCACAATGGCTAAGGCCAAGATGAAGGCGATGCTTGCGAGCACGAGCCACGATTGGCTGATGAGAAAGACAAAAAAGAGAAGAAAACTGAGCGAAACGTAGGTGAAAAGGGTGCCCTTGCGGTTTCCCCCCATGGGAATGTAGAGGTAGTCTTTCAACCAAGTTGAAAGCGAAATGTGCCAGCGTTGCCAAAAGTTCCCACAGTTTTCAGCTTTGTACGGCGAATCGAAGTTTTTGGGCAGGTAAAATCCGAGCAGCATCGCCACACCAATTGCAATATCGGTATAGCCTGAGAAGTCGGCATAAACCTGCAAGGAGTAGCCATACAAGGCCATTAAGTTTTCAAATCCGGTATAGCTGGCCGGGTTTCCGAAAACGCGGTCGTTGAAGTTGCCCGCGATGTAGTCGGCCAAAACAACTTTCTTCACCAAGCCGTTGATGATCCAGAACAAGGCCATGCCAAATTGGTAACGGGTGATGTGATAAGGCTGGTAAAGTTGTGGAATGAATGAAGACGCACGAACAATGGGGCCCGCCACCAATTGGGGAAAGAATGCCACGTAAAATCCGAAGTCAGTAAGGTTTTTTACCGGTTCAATTTCTTTGCGGTACACATCAATGGCGTACGACATGGTTTGAAAGGTGAAGAAGGATATACCTACGGGGAGTAAAATGCGATCAACGCGAAAGGTGGTGCCCAAGGTACTGTTCGCTGCCTGTGCAAAGTAATTGATGGGCTGCCAGTTGCTTCCGATGAGGCTGTTGAAGGAGTCGGCAAAGAAGTAGGCATATTTGAAATAGATCAGCACAATGAGGTTCAAGCTGATACTTGCAGCGAGCCACAACTTGCGATGCAACGGCTTCTCCGCGGCATGGATTCGAAATCCGAGCAGGTAGTCGGTGACGGTTGAGAAGAGCAAAATGGTGAAAAAGAAGCCACTTGTCTTGTAGTAGAAGAAAATGCTCAGTACGAAAAGAAAGGCATTGCGTGCGTGGTTTCGCTTGTATAAGAAGCTGTATCCTGCAAGTACAACACCAAAAAACGCCCAGAAGTACAAAGCTGTAAAACTCAAGGGTTCGTTTTCGTTGTAGAGAAAAACCTTTTGAATGATGTCGTTGAAGCGCAGCTCTTCCATGGTTTAGTTTCGGCGGGGTAGGGTTTGCATGTGGTCGCTGAGGCTGTGGTTGGCAGCGATCCAATCTCCGTAGGCGCTTATGAGTGCGTGGTAGAGCAGATCAGCGAATAAATAGTACCCGTCTCGGGTAAAGTGAATGCGGTCTTTTTTTGCAAGTTCATCGCGGTACCAGTCATCAATGGAGCCTGCACCTCCCATCACTTCATAGAGATCGAAGACCACGGCATTGTGTTTTTCAGCCAAGGCAAACATCGCTGTGCGCACTTTCGCGCCGTTGACGTTTGTTCGACCGCGGTATTCGACATCGTTGTTGGTGATGAATAAGATCGCCAGGTCGGGATTGGCGCGACGCATCGGGCCAATCAGGCTGTCGTAACGAGCCATATACAAGTTCGCATCAAACTCGCGCGCAGGCACATTGGCGTCGTTCACACCCACCGCGAAGAGCACCAAATCGGTTTGCAAGGTTGCCCACTGTTTGGCGAAGTCTTCACAGCGCAAATAACTTCGCGTGCTCGCGCCATTCACACCGAGGTCGTTGTAGGTGATGCCTGTGGTTTGATTACCCATCCAAAATCCGTGCACTGAAATGCCTTGCGCTAAGCTGTCAGTCTTCACAAATCGAAATTTCAGCGTGTCGGCTGCTTCGTTGAAGAACCATGCCATGTATCCGCCAGCGCGGTTGTAATACACGTCATACGGTTCGGCAGCACCTCGCCATTCAGGCGTAAAGTGGGGCTGACTTTGATCAAAGTAGAGCCGAACTTCTTGTGCCGTATGAACCACACTGTCGGCGGCATTGGCCCAAAAATGCAATTCGCTGCTATCGGTCGCTGTGGACAAGCTCATCCCCGAAACGCCCCAACGGCAGTTGTGCTTATTGTGGGCACAGTGGCAACCGGTCCAATCGCCGATTGAGCGACTTCCAGTTTGCACCGAATTGTTGGTGCCCGCTTCACGGAAAGGAAACAACATGCCGCGCGAGCTCACCATATTTGCCGACAAGGCGTTGAAATGTGCACGCATGCGTTGACCAATCATGCCCGCTTGCACATGCGAACCGCCCATGTGCGTGAGGGTTAGGTTTCCGGAGTTATTGAAGTAAATGCTATCCAATTTTTGAAACACGCGAATTAAGCCCGCACTGTCTCCTTTGACGTGCAGTTGGTTGGCATCCAGGTTCAGGTAGGGGTAGCGGTTTTGCAAATCACGCTGGCTTCGCGTGATCCATGCCAACTGCTCCATCCGAGCTTGGATTGCATGGTTTTCAGATTCGACAACGCGGGCGCTTTCTGCTTGCCATCCCAGCAGCAATAAGCATCCGGTCGAACAGACCGAAAACCAAAAACCGATGTTACTTCTTCGCCTCCGTTGCATCTTCAGGTTCTTGTTCTTTGGCTGCGTCGAAAAGCGCTTTTACAAATATATCGCCCACGCGCTGCGCGCCTTTCGGCGTGAAGTGGATGTAATCGGCCCCAGCCAAAGGTGGGTCAGCAGCCACCCACGCCGCCATCGAATTTCGTCCGCCCATGACTTCGTAAATGTCCCAATACCCGCAGCCCGTTGCCAGGGCAGCAGCCTTGAGTTCATCACGCACAACCTCTAAGTAAGGGAAGGTGACGTATTCATCTTTTTCTTTGTACGCCATGTCAGACGGACCAATCACGATGATCGCCGCTTCGGGCAGTATTTCTTGAATGAGCGTGATTTGACTCCGCATCCACTTGCCGTAGTTTTGAGCAGCAGCGGTATCGGTAACGTGGGGTACGCTGTTGCCACCGTATTGCAGCAGAATCAGTCCGGGGTCTAATGCTCGCCATTGCGCAGCCAGTGTTCGGCGGTCCATTTTTCTGAAAATGGTGCCTGAGCTGCCGCGCATCGGGATGTTGTCAACTTGTATGCCAGCCACCCCATCAAAGGCAAGCGCGTAACACTCCACTGGTCCGCCTTCGAAAACGAGTTTCACTTCGGCGCTGCGTGATTTCACGCGAAAACGGTAGGTTTTTGGAATTGAATCGGCAGGCAGCTCTGCCGTTTTGTACAAACTGTCGTTCACATATACCGAAAGTTGTGATGTTGTGCTGTAATTGCCATAGTAGAGGGTGACTTCGCTGAAGCTGCGCGCGCGGTCATGCGCCATGTTTGATGGCGAGAAACGCAGTTCAGAACTTAGGCTGTCGTTCAATCCGAAAGCACCCAAAACACCGAATCGGGTGTGGGTAAGATTGGGGTCTTTTTTACCGAAAACGGTGTAGCGTTTCCAATTGCTCGATGCACTTTGTTTGATGGCTGCCGTGGGAACCACTTCAACCGCATGCACCAGTCCGGGCCCTTCACCGCCGAAGCGTTTTTGAAGCGCATTGCGCAGGGTGCGGGTGATGCGATCGGCTTCAATTTGCGAGTCGCCGTAATGCATAACCCGCAATTTGGTTTGTGTTTCACCGAGGTTTCGTGCTGCCGCAAAAAAGAGATCGAGGTTTTTAATGCCACCAGCACCGTGATGAATTTGCATGCGCTCTCGAAATTCGGCTTGCAATTCAGGGTCTTGCGCGGCATCGTTTTCAGGTGCAATGAAGCGCTCACCCCAATTGACTTCTTCTTCAGTCGGCGCAGGTGTGCTATCTTCTTCAGCAATTACAGCATCGTAGTTTGCCAAGAAAGCGGCAGCGTCATCGATGCCCTTATTTTCTTTCGGTTTGAAATCATCGAAGCGCGCAAACACCAGGCGGTGGTCGCCGTAAATTTGAATGCCTTCTTCTGGAATCACATGCATAAGCACCGCGCAAATCAATCCTACGCCCGCCAAAAAGGCGAGTGTTTTTTGAGGAGCAAAGAACGAGTCGGGCTTCACTTGCGGTAGATTTTAAGTTTCATTCCTGCGCGAATATTGGCATCAATGTTATTCCACTCCATGATGTTTTCAGGACTTACGCCAGGGAATCCGCGTGCGATTTTCCAAAGCGTGTCGCCATCTTGCACCGTATAATATTCGACAGCGTCGGCGCTTGGGTTCGACGACGTGGCTGCCGTTTCAGAAACCGATGTTTTTCCACCGTACACGATGAGTTTTTGCCCTACGCGAATGTGATCAGAACGCAGGTTGTTCCAAGCTTTGAGGTCGCTCAACCGCACTCCATTGCGTTCAGCAATTTTACCAAGCACATCGCCCGAACGCACCGTGTAATAGGTTACATTTCCTTCCGGTGTGCGCGCTGCCTCAGCGCGATTTGCCCGTGCGGTGGCCGCGTCGATTGGTTTGTAACAGTGCACGCTGTCGGGGTGGCACAGGTACATTTCAGCGGCTGCTTTAGGCAGCAGGAAGGCAATATCATTGTTCAAAGGTGGAATAACATGCCCGTGAAAAGCCGGATTCAACCCATAAGCCATTTCGCGCTCAACTTTAAGTACATCCACGCAAGCTTGGTAGCTGAGTGTATCGGCAAAGGTAACGGTCTCGAACTGGCGGTAAAAGTTCACCCAATCAACCAATTGGTTGTTGTGCTCGGTGTTGGCAAATAAACGCAAGGTCACGCGCAAGAGGCCGAGCGTTTGGTATAAATCATCTGTTTTTTTGAGCGCTGCCGCATCAAATTGTTCAGCCGCTTGCACGCCCCGAAGCATCGCAACCACCACGCGGAGCGGATCGTTCGGGTAGCGGTTTGCATAATAACTCAACAAGTCAACGGCCGCTCGGGTAGCGGGTTCTGCTGCTTTGCGTTCGTCAACGAAGCGGTTTACAGTCAAGCGGGTCAGTCGTGCACGCGGCAGATCAAGTCCCCACAAACCTGCGCGATTTGCGCCATCGTCGTAGGCCGCATGAAGGCCCGACGCCAAAATTGGCAAATATTTATAGGTGCGATCGAGTTTCGCGGCAGCTAAGTACTCTTCAAAAAGCGGGAAATATAAGTCGCTCAAGCGCGCAATGGTGTAGTAATTGGCGCAATCGTTGCCAAAGTACAAGTCGATGCACTGCGCTTCAAGCGCTCGGTCTTCAGCCAAGAAGTCGAGTGCCGCATCGAGGCCTGATTTCAACGGAATCGATTCAGCGAGATTTGGGGGGCACTCAGTTTCGAGATTCGTTGTATATTCGTTGAAGGACGAAATTAGCCATTGACGGCCACTGTTTTCAAAGCGCGCACGGTAACGATCCTGCGCCTGTGAGGCAGGCCCCAGGAGGACGAATATGAGAGAAAGTGTAACGAAGAATCTGTTCTGCGACGCCATCGCCGCGAAGTTAATCCGAAACTATCAGACGCTATCCTACAAACCTTAGGAGTTTTGAACGGGTATAACTTGACAAACAAACCCATTTCGCGGTTCTTTTTTTCCACCTAACGGTGGGATGGGAGTTGAACCACGAGATCAGTTAAACTTGAAAAGAACAGATCATGAAGTGCCTGATTGTTGATGATGATAAGATCTCGCGTTCTTCGCTAGAGTATCTATGTACGAAGATTGACGGCTTGGAGGTTGTAACCACCGAGAGTGCGATTAAAGCAATGGATGTGTTGAACAAGGAAGAGTTTGACGTGATTTTTCTGGATGTGGAAATGCCAGAAATGACGGGGCTCGACCTGATTCGAATCAATCGAAAGTTGCCTCCAATCATTATTACTTCAGCGAACACCGTTTACGCCTTCGACGCATTCGAATTGGATGTTGTTGACTACCTGCGGAAACCTTTAACGTTGCCACGCGTAATGAAAGCAATCAATAAAGTTATGACTACACCTCCGACCAAGTCAGGTGAAGGATCGGTTCAAAAGGCCGGCGACGATGTAATCTTCTTAAAGGTTGATGGCAAACATGTGAAGCTTGAGTTGAGTGCCATTCGTTTGGTTGAAAGCATGCGCGACTATGTCATCTTTAAAACCGAAATGGAGCGATTCATTGTGCACAGCACCTTGAAGAACATTGAAGACCGTTTGTGTGGTGACGGACGCTTTGTAAAAGTGCATCGCTCATTCATCATCAACACCGATCACATTGAAGATCTTGATGACCGTTCAGTGATCATGGGCAAGCACATCGTGCCGGTTTCACGGTCAAATAAGCAAGCCTTAATGAAGCATTTGAATTCGATTTGATTCGAAATTCGTTTAACCTTAGAAGGCCATCTCACGCGGGATGGCCTTTTTTTGACGTTAGACTTTAGACAGAGAGACTTTAGACTGATAGACTTTAGACTTTAGACTGATAGACTTTAGACTTTGGACTTTAGACGGCCGAGAAGCAGCGTTCAGCTCGCCTCGGAGAGGCGATTCCTTTGTAGGGGTAACATTTATTTCTACGCCAAAAAAAGTGTTACCCGGTTTTTGATTTCGGCGGGCGGTAAACATTTTCGAATTTTTTTTTAAATGTTTACCAGCGAGTTTTTGGGTGTCACTGCAGAGACGCAATGCTTTGCGTCAACACCGTGAAGTGCGCACCCGCGCGAAGCCGTGATGTGCAGGCACACACCTTGCCCCATCGGGGCAAAATCTCGGTAGGGATGACATTTATGTCGTCCGTTGCGGTGCGGCAGCGGTTCGTAAGCCCCATCGGGGCGTCATCTAACCCCATTGGTAAACATTTTAAACGTTGCGTGAAATGTTTACCACGTGTTTTGGTTGCGTCGCGTGATGTCAAGGCACACACCCGCCCCATCGGGGCAAAATCTCGGTAGCCACGGGTTTCAACCCGTGGATGCGACGCGCGCGTACCTTGAGTGCCGTCGGCACGGCATCTACCTGCTTGGCATGTTTGCCACCCATATCAAAGATTCGGTGCTACGTGCCTTCTTGCGTGATTAATGAATAGCGTTGGTAAACATTTTAAACGTTGCGTGAAATGTTTACCACGGGTTTTGGTTGCGTCGCGTGATATGCAGGCACACACCTCGCCCCATCGGGGCAAAATCTCGGTAGCCACGGGTTTCAACCCGTGGATGCGACGCGCGCGCACCTCGAGTGCCGTAGGCACGGCATCTACCTGCTTGGCATTTTTGCCACCCATATCAAAGATTCGATGCTACGTGCCTTTTTGCGTGATTAATGAATAGCGTTGGTAAACATTTTAAACGTTGCGTGAAATGTTTACCGCGTGTTTTGGTTCCGTCGCGTGATGGCAAGGCACACACCCGCCCCAGCGGGGCGAAATCTCGGTAGCCACGGGTTTCAACCCGTGGATGCGACGCGCGCGCACCTCGAGTGCCGTAGGCACGGCATC
>CAMCHP010000046.1 GCA_945874695.1 Chryseobacterium gleum
ACTCGAGTAGCGCGAGGTCTGAATCACGAAAGGATGGCGCAAACTTCTCAACCAACTCCAAGGCAAAATAATGTAACTCACGCTCGGGCTGTGCCCACAGTTCGTGGACTACAGCGGCGAGCAAATCTTGTGGCGGACGTTGATCTTTACCTAGAAACGGTTTATAAAGCGCCCGTCGATCGGTGGTTTTGACCCCGAAAAAGGCAAATTTATTGCGCATATAGGCCGCTTGCTGGTGCGCGATTTCATCATCTGCTGCGGCTTGCAACACACGGCGCACTTCATCAATGTAGGTTGAAACGTTGAATTCCATGATCGAAATATAGTGAATCGCTTTGCGCATGAACGACAGACTTCCATGCTGCGACCATCCGCCCGTTAGGGCGAAAAAAAAGCCCCCAAAACGGAGGCTTTCTTTGAAACTAAATCGAAATGATCACCGATTAAAAGCAGTATTTATTGGCCTCGATCACGCGCGCAGCAACCGCACGGCGCAAATCTTTCACGTTTACGGGCTCTGTTTTTGTGAAGCGTTTCATGCCCATGAGCATCATGCGCAGTTCATCGCCTTCGGCAAACGAAACGAGCGACTCGCGACCGGCGCGGCCGATGTCTTCACCCGCGTCGTAGATATACGCTTTCATGATTTCAATGTGGGCAGCCGCCGCGGCTTCGCCTTTCAGTTGCGCGAATTTCTCAGCGCGCAACAACAGCGATTCGGCGGTGTAGGTGTACATCGCCATGTCGGCAATGCGCATCAGCACTTCTTGCTCTTTGGCGAGCGTCATGGCCAACTTTTGAGCAGCGGCCCCAGCCACCATCAAAATGGCTTTTTTGAAGTTTTTCACGTACACGCGGTACTGATCAAACACATTGCTCGGGGCATCGCCGAAATCAGGAATGCTCATGAGTTCATTGGCGACGTTCATGGCCGGTCCCATCAAATCGAGCTCCCCTTTCATGGCCTTTTTCAAGATCATATCAACGGTGAGCATGCGGTTGATTTCGTTGGTTCCTTCGAAGATGCGGTTGATGCGTGAATCGCGGTAAGATCGCTCCATGCGCGTTTCGGCGCTGTAGCCCATACCACCATAAATCTGCACGCCTTCGTCAACCACGAAATCAAGCGCCTCAGAGCCCAGTACTTTCAACATCGCACATTCAGGCGCATAGGAAGCAATGGCTTTCAACGTTGCTGCGCCTTTCTCCATGCCGCCTGAAATCAAGTGATTGATCTCATCTTCGACGTTTTGGGTGGCGCGATACAACGCCGATTCAACCGCAAATGCTTGAATGGTCATTTGTGCAATTTTCTCGCGGATAGCGCCATATTTTGCGATCGGATGACCGAATTGCTGACGCTCATTGGCATAATTAACCGCTTCGGTGATGACGCCTTTGCAGCCGCCCAAAACACCGCCCGCCAATTTGATGCGGCCGATGTTGAGAATGTTCACCGCGATCTTGAAGCCTTGGCCGCGCTCATACAGTTGGTTCTCAATCGGAACTTTTACGTTGTTGAAGAACACCTGACGGGTTGATGACCCTTTGATGCCCATCTTCTTTTCTTCCGGATTGAGGGTGATGCCCTCCATGTCTTTGGTGAGGATGAATGCGCTCAAATTTTCATCGTCATCGATCTTGGCAAATACCGTGAACACGTCGGCAAAACCGGCGTTGGTGATCCACATTTTCTGACCGTTGATGATGAAGTGTTTGCCATCTTCGCTCAACACAGCGCGGGTTTTCCCGCTGTTGGCATCGGAGCCGCTGCCTGGCTCAGTGAGGCAATAACAAGCCTTCCATTCGCCCGTGGCGAGTTTGGGAATGTACTTTGCACGTTGGGCGTCGTTGCCATAGTACAAAATGGGCAAGGTGCCAATGCCGGTATGCGCGCCATAGGCAACCGAGAACGAGTGGGCTTCGCCCAAGGCCTCGGTGCACAGCATGCTCGTTTTGAAATCCATGCCCATGCCATTGAGGTCTTCAGGTACTGTAATCGCCAGCAAGCCCAATTCACCGGCTTTGTCGAGCAGAGCAGGCATCAGCCCTTCTTCCATCCCGTCGATGCGATCGAGGTTTGGGGTGATTTCAGTATTGACGAAGTCAAGGCAAGTTTGCTTCATCATCAATTGCTCTTCAGTCCACTCTTCAGGAATGAAGATTTCGTTTGCTGCTACATCACGGATGATGAATTCGCCGCCTGTGATCGCTTTATTTTTCATAATGTTCATTGGGTGATCTGCTTAAAAAACTTCGAAAATACCCGCGGCTCCCTGCCCGGTACCCACACACATTGTGACCATACCGTACTTCGAATTGCGGAGCTTCGCTTCATTCATCAATTGCACAGTGAGTTTAGCGCCCGTGCAGCCGAGCGGGTGACCAAGTGCGATTGCACCGCCGTTGACATTGACCTTTGACGGATCAAGCCCCAGGTGATTCACAATCGCAACCGACTGCGACGCGAAGGCCTCGTTGAGTTCAATTACGCCGAGGTCTTCTTGCTTCAATCCGGCGCGCTCAAGCGCCTTCGGAATGGCATAGATTGGACCAACGCCCATGATGCGCGGCTCCAAACCGGCCACATGGTACGAACGCAACTGCGCGAGCGGTTCTACACCGAGCTCTTTCAACATGCGTTCTGAAACCACAAGCACAAATGCTGCCCCATCAGAGGTTTGCGAGCTGTTGCCCGCCGTTACGCTGCCCTGTGCCGCAAAAACTGGCTTCAATCGCGCCAAACCTTCAAGGCTGGTGTCGCGACGCACACCTTCATCGGTATCGACCACATATTTGCGGGTGTCGCGTTTGCCTTTTTCGTTGACGAAGATTTCTTCAACTTCAATAGGTACGATGCCACTGGCGAATCGTCCTGATTCAATGGCCGCTGCAGCTCTGCGGTGCGACTCTACTGAGAAGGCATCTTGTGCTTCGCGGCTGACCTTGAAATCGTTGGCCACTGCCTCAGCAGTTAAGCCCATGCCCCAATACCACGACGGATGTTCTTTGCCCACGCGCGCATTGGGAACAACGCGCCAGCCACCGAATGGAATCGGCGACATGGTTTCAATGCCTCCTGCGATGATGCAATCAGCCATGCCGCTTGCAATTTTCGCGCTCGCTATGGCGATGGTTTCCAATCCTGACGCGCAGTACCGATTCACGGTCATGCCCGGCACTTTGTCGGTGTCGAGGCCCATGAGCGAAACCATGCGCCCAATGTTCAAGCCCTGCTCGGCTTCGGGCGTTGCATTGCCAACGATTACGTCGTCGATGCGTTCTTTATCGAGTTGCGGAAAATCGTTCAAGAGGTGGCGAATGACGCGCTCTCCGAGCTCATCTGCCCGCATGAAGCGAAACTGTCCGCGGGGGGCCTTGCCCACCGCTGTTCGATATCCGCCAATGATGTATGCGTTCATAGTGTTTTGCTTTTGAGGGTAGATCAGTTGCGAAGAATTTTGCCTTTTGTAATGAGGCTTTGCATGCGTTCTAAAGTTTTGCGCTCGGCGCACAACTCAAGAAAAGCGCGCCGTTCGAGGTCGAGCAAATACTGCTCACTCACCGCCGTAGGTGCCGACAAGTCACCGCCACACAACACATAGCCCAACTTTTGGCTGATGAGTTCATCGTGTGTTGAAATGTACTGGCCGCTCAACATGGTGTTGGCGCCAACGTACACAATGCCCAGCCCTTCTTGTCCGAGTACCTGAACATCGGTGCGCTGCACGGGCTTGGTGTAGCCCTTCTCAGCCATTTGCAAACAAACGCGCTTGGCATAAGCGATCTGGTGCTCACGGCTTACAATCACCTCATCGATGCCTTCGCGGAGGTAACCTAAGTCAAAGGCCTCATGCGCCGAAGTCGATACTTTCGCCTGTCCAATGGTTAAAAAACGATTGCGTAAGGTATTGATGCGCATGTCGCCCTCTCTGAATTCGTCGCTGGTGCGCAACGCAAACTCTTTGGTGCCGCCACCACCAGGAATCACACCCACTCCAAATTCAACCAATCCCATATAGGTTTCAGCGTGCGCCACAACTTTATCGGCATGCAAGCTGAGCTCACAGGCACCGCCCAGGGTTAACCCATGCGGCGCTGCGACTACGGGAATCGATGAATACCGTATGCGCATCATTGTATTCTGGAAGGCACGAATGGCAAAATCAAGCTCGTCGTATTCTTGCTCAACGGCCATCATAAAGATCATGCCCACGTTGGCACCGGCTGAGAAATTCTGACCTTCATTGGCGACTACCAAGCCTTTGTAACTTTGTTCGGCAAGGTCGAGGGCCTTGTTCAAACCGGCGATTACCTCGCCACCAATCGTATTCATTTTGGTATGGAAGGCAATGTTCAAAATACCGTCGCCCAAGTCGTAAATGGTGGTACCTGAATTCTTCCAAACAACAGCTGATTCAGGCAAATTGGCCAATACGATCTTCCCTTCTTGTCCGGGTACGAGTTCATACGTTCCAGAGGCCGCATTGTAAAATTGGCGTTTACCCCCATCTGTTCGATAGAACGAAACACCCCCCTTGGCCACCATCTCATGCACCCAGTTCGCAACGGGAATGTTGCGCTTTTCCATTTCAGCCAAGGCGGCTTTCACACCAATGGCATCCCACGTCTCAAACGGACCCATTTCGTAGCCGAAACCGGCGCGCATGGCGTCGTCGATCTTGTACAGTTCATCGGCAATTTCTGGCACCCGGTGCGACACATAGGCAAACATGCCGGTGAACGAACGCTTGTAGAACTCTCCCGCGACGTCTGTGCCGTTGAACAGCATTTTGAGGCGCAGTGGCAAATCTTCAGACGCCGTTTTCGCTGCTTCGAGTGTAGCGAACTTCACCTTCTCTTGCGGTCCATATTCTAAGGTGTCGAGGTTGAGCGACAAAATCTCGCTCTTACCTTCGGCATTGTTGGCCTTCTTATAAAAGCCCTGCTTCGTCTTTGAACCCAACCAGCCGTTTTCAACCATTTTGGTCACATAGAGCGGTATGGCAAACAAATCGCGTTGCTCGTCGTTAGGGCAATTCTCACGAACGCCGTTCGCCACGTGAACCAAGGTATCTAAGCCCACGACATCGCAGGTTCTGAAGGTAGCCGATTTCGGACGGCCCATCACCGGACCGGTCAGTTTATCAACTGCTTCTACCGACAGTTTCATGTCGCTCACCGTGTGAAACAGCGCTTGAATGCTGTACACACCTACCCGGTTTGCAATAAATGCGGGGGTATCTTTGCAGAGCACGGTGGTTTTGCCAAGAAAACGCTCGCCGTAGTCTGCCAAGAACGAAACAACCTCAGGATCAGTCTCAGGCGTTGGAATGATCTCTAAGAGTTTCAAATAACGTGGCGGATTGAAGAAGTGCGTTCCGCAGAAATGCTTGCGGAAATCGTCACTACGTCCTTCGCTCAACAAATTGATCGGGATGCCCGACGTATTTGATGTAATTAAAGTGCCCGGCTTGCGGTGTTTTTCAACCTTTTCAAACAGTTGCTGTTTGATGTCGAGGCGTTCAACAATGACTTCGATGACCCAATCACACGCAGCGATTTTAGACAAATCATCGTCAAAATTTCCGGTAGTGATGCGGCTTGCGAACGATTTGCGGTAAATCGGCGACGGGTTTGATTTCAGGGCGAAGGTCAAACTGTCGTTCACAATGCGATTGCGAACGGCCGGGTGCTCGAGTGTGCGCTTCTTGGCTTGTTCTTCGGCAGAAAGTTCACGTGGAACGATGTCGAGTAAGAGCACTTCTAAACCTATGTTCGCGAAATGACAAGCGATGCGGGAGCCCATGACTCCCGATCCGAGTACGGCGACTTTGTTAATGCGTCTCATGCGGGTTGTGAAGATTTTTTGGGTGGTATATCAAAGAGTTGAGGATCGTCGAGTAAGGCATTGAGGTCAGACATGACATCAAAAAACACAGCCAGTTTAGCCGGCTCGAGGTGGTCGCGTACGAAGTTGTTGAAACGCAGCACCGCGTCGCGCGAGGCATCGCGCATTGCTTGCCCTTTCTTGGTCAAATGCACACGAACCATCCGGCGATCTTCTTGATCGGCCTTGCGCACAATGAGTCCATTTTCTTCCATCGTTTTCAAGGTGCGCGTCAAACTGCGCGGCTCCATGCCCATTTTCGGGCCCAACTTCGTCGAGGGCGTACCCTCGCGATCGATGTTTAGTAAAATGTATCCAATGGCCATGCTGCTGTCGTGCCGCGCGGCTTCTGCATTGTACAGGCGTGAAACTTTTGCCCACACCCAGCGTAAATGAAAATCGATAGTTTCTTCTGGTCGCATTGCTCGCCTAAGTTATGCATTTTATTATGCACGCATACCTTTAAACGCAATTTTTAACAGAAAGTTACAAGTCAATAGCCGCTTAGCCCCTTGCGCAGCGCATGTGTGGGGTTAAGGGGTTTTCGGCCTAACGGCCGGATGGTCGATTACCCCACGCCCTTACTTTGCTTTGATCGGCCGGATGTGGATATCTACATTAGGGCGTGTAACCGCGTTGGTTTCATGGGGACTCGCCTACAAAACGATCACGTGCGTGCCGCCTAAGCACAGCGAGGCAAGAGCAAGCATGAGTAAAACCACGTAGTTTGGCCTATGCAAAGCGGTGGTGACATTATTGGCCGTAATAGTCAAGCGCTCATATTCATTCAATCTTGCCCCTATGCTTCTGCCTCTATTTTAAATAAAGCACCTGACTGCGAATGATGAAAGGCCCCCATCCGCCCGTTAGGGCGAAAACAAAAATAATATAACGTTAGCACCGGGGCATTTCGCAGGACTACAAGGCAACTGTGAATACGATTTGACCAACGCGCGGGTTTGCGCTATATTCGTCGGAGAACTTGCACGTATGAAAATGCCACAATGGAGCAGCGCAGCCCTGCTCACCCTCGCGCTGTGGGGGTGTCAAATGAATGAAAAACCAAGTGAACCGACTGAAGAGAATGCCCGACTGGCCGCCAAATCACGTCCGTCAGAACACCTTCATTTTCGTTACGCATACCCCGATATCGCCCCTGACTTTGCACAGTTTAATCGCGCCATGAAAGCGGTTGAAGCAACACAGCGCACCAAACAAAGCAACGGAACCTGGGCACTTGAAGGGCCAACGAACATTGGCGGACGAATTAATTCAGTGGCCATTCACCCAGCAGATGAATCGATCATGTATGCCGGAACCTGCACCGGCGGGGTGTTCAAAACACTCGATGGCGGGGCTACGTGGACCCCGCTCAGCGATGGCTTCGACCACTTGCCGATCGCGCATATCATCTTTCACCCGACCGACCCTGAAACCCTTTTGGTTGCCACGGGCGACCCGAATATCAGCGGGTTTCCCCACCCCGGTAACGGCATTTACCGCACCACAGATGGCGGTGCAACGTGGACGCACATCGGACCCGACATCAACGGTGTGGTGAGCAAAGTCGCTTACGACCCGCAAACTCCTACTACCATTTACGCTGCACTGATGGGCTTGCCCTTCGAGCGCAACAACGACCGCGGCTTGTATAAATCAACCGACGATGGCGCCTCATGGGAGCAAGTGCTTTTTCTCAGTGATGAAGTGGGGATAACAGATTTAAAGGTCAATTATGACGATCCGAACATCATCTATGCAGCGGGTTGGCACCGCATTCGCAACAACCAAGAGTCAGTCATCGCAGGCGAGCTATCGCGCGTCTACAAAAGCGTAGACGGCGGAGCAAACTGGGAAACCCTCACCAACGGCTTGCCCGATGGCAACCTTTGCCGAATCGGATTAGAAATGTCGGTGAATGATCCGAATGTGGTTTGGGCCCTTGTGGTCGGCACCAATTTCGAGGCGCAAGGCATCTATAAAACCGAAGATGGCGGCGCCAGTTGGGTGAACCTTCTCCCCGACCCTGAATTGCTCGCCGGAACCCTGGGCGGCTTCGGCTGGTATTTCGGAAAAATACGCGTGAACCCATTCAACGAAAGTGAAATCAGCATTTTGGGCGTCGACTTGCACACCAGTTACGACAACGGACAGAGCTGGCAAATGACCACCCCGCCATGGTGGATGTATGAAGTGCATGCCGACAAACACGACATGGTGTACCTCGACAGTGAAACGGTGGTCTTGGCCACCGATGGCGGGTTGTACCGCACCGATAACCATTTCTCGGCGTGGTACGACATTGACAACATCCCGAATACGCAGTTTTACCGCATCGCGCTGAATCCGTTCCAAACCGGCTTTTACACCGGAGGCGCTCAAGACAATGGAACCACTACAGGTAATATTGGAACCCTCAACGAATGGACCCGCGACTTCGGCGGCGATGGCTTTCAAGCTGCATTCGACCCCGTGGTGCCGGAGCGCCGCTATGTTGAAACCCAAAACGGCAATATTTATGTGGATGATTTCGGCAATGTGTTCAACATCTCTGAGACCTTGGTCGAAGACGATCGCCGCAACTGGGACATGCCATACATCATCAGTCATACCAACAACGAATTGTTGTACACCGGCACCTTTCGTTTTTACCGCATGAACGACGCCCCTTACGGCTCGTGGGAGGTTATGAGTCCTGACCTCACCGATGGCAACGTGTTTGGCAGTCAATACCACACCATCAGCTCGGTGGCCGAATCGCAAACCAACGCGAACCATGTTTACGTAGGTACTACCGATGGCAACGTGTGGCGCGGCGATTTGCAGTTTGACGCATTCACTTGGACTTCAATCAGCGCGGGCTTGCCTGATCGTTATGTAACCAACATCAAGAGCAGTTTCACCACACCAGCGCGCATTTGGGTCAGTCAAAGCGGGTATAAAGACAACGATCAAACGGCGCGTTTGCACCGATCAGATGACAATGGAGCAAGCTGGATCGACGTAACCGGCGACCTGCCCCCGCACGCCATCAACCACATTGAAGTGTTGAATGACAGCCTGCTCTTCATCGCCACCGATTTTGGGGTGTATTACACCGAGAATGGCGGTGAGGCGTGGGAACGCGTTGGAAATAACATGCCGTTGATTCCAGTGTACGACATCGAAATTGAGCATGAAACCCGCCGACTCATTGCCGGCACTTTTGCACGGGGCATGTGGTCGTTTGATTTGGAGCTGCTCTTCGAATGGCCCGAAGACGAAGAAGAACCCGTGCATGTTGCTGCCCACACTTTACCACACAGCAAAGTGTACCCAAACCCCTGTAAGGCTTATACCACGCTATGTGGCGGGGCGAGCAACTGTTCAGTGCAGGTGTACGATATGCGTGGAAACCGCGTTTTAGAGGTAGGAAAACTGTCAGAATGCATCACCTTGAACCTTGAATCACTGCCAAACGGCAAATATGTCATGTTGTGGGGCAAAAACGAGGAAATACAGACCAAATCATTCATAAAAGCAGATTTGGCAAGGTGATTGTCGAGGGAAGTTCCGACCTTTGCTCAAACGTTGATGTTTGTTTCGTTGTGAAAAACTCGATGAACGGATCGTTATAAGCACGGGGTTTAATCTTAGATTTGGTAAAACCCACTAGCCGAATAGAGCGTATGTTCGACGAAGAATGGAACTTTCAAGACGAGCAAGAGCGTTTGGAATTGGTCAAGCGCTACGAAGAAATGGTTGCCAGCAATGCATCATATTTCTTCGATACGGAAGAATTTGAAGCGCTTATCGAGTACTACCTCGAGAAGAACCGCATTAAGCAGGCCGAAAATGTCATCAAGTACGCCCATGGGATGTACCCCGACAGCACCATTCTTTTATTGCGTGAGGCACAAATCCTCGCGGGCTCCGGAAAATTAAGCAAGGCGATTCCGCGCCTGCAAAACTTGCTGCAATTTGAACCGCAGAACGAAGAGGTGCTCATGACCTTGGCCAATATCTACAGCCAATTGCATGAACACAAAAAGGCCATTACGTATTTGCAAGAGGCGCTCAAGTACGCCGATGACGAATTGCGTGATGAGCTGTGGATTGAACTCGCACTCGAATACGAGAACCTCGATCAGTGGGATAAAGCCATTGAAACCCTGAAGAACGCCATCGAAATCAATGCCGAAAATGAGACGGCCTTGTATGAGTTGGCGTACTGCTATGATATGGCCATGAAGCTCGATGACAGCATTGTCTTCTTCGAAGCCTTCATTGATGCGCACCCCTACTCTTTCCCGGCGTGGTATAACTTGGGCAACATCTTTCAAAAACTCGAGCGATTCGATGAGGCCCTCTCGGCCTACGACTATTGCCTCGTGATTCAAGAAGATTTCACCCCAGCTTACCTCAACAAAGCCAACGCGCTCGTGAAACTCGAAAAGTACGAAGATGCCATTGGCGTGTACCATGAGTTGAACGACCACGAACCGCCGCAAGCCAATACCTACTGCTTCATTGGCGAGTGTTACGAACGGCTCGATCAACTCGACGAAGCCAATCGCTACTACGATAAAGCGCTGGGCATGGACGACTTGTGCACCGATGCCTACGTTGGCAAAGGGGTTATTGAAGACTTGCGCGATCGGTTCAACGAAGCGCATTTGTACTTCGTGCGCGCCCAGCAAATTGAGCCCGATAACATCGATATCTTAATGCTGGTCGCTGGCAATTTGAAAAAACTCGAAAAGTTCGATGAAGCTTTTCGCTTGTATGAACACGGTGTTGTACTTGAGCCCGACAATGTCGACTTATGGCTCGATTACGCCGATAATTTTTACCTCATTGGTAAATCTCAAGAGGCACATAACTTTGTCTCCTTCGCTTTAGGTCGCGTCAATGAAACAATCGATCTGCGATACCGAGCTGTAGCTTACCTCTACGCCCTCGGTAAGAAAAAAGAAGCCTATGCACAACTTGAAATCTTGTTGAGCGAGGCATTCGAAAATTCTCAATCTTTGCTCGATTATTCACCCGAGCTCGCAGAAGATCAAAACGTGATACGTCTCCTCGAGCTCTACAAGGCATAAAGCACCATGAATTTTGAACTTCCTTACCTGCCCAAGCGCAGCAGTAAACCCCGTACTGCCGGCGTAAATATGATCATGGATAAAGGCCTCAGCTTACGAGAAGCTGAAGACATGATTGCCCGTTCGGGTGATTTGGTCGACCTTCTGAAGTTGGGCTTTGGCACTTCAATCGTGAGCCAAAACCTCAAAGAGAAGATCAAACTTTACCAAAACGCCGACATTAAAGTGTACTTCGGTGGCACCTTGTTTGAAGCATTTTACGTGCGTGGCATGCTCGAAGCCTACCTCAAATTGGTCGACGGCATGGGCCTTGACTGCATTGAAGTTTCTGACGGTTCAATTGTAATTGATCCTGACGAGAAATGCGAAGTCATTCACCGCCTTTCGAAAAATTACCGCGTGCTTTCTGAGGTCGGCTCAAAAGAAGAAGGCATTTTGATTAGTCCGCAAAAGTGGATTAAAATGATGCGTACCGAACTCGACGCCGGCAGCTGGAAGGTGATCGCCGAAGCCCGTGAAAGCGGAACCGTGGGCATTTACCGCCCCAACGGTACGGCGCACGTGATGTTGATCAATAAAATCCTCTCGAAAATCAAGAGCGAAGACATTCTGTGGGAAGCCCCAAAGAAAGCGCAACAAGTTTGGTTCATCAAAAACATGGGGGCTGAAGTCAACCTCGGCAACATCGCGCCCGATGACGTGATTCCACTCGAGTGCTTGCGCCTCGGCCTCCGCGGCGATACCTTCTTCCAATATTTGCCCGATAACATCGTCGAGGTTGCTCAGCAAAAAAACACCAAAGCCGCGCCGAAAACCAAAAAAGCATGATCGAAATCGATGTTCACGAACTCAAACGCATGCGTGATGAAGGCATCGCGCACCAGCTGATCGACGTCCGTGAAATTCACGAAGTGGAAACCTGCACCATCGGCGGACACCACATTCCCATGGGAGAAATCCTCGAACGCCACGAAGAAATTCGCGCCGATGTACCGGTGATCGTGCACTGCCGTTCCGGTGCGCGTTCAGGCGCTGTGGTTACTGCGCTCATCAATCACTTCGGTTTCGAGCACGTGCGCAGCTTGCAAGGAGGCATCATCGCCTGGGCGCAAGAAATCGACCCTTCCATCGACCTGTTCTGATGGCAACACCACGCAACCTAAAAGGCTACCTCGGCCTCGTCGGCCGCGGCATCGCCATGGGTACCGCTGACGTTATACCGGGTGTTTCAGGCGGCACCATCGCCTTCATTACGGGCATTTACGCCGAACTGCTTGAAACCATCAGCTCGTTGAAGCTCGACCTGCTAAAAATTTGGCGCAACGACGGCATCGCAGCGGCATGGCGCGCGGCAAACCTCAACTTTTTGCTCGCCCTTTTGCTTGGCATCGGCATCGCCATTGTCAGCTTAGCTAACCTCATCGCCTACCTCCTCGAAAACCACGAGCAACTGCTGTGGGGCTTCTTTTTTGGCTTGGTGTTGGCATCGATTTTCTTGGTCGGCCGCGATGTCAAACGTTGGAGCGCCGCAACCCTCATCGCCTTTGTACTCGGTGCAGCGGTAGCGGTTGGCGTAACCTCCTTGCCGCCGATGGCCGCACTCGATTTCCCGGGATTTTTATTTGTTGCGGGCATGATTGCCATTTGCGCCATGATTTTACCGGGCATCTCGGGCAGTTTTTTGCTCCTCATTTTGGGCGCGTACCACGACGTTATCGCGGCGGTCAAAGCGTTCGATCTTCGAACCATCGCCGTTTTTGGCGCAGGCTGCATCACCGGTATTTTAGGCTTTTCACGGCTCTTAAACTGGATGTACAAGCGACACACCGATCTTACCATTAGCCTCCTCACCGGCTTCATGCTCGGCTCACTGCAAAAGTTGTGGCCGTGGCAAGCTAAGGTTGAATTACTGAACACGCATAGCGACGGACGTGAAGACTGGTTGCGTTCAAACATTTGGCCCACTGACGTGCAAGGCGATCCACAAGTGTTGGGGGTTGTTTTCTGCCTAGCGGCAGGATGCGGGATCATTCTACTCTTGGCGCGTTTAGCCAAATCCAAAGCATGAAACAACTCGGGCTGATTGGCTTCCCGTTGGATCATTCGTGGTCAGCAGGATGGTGGAATGCTGCATTCAGCGCACGCGGATGGGACGACCACCGCTACGACAACTTCCCCTTGGAGGCGATTTCAAACTTTCCGAAGCTCTTGGCCGAACACCCGCATTTGATCGGATTGAACGTGACCATCCCGCACAAAACGGCGGTGATGGCCTACCTCGATGAAGTCGATGCAACTGCCCAAGCGATTGGTGCGGTGAACACCATCAAAATTATTGGCCAGCGGTGCATCGGGTACAACACCGACGCCGAAGGCTTTCGCCGCAGCATTCGTCCCTTTCTCGATACCCGCCACACCCGCGCCTTGATTCTTGGCACAGGCGGCGCCTCGAAGGCCGTTGCCTACACCTTGCGTCAACTCGGCATTGAGCCCCTGTTTGTGAGCCGCGACGCGAGCCGCGGCGACCTCACCTATGCGCAATTGAACGGGGCCGTGTTCAACGCCTGCAAGCTGATCGTGAATTGCACCCCTGTCGGATTGCACCCTGCTGAGCTCGAACCACCGATTGACACCGCGCACCTCACCCCCGATCATTTTGTGGTCGATCTCATTTACAATCCGCCGCTTACACCCTTACTGCAGCAAGCCCAAGCGAAGGGAGCAATGATTTTAAACGGCGCCGATATGCTGCGTTTTCAAGCCGAAGCGGCTTTTCAACTGCTCTGCGATTAATTCGGGTTTTCAACAGTTGTTCATAACCCGTGTTGATGCGTTGTGAATAGCTTCACGCTCAAAAGGTTGGATAATTCAACTTGATCATCCAAATTTACCTCAGGGTAATGAAAGAAAAAAAGCCCTTTGGCACCGGCTACGGAGTGAAGTAACGAATGAAACTTCTCGGCCCTTCTCATACAAACGGAGTTTGCGTGAGCGATGAATAACAGTCTGCGGGTTCTTATCCCGGACTCGAGACGCTTCGAAAAAAGAGGTCAAGCAATGTTCCATCCATGTCCACGTTCTCACCACCAGCCGGTGCTTTATTTTCACCTCTCCCGATCACCTCACAACATCCTGCTTTAAGGTCGTTTCAACCGCATGTTCATTGTGCGCTGCAATGTCGGTGCAGAAATCAGTCGCCAAAAGCGCGACGCTTCGCGTGGGAATTGTACTTTTGCAGCCACAAAACGCGCAACGGTGAGCAAGCCACTTCCTGTTATGGAGCAATTTTACACCATCCAGGGTGAGGGTGCATTTTCGGGTGCGCCGGCTTACTTTATACGGTTGGGTGGTTGCGACGTGGGGTGTTTTTGGTGCGATGTGAAAGAAAGTTGGGATGCCGAAGCGCACCCCAAACACAGCATTGAAGAACTGGTCGAAAATGTAGCCACCGCAGGTGCTCGCATTGCGGTGATCACGGGGGGCGAACCCGCCATGCACAACCTCGACGCTTTAACATCGGCCTTGCAAAGTCGAGGCATTCGCACCCACATTGAAACCTCGGGCACGCATCCGTTGACGGGCACGTGGGATTGGATCACCCTCTCACCGAAGAAGTTCAAGCCCACGCGGCCTGAGTATTATGCGCACGCCCACGAGCTCAAAGTGATTGTGTACAACAAGCACGATTTAAGCTGGGGTGAAGGCCATCGTGTGCAGATGCCAACTGAAGCGCGGTGCTATTTTCAACCCGAGTGGGATGAGCGCGACTCCGCCATCCCTATGATTTTGAACTACATTCGCGAGAACACCGCGTGGAGTTTGAGCTTGCAAACCCACAAGTACATTGGGGTAGCCTGAGTTGGCAACTTGCCCCCCCCATCCGGCCGTTTAGGCCGAAACCCCAACAAGCCCGATTTACTCGCCGCCCTTTTTTTCGCCGGTGAAGTAGTGATTTTTCGATTTAAACAAAACGTTAAATGTGGTCATGCTGCCGTAGATGCGCGTGATGTATTGCTGCAGGTTCACTTTGTCTTCGTCGCTGAGTTTTGCATGCGCGTTGATTTGTTGTTCGAGCACGCGTAAACGGTCGCGCATCATCACAATTTTGTGGAAGAAGACCTCAATTGGCACTTCTTTGCCTTGCACGCCATCGGTTCCGGGTACCAATTGCAGGGTTCCACCTTCCCATTTATCGCCGAGTTCAACGATTTCGCCCACGTCGTAGTAGCTGTCAAAAACGTTCTGAACCGCGTCAATCACGTCTTCAAGGGTGATGCTGCGCACTTCACAGGTTGAGAGCTCGAGCAGTTGAAATCCGTCAAAGGCTTTGCCAATCGCTTGTTCGCCTTGATCTTTGAAATAAACGCGCCACGCTTTTTCAGTTTCGCTGAATACAACCCCTTCGCCGAATGTGGGGTGACTAACTTTTGCGCCAATGGAGATCATAATGCAGGTGAAAATAATAAATTGAACGTTAAGAATTGCTGCGCATAAAAGTACGTAGCCGACAGTGAAAACGTTTCATGCGTCGAAACTTCGTGCTATTTTATTATATTTGAGGCGACTAGACGAAATCGTTTAGGAACCTTAATGTGTGTGCCATGCTTGCTGCGCTGACCAATAAACCAAATATTCTGCTGATTGCAGCCTTTTTATGGGCATCAATCACTGCTCAAGCTCAATTTCCATTCAATGGATTTGTTATCGAGGAAGTGCCAATACCCGCGAATCTAGTACCTGTAATTCAGGCGGAGGGCGGTTTTCCGAACCCACCTCGGACGTGGCGCGTGTATGTTTGTATGGATAGTGACGAGTGGGAATTACAGGCGTGGGCCTCGGTTTACGAATTTGGTGTCTTAGTTACACCCCTCGATGTGCGCTGCGCAACTTGCACTGGTCCAAATCAGTTTTACCATACGCCAACGTTCGGAGCGCTAAACGGACAATCCATAAACCCACTGGCCTATATGTTTGTCCCCCAATTGCAATACACATCTTGGGGCACTATAGGACCGGTCGTAGGAAATAGTGAAATTATTTGGGTTGAAAGTGATGCATCAATAGGAAGCACCTTTGAGGCGGGGCAAGAACTTTATGACGACTCACCGAACGGTTCTGGTTTGTTCGGCTTTTGGACCCCTCCATCAACGCAAGGCAAGCGTGATGCTGATCAGCGCGTGCTGATTTTCCAATTAACAACCGATGGTATTTTCACCGGAAATATGACGCTACAATTCCGTCGGTTGGATGCGACGAATAATCCTTTTATTCCATTGGATATTGTCCGAATCGACAACACCTTCTTCACCAACCAACCCGGCATGTTTGAGGATGTTTGTCCACAGCCGGTGTTTTTACCTGTGAACCTGATCGACTACACTGCCCAAGCCGGTGAAAAACAAGTGAACCTCAACTGGCAAACTTCTTCAGAAACGAATAGCGATTATTTCGTGATTGACCGCAGCAGCGACATGCAAGAATGGACGCAAATTGGCACCATGCCAGCAGCTGGGAACAGCACCACGACGCGCCTCTATTTCATGCGCGACATTGAACCTGTAGCGGGTGTGAGTTACTACCGCTTGCGTCAGTATGACATCAACGGCGAAGAAAGTTTGAGCGAAGTGCGAGCCGTAGAATACAAAGGCAATACGCTCATTCCATATCCGAACCCTACCCAAGACATTGTGCGCTTTCGTGGTGATGTAAGCAGCTTGAGCCGCTTGCGTTTGTACGACGGCCGCGGTGCGGTAGTGTTTGAGCAAAGCTACGATGGCGACAGCGACATTGAGCTCGACCTGAACCGTTTTGCGCGCGGAACCTACATGCTCGAAGCTGTGACCACCTCAGGTGAGGTAATTATCAAGCGTATTCAGAAGCAGTAAAATCAGGGGTTCTTAGCGAACGACCTGTCCGAACAAATCGTAATGGTCGGCGCTTTCGATGCGCACCATTTCGAAGTCACCCAAACGGATGTGGATTTCATCGGTCGCTTTTACGAGTACCTCATTATCGACGTCGGGTGAGTCAAACTCTGTGCGGCCCACGAAGTAGCCTCCTTCAACCCGATCAAAAAGCACTTTGTAGGTTTGACCTACTTTGGCCTCATTGAGCGCCATGCTGATGCCGCTTTGAATCTCCATGATGCGTTCAGAGCGTTTCTTCTTCACTGCCTCAGGCACATCATCTTCGAAGTTGTACGCATGGGTGTTTTCTTCGTGTGAGTAGGTAAAGCAGCCGAGGCGTTCGAAACGCATTTCGGCAATCCACTCGCACATTTCTTCAAAGTCTTGCTCGGTTTCACCGGGGTAACCACAGATGAGTGTGGTGCGAATGGCAATGTTGGGCACTTTGCTGCGGATGTCGTTGATCAGTGCCGTTGTTTTCTCACGCGTTGTACCGCGGCGCATCGCTTTGAGCATGTTGGTGCTCACGTGCTGCAGCGGCATGTCGAGGTAATTGCAAATTTTGGGTTGGCGGGCCATCACATCGAGCACATCCATCGGGAAACCGGTTGGGAATGCGTAGTGCAAGCGAATCCAGTCGATGCCGTCTACCTCACACAGCTGCTCGAGCAAATCGCCGAGCGCACGCTTTTTGTAGAGGTCGAGCCCGTAGTATGTGCTGTCTTGTGCAATCACCATCAGCTCTTTCACCCCTTTGGCAGCGAGGCTTCGGGCTTGGGCCACGAGTTCTTCCATGGGCGTACTGATGTGCTTACCGCGCATGAGCGGGATGGCACAGAAGGAGCACGGACGGTCGCAACCTTCGCTGATTTTGAAGTAGGCGTAATGCGAGGGTGTGGTGAGCAAACGTTCACCAACCAGTTCTTTTTTGTAATCGGCCTTGAGTGTTTTGAGCAAGCGGGGCAATTCGCGTGTACCGAAATAGCCATCCACTTCAGGGATTTCCGTTTCGAGCTCATCGCGGTAACGTTCGCTGAGGCATCCGGTAACATACACCTTCTCAATGCGGCCATCGGCGCGGGCTTCAGCGAATCGCAAGATCGTATTGATCGATTCTTCTTTGGCGTTATCGATGAAACCGCAGGTATTGATCACCACGATCGCGGCATCGCTATCGGCTTCTTCGTGCTTCACCTCGTAGTTGTTGGCCTTCAATTGGGCCATCATGACTTCGCTATCAAAGATATTCTTCGCGCATCCCAAGGTGATCACATTCACCTTGTTCTTTTTGAGGGTACGGGCTCGCACAGGCTGTTAGTTGTTGAAAAGAGAATCGACGAATTCGTTCTTGTTGAAGACTTGCAAATCTTCAACCCCCTCGCCCACGCCGATGTAGCGAACGGGGATCTTAAATTCATCGCTGATACCAATTACGACACCGCCTTTGGCTGTTCCGTCGATTTTTGTGAGCGCGAGCGAGGTAACCTCGGTAGCTTTGGTGAATTGGCGCGCTTGTTCTACCGCGTTTTGTCCAGTTGAGCCATCGAGCACCAACATCACATCGTGCGGTGCATCGGGCATTACCTTTTGCATCACGCGTTTGATTTTGGTGAGTTCAGCCATCAAATTGATTTTGTTGTGCAATCGTCCGGCTGTATCAATAATCACCACATCCATTTGCTGTGCTACCGCACTTTGAAGCGTATCAAAAGCGACTGAGGCGGGGTCGGCATTCATGCCTTGCGACACGATGGGCACGCCGGCGCGTTCGCTCCAGATTTTAAGTTGGTCAACGGCAGCAGCTCGGAAGGTATCGGCTGCTCCGAGCATCACTTTCAATCCTTGTTTTTTGAATTGAAAAGCCAGTTTACCGATGGTTGTGGTTTTGCCAACCCCGTTCACTCCTACGACCATGATGACGTAGGGGCCGTCGACCTTGGGCAGGGAGAAATCGCTTACATCTTCTGCGTTGTTTTCAGCGAGGAGCTGGGCAATTTCTTCTTTGAGGATGGTATTGAGTTCATCGGTACCGAGGTACTTATCGCGTGAAACGCGTGCTTCGATGCGTTCAATGATTTTCACGGTGGTTGCCACACCGACATCGCTCGACACGAGTACTTCTTCGAGGTTGTCGAGTACTTCATCATCGACGCGGCTTTTGCCGGCGATTGCTCGGGTGAGTTTCGAGAAAACGCCTTCGCGGGTTTTCTCGAGTCCTTTATCGAGCGTTTCTTTTTTCTCTTTGGAGAATATCCGTTTGAAGAAGCTCATGAGGCGGCATAGATTGGGGGCAAAGATACGACGAAAGCAGCAAACCTGTTAGCCAAATGATGGGTGTTGGCGCGGTGTAGGGATAAAACAAAAAAGGAGTCACTTGGGGGTGACTCCTAAAGTTATGCTCAGTAAGCTGGTTAGTCTTTCTTATTGAACCAGCTGTCGATATCGTCGTTGTGAACGATTTCTTCACGGAAGCTGTACGCACCAGATTTTGGTGAGCGTACCATTTTAATCACTTTCGAGTGCTGCTTTCCACCACCAGTTTGGAGGGTTGCTACGGTCTTCTTTGCCATGACTCAGCTTATTTAATCTCTTTATGCGTGGTATAACGGCGCAAGATGGGGTTATACTTCTTGATCTCCATACGATCAGGAGTATTCTTGCGGTTTTTGGTCGTGATGTAACGCGACGTTCCGGGCATTCCGGACGTTTTGTGCTCTGTACATTCGAGGATGACCTGTATACGGTTTCCTTTTTTCGCCATCGTCTTACTTTTTTCGGGACGGCAAAGATATGAATTTTTATTGCCGTGGCGCTACAACTTTCAAAAAAAATCATCGCAACCCCGTAAAGATAATGAAAATCGCAAAAAGTTAGGGTTTCAGGCACGACTTATCGACGTTCTGACGTTGAAAAGCAGCGCCTTGTTTGGGTAGACGGCACGCAGGATCCGCCTAATTTTGGAGGTTGCGACCATTCCGCAAAACGGTGAAGAATACTGTCAAGTCAAAAGATCCGATTATTGAAGCCGCTACTGCGCCTGAGCCCAAAGCGAAGCCAGCAGCTGCGAAGAAAGAAAAATCCAAGCGCACCTTCGGCTTGCCGGCATGGGTGCGCGACGACCGTACCCGGAAAATTTTCGGAATCTTCATGGTGCTCTTCTCGCTCTTTTTGTTCTTTGCGGGGGCGAGTTACCTCTTCACGGGCAGTCATGACTTGCGTCTTATCAACCCCGGACCTGACGCGCTCGACAGCGACATTCCTGAACGGTATAAAAATCCGCTCGGGCTTATTGGTGCCCACGCCGGGTATTTGCTTTTGCACCGTGGCTTTGGTTTAGGCGGGTTGTTCATCCCCTTCTTGCTCTTTTTGTACGGAGTTCGCATTTGGCTGCGCAAACAGTTGCTTCCCTTGGGGAAATCGACGCGATTGAGTTTATTGGGCATGCTGTTTATTCCGCTTTTAATTGGTTCGGTCTTTCACAGCCGCGGTGCTGATGATGCGCTGGTGCTTACCTGCAATGACAATTTGGTCGGTTTTGGCGGCCAGTTCTTGCTCAATTGGTTCATGTTCAACCTCGGCGGCATTGGTACCTTTTTCGCGCTGCTCTTTGTTACGGGCGCAACGGCCGTGATGAATTTCAACATCGACTTTGAGAACATGCGCTTGCCCGAATGGCTCACTAGCCTCTTTCAAAGCCGTGCTGCGCATGCCTCCCAAGCGGGTGCAACAGCCGACGCCGCAGCCGATGCGGCTGAACCTGAAGAGTACGAGCCGGTGCTCACCAACCGCGTGGCTGAAGATCACAACGCCAAGCGAGCCGATGACATCCTTGCCGAACTGCTCGGCGTTGAAGAAGATCCTCCCTTCGATGTGCCCTTTGATGATGACTTGCCCAGTGAGGAGGCGGAGGTTATTACCTTTGAAGACGACATCCGCCCGCAGGGCGAAACCCAAAAAACCGAAGAGGGCTCAGAGCTTGAGATTGAAGTGCTCGACGAAGAAACGGCGTTGAGCGAAGATGAGATCGACGACCGTTTGCAAGAATTTGGTGCATACGATCCGAAGCTCGATTTGTCGCGCTATGAACTGCCCAACATTGATTTGCTCGAAATGCACGGATCAGGGGCGGTTGAGATCAACAAAGAAGAGTTGGAGGCGAATAAAAACCGCATCGTTGAAACGCTGAACAACTACAACATCGACATCAGCAAAATCAAAGCGACCGTTGGTCCGACGGTGACCTTGTACGAGATCATTCCAGCCCCGGGCGTGCGTATTTCGAAGATCAAGAACCTCGAAGACGACATTGCATTGAGTTTATCGGCGCTGGGCATACGTATTATTGCGCCCATACCGGGCAAGGGCACCATTGGTATTGAGGTGCCGAACTCGAATCCGAATGTGGTGGCTATGCGCTCGTTGATTGCCAGCGACAAGTTTCAAAACAACGACATGGAGTTGCCCATCGCGATCGGCAAAACCATTTCGAACGAGACCTTCACGTTTGACCTTGCGAAGATGCCCCACTTGCTCATGGCGGGTGCCACGGGTCAGGGTAAATCGGTCGGATTGAATGCAATCTTGGTTTCGCTGTTGTATAAAAAGCATCCTGCCCAGCTGAAGTTCGTTTTGGTTGACCCGAAAAAGGTGGAGTTGACCTTGTTCAATAAAATTGAGCGGCATTTCTTGGCGAAACTACCCGGCGAAGAAGAGGCTATTATTACCGATACGAGCAAGGTTGTAACCACGTTGAACTCGTTGTGTGTTGAAATGGACCAGCGCTACGAGTTGCTGAAAACGGCCCACTGCCGCAACATCAAAGAGTACAATAAGAAATTTATATCGCGTCGACTCAACCCCGAAGTGGGGCACCGTTACCTGCCTTACATCGTATTGGTGGTTGACGAGTTCGCCGATTTGATCATGACAGCGGGGAAAGAAGTTGAAACCCCCATCGCGCGTTTGGCGCAGCTCGCCCGAGCAATTGGCATTCACTTGATCATTGCGACCCAACGTCCGTCGGTAAACATTATCACAGGTACAATTAAGGCGAACTTCCCCGCACGCATTGCCTTTCGGGTTACGAGTAAGATTGACTCGCGTACGATTCTCGATGCCGGCGGTGCTGATCAGTTGATTGGCCGTGGTGACATGCTCTTTTCAACGGGCAATGATTTGATACGTATTCAATGTGGTTTCGTTGATACCCCCGAAGTGGAATCGATTACGGAGTACATCGGATCGCAACAGGCTTACCCCCAAGCCTACCTCTTGCCTGAATACCACGATGAAGGTGCGGGAGAAATTGGTACTTTTGACGACGCCGACCGCGACGAACTTTTTGAAGAAGCAGCGCGCATGATCGTGATGCACCAGCAAGGTTCAACTTCTTTGCTTCAGCGCAAACTGAAGTTGGGTTACAACCGCGCAGGACGATTGATCGATCAATTGGAAGCTGCTGGCATCATTGGCCCCTTCGAAGGAAGCAAGGCCCGCAAAGTTTTAATTTCAGATGAAGCATCTTTGGAACAGTTCTTGCATGGACGTGATCAATAAGCATTAATACAACGAAGTATGAAGGTCTTCTTTCCCCTTTTCACCGGCGCACTTGCCCTCCTGATCGGATTTACAAGCCATGCGCAAACCAGCGATAAAATTCTCGCTGACCTCAGTGCCAAAGCAAAAAAATACACCAGCATTTACGCTGAATATTCTTCACAATTGCTCGATAAGGCCAACGGCGTTGACATCAAGCAAAAAGGGAAAGTATTTGTCAAAGGCGAAAAATACAACGTGGAGCTGGGTGACTACACCATGATCAGCGATGGTTCAAGTGTATGGACGTACGACAAATCGAGCAACGACTGTTACATTGACTACTTAGAAGATGTAGCTGACGGCGCGTTGTCACCTTCAAAAATGTTCACGATTTGGGAAGATGGCTTTAAGCATGAATTCAAATCTGAAGTGAAAGAGAACGGGCGCACCTTGTACTGGATCAACCTGTATCCGGTGAAGCCATCAGACAAGAACTTCCACACCATTCAATTGTACATCGACAAAGAGAAAATGGAAGTGGCCAAGTTTGTTGTGAAAGGTCGTGAAGGAAACGATGTGATTTATAGCATCGTGAGCTTTCAGGCCAACAAAGAAATCGCAGAGGAGAATTTCCGCTTCAATCCGAAAAAATTCCCCGGCGTTAGCGTAACCGACAACCGTATTTAATCGGCTTACCAGCTCCAGCAAGGCAGACAAAGCGTAGCTTCAATCTGCTCTTCAAGTTCATCTTCGACAGCGTAGAACAAATCCAAACCTGTGATTTGCTCTACGCTGTCAACGTTTACGGCAAAATGTTGCAAGTGCTCACTGGATGCTTCATTGGGCACAATAAAGGCGATGCACTTGCTCGCTTCACCTTGGTAATGGAAGATGGCCTTGAAGTAGGCTTCAGGTACAGAGACGTTGTTTGAACCAATGTTTGGCAGGCCCGGCTTCAGAATTGGCCCTGTAATTACGTAGAGCGAGTCGTTGGCGCGCGCCCAGTCACGCACATGCTCTTCGAGGCGTTTCCAAACCCCGCGGTTGTGCCCGGGGACTTGTGGGCTCATGTTGCTCATGTAGAACGAATCATCCATTGCTGCATCTGACCATGCTAAGTCGGCCGCTGGCGCGAGGTGGCCACGGTCGTAACCTGAGCGGCGGTAATCGTTGGGTGTGGCTGAGCCGGTTGCAATCTTCGGGTCGACCCGAAAATTGTCTTTGCGTTCAACGCCATCACCGAGCTGACTGGCCCGCAAAACATAGCCTACCCAAGCCGCTTGTTCGTGGGTTTCATTGTAGAGCAGCGAAAAACCGGTGTGATGTACGACCTCATTACCGGCTTCGACCGCGGGGAGTTCAAGCCGAGCACCCGCGGGTACGGCTGATAGCGGCTTCCAAGTGCCATCAGCATATAAAACCACCTGCTTACCCGAAGCGGTTGTTGCGCGTTCTTGCGCACTGAGCGCAGACAAGGTCAAGAACAGTTTGAGAAAAAGGAATGCAAAGCGAATCACAGCATACAATTGTTGAGGACACAAAAATACATTGGAAACCCATTGAAAGTGTGCATAAAAGATGGCGACCCGTGGAGCACCCTTGATTTCAAACCTGTAAAAGCTTATTCGAGGCGGTAAGCTGTGCAATCATTGTCGCGAATACCGAGCAAACCCTCATCGAGTAAGAAATTGTTTTGATCTTCAATGGAGAAGAGAAAATTTCGGCTTTTCTTATCGCCCAACGACTTGACCACCGTTACTGAGCCGGCATCGCCACAATTGGGTTGTGCCGTGTAAAAGTCAGCAATGCTACGTGTGCCAACTAGGTCGTTGTCGACATAAAAATTAAGTTCTGTTACGCCCAAGCTTTCCATGAAATCAGCCGTGGCAGCATTGTACCAAAACACCACACTGCCTTCGTAGGTGCAACTGCCGTCGTCTTTTCCTGCATCGGCGTTGTAATTGGTTGCATCAGGGTCGTTGCACCCTGTTTTCTTGCACCCTGAGAACAAGGTAAGGGCAGTGACAACTGCCAGAGAGAAAGTAAAAACATGTTTCATAACGTCTTAGATTTTCGGCTGCAGGTCAAAAATCAGACCACAGCCGTGCCGAAACCAAAGATCGTTTGTTATTGCATTCAAATCATCACCTTTGCGCTATGAAACTCGAGCCGGCCAACCTGCACACTGCGATGATCGACGCCTGTTTGCTCGACGTACGATCGCCCGCTGAGTACGCGAAAGGGCACATCCCGGGAGCCATTTCTTTTCCGTTGTTTGACGACAAAGAGCGTGCACGCGTTGGCACAGTGTACAAGCGCGAAGGCAGGCAGAGTGCGGTAACCCTGGGTTTGCGAATTGTAGGGCAACGCTTGGCGAACTACGTAGAAGATGCAACCGCATTGGCCCAAGGTAAAACCATCATTGTGTACTGTTGGCGCGGCGGCATGCGTTCAGGTTCAATGGCCTGGCTGCTGCAAATGTCAGGTTTAGAGGTTTGCACCCTATCGGGTGGATATAAGGCGTTTCGCAAACACACGGCTGACTCAATCGCTGCCATTGCCCGCATGGTGGTGGTAGGCGGTGCCACAGGGACAGGGAAGACTGAAATTTTACATGCACTCGCTGCAAGGGGGCAACAAGTGATTGATTTGGAAGGCTTGGCCCAGCATAAAGGCTCGGCCTTCGGTAATTTGACCGAAGCCCGGCAGCCCACCACTGAGCACTTCCATAACCTAATTTGGCGCGAACTGCACAGCTTTGATTTGAATCAAGTGATTTGGATTGAAGATGAAAGCCGCACCATTGGTAGTGTGTGGATTCCCGAAGTGCTGTTTCGTAAATTGCGTGAAGCCCCTGTGGTTGTGATTGAAAAAACACGCGAAGAACGGGCCCGGTACCTATCCGCCGGATACGGCGAAAACCCCCTTGAAAAATTAAAAGACGGCTTTGTTCGCATTGCCGATCGGCTGGGTGGTCAGCATGCAAATGCCGCACTGGAAGCACTAGAACGGCGAGACTTTGCGGAGGCTGCAACGCTGGCACTGCACTATTACGACAAGGCTTACACCCACGACTTGTCAAAGCGACTCAACCAGCGCATTTACCACCTCAACGGCGACCAAAAGCAATTTGACGAGCTCGCCTTTGCGCTGATCACAACTAAGGAGCATTATGTATGAAAAGTGACATCAAACTTACGGCGTATAGCCACGGCGCGGGCTGTGGTTGCAAACTCTCCCCAGCAGTACTTGACCTTATTCTGTCGAAGGTGGGTACAGCAGCGCCCAACGCCAATTTACTTGTTGGCAATAGCACCAAAGATGATGCAGCCGTGTACGACTTGGGCGACGGCACAGCGATCATCAGCACTACTGATTTTTTCATGCCGATCGTTGATGATCCGACCGATTTCGGGAAAATCGCCGCAACCAATGCCATCAGCGACATTTACGCCATGGGTGGAACGCCGTTGTTGGCGATCGCGATCTTGGGCTGGCCCCTCGACAAACTCGATCCGGCCATTGCGGGCGAGGTACTGCAGGGCGGACAAAGCACATGTGAAGAAGCGGGCATTGCGTTGGCAGGTGGTCACTCGATTGATTCACCCGAACCGATTTTTGGTTTGGCCGTTACCGGCCGCGTTCCGATTGCCGATTTGAAGTACAACAGCACCGCGCGTGCTGGCGACGTACTTTATTTAACAAAAGGTCTGGGCGTGGGTATGATCACAACGGCCCAGAAAAAAGGGTTGGTAGCTATGGATCACTTGGAAGTGGCCGTAAAGAGCATGCAAACCTTAAACCGCATTGGCGCCGATTTGGCCAAGATCAGCGGCGTATCGGCCATGACCGATGTAACCGGATTCGGGCTTTTGGGGCACTTGGTTGAGATGTGCACCGGCGCAGACCTATCGGCTGAACTTGACCGC
>CAMCHP010000047.1 GCA_945874695.1 Chryseobacterium gleum
AGCCGATACATTGAGCATTTGACAACTCAGTTCATTGAAAAAGTGATGTTCTACCTGAACGAAGTTGAAGCATGCGGTGGTATTAATACTTCAGCTGGATTAAACTGGCTGAAGGCCAACGTCTCCGCACATCGCCAAGCGCTCATTCACCGTGTGCAAACAAAAGAACATGCAATCATTGGGGTAAATCTCTTTCCACCCCAGTCGAGCAGTATTGAGCCACATCCCATGACAGATCATTGGTTGACGCCAGTGCGTTTGCCCTATTTTCTGTTTGACCAAGTGAAGAATTCATGAAAAAAATCAGTGATATTCCGTGGAAGTCAGTGCCCAAACAAGTTGAGCAGCTGAAAGTAAATGCGCAGCACAAAGCGTCGACACAGCAAGGGCTGGAGCAGTTTGCAAGCGGCGTACCGCCATTTATTGGAGGTCCTTACGCGACGATGTACACCACGCGGCCTTGGACAATTCGTCAGTACGCCGGGTTTTCAACTGCCGAAGCATCGAATGCATTTTATCGCCGCAATTTAAAAGCTGGACAAAAGGGCTTGAGTGTGGCGTTTGATTTGGCTACACACCGCGGATACGACAGCGATCATCCGCGAGTGGTCGGAGATGTAGGCAAAGCAGGCGTTGCAATCGACAGCATTCTCGATATGAAGGTGCTTTTTGATGGCATACCGCTGGGTGAAATGTCGGTATCGATGACAATGAATGGCGCGGTGATTCCCATTTTGGCATTTTATATTGTTGCCGCTGAAGAGCAAGGTGTGGCCCCTGAGCATTTGTCGGGTACCATTCAAAACGACATCTTGAAAGAATTCATGGTGCGTAACACTTATATCTATCCGCCAAAGCCAAGCATGCGCATCATTGCTGACATCTTCGAATACACGTCGAAGAAAATGCCTAAGTTCAACTCCATCAGCATATCGGGCTACCACATGCAAGAAGCAGGTGCTACACCTGAAATAGAACTGGCTTACACGCTTGCTGACGGATTGGAATATGTGCGATCAGGATTGAAAGCAGGCTTGAGTATTGATGATTTTGCCCCGCGGCTTTCATTCTTTTGGGGAATCGGCATGGATCATTTCACGGAGATTGCCAAAATGCGCGCCGGACGCGTGTTATGGGCGAAGATGATTCAAACGTTCGAACCGAAGCAAGCCAAATCAATGGCTCTGCGTACCCATTGCCAAACATCGGGCTGGAGTTTAACTGAACAAGACCCCTACAACAACGTTGCGCGTACCTGCATCGAAGCAATGGCAGCCGTTTTGGGCGGCACCCAATCTTTGCATACGAATGCGTTAGATGAGGCGATTGCCTTACCGACTGACTTTTCAGCACGCATTGCACGAAATACCCAGCTTTATCTACAACATGAGACGGATATTGTGCGCGCCATCGATCCTTGGGCTGGAAGTTCAGTTGTTGAGGCACGCACAGCTAAGTTAATTGATGAAGCCTGGAAGTTAATCGAAGAGGTAGAGGCTTTAGGGGGGATGGCGGCGGCAATCGAGACGGGGTTACCTAAACTACGCATTGAAGAGGCCGCCGCACGCAAGCAAGCTCGCATCGATAGCGGAAAAGATGTCATTGTGGGCGTGAACCGCTATCAAACCGATGAAGATAGTGAGCTGGAATTGCTCGAAGTAGATAATTCGGTCGTCCGGGTGCAACAGGTTGAGCGCTTGAAACATTTACGAGCAAATCGCGATCAAACCAAAGTGCAAGCAGCCCTTGACGTCATTGCCAAAGCGGCAGCCGATCAAAGCGGAAATTTGCTTGAGCTGTCCATTGTTGCCGCGCGTGAACGTGCATCCTTGGGAGAGATCTCCGATGCGATGGAATCCGTTTTCGGTCGTTTTAAGGCTCAAACCCAAAGCATTTCAGGTGTATATTCTTCAGAAGTTATGGGCGAAGACGATTTCAAAAAGGCAAGGGATTTGGCAGACCAATTTGCAACCCTCGACGGGCGCCGTCCGAGAATTATGGTTGCTAAAATGGGGCAGGATGGCCATGACCGAGGGGCAAAGGTGATTTCAACATCCTTTGCAGACATTGGATTCGATGTTGACATTGGTCCGTTGTTTCAAACACCTGAAGAGGCCGCCATGCAAGCGATCGAGAGTGACGTGCACATTTTGGGCGTTTCGTCTTTGGCCGCAGGTCACAAAACGCTTGTACCCCAAGTTATGGCTGCCCTTAAAGCAAAGGGCAGGGGAGACATCCTGGTTGTGGTGGGCGGGGTAATTCCGAAGCCAGATTATGACTTTCTTTATGACGCCGGTGTGGTCGGGATTTACGGCCCAGGCACAAACATTTCTAAAGCAGCCATTGAGGTATTGAACCTTTTGATCGAAGGCTTTGAGAAGTAGCTTTAAGATGCGTCAGGGCGATAGCTTCTGAATGTGCCGTCTTCGTAAAAGATCACGATTTCCCGCACCGCCTTATGACCTTGATGGAGGGGCAACTGTTCACGCAGACCTTTCCCCGCTTGATTGTCAAACAAATCACCTGTTACATTTGTAACGTGTGACAGCGTTCTCTCAGGCGATGCTGCACTTTGTTGATCCAAGCTTTCGCTGCCTTTTTCAGCTTTAGTGTTGAAAATTTTGCTTGGATGTGGTGGTAATTCTTCAATGCTTGCAACACTCGTTACATTTGTAAACATATTGCCGCGACCGTGAAGGAGCCAGCGCGTATTGATCTCAGGATATGCTTCGCTCAACTGGCCTAAAAAGCTAACACTCGGACGATTTCGACCATTAAGAATATGGGTAATAGCTGTTCTTTGCACACCACAAAGGTCGGCTAAGTCTTTTGCTTGGAGATTGTAATGCCGCATAACGGCTGCTATTCGTTCGCTGAAATCCATGAAACAAATGTATTCAAAAAAGGCATGCGCCATGCGTTACATTTGTTATTTATCAAACATCTATTCTTCAAAATTTCTTCGAAACCTTCAGGCAAATGAATTCGAATTTGGTTTACAAATGGACAGTTAAATATTTGAAAAAGAGTGGCATATGCAAGATTTGAAACAAATGTTTTCTACTCGAAATGGGCGTTTGAAACATCGTAACCTTGCAGAAATGCAGCAGCTGGCATTCTTTTCTTACCCGCGGGTTGGATTTCCAGAATCTCCAACAACTCCCCATTGCCGCAAACGACATAGAGCTGTTTCCTGTCTTGAATCAATTGGCCTACTGACCGATTCGATTGGATGTTGGTGCGTTGAGACCGATAAACCTTGAAAACATCATTTCCGAGCATCGTCCACGCCACAGGAAACGGAGAAAGACCGCGAATTTTGTTATGAACGATTGCTGCATCAGCCCTCCAATCAATTTTTGCCAGTTCACGGTTGAGTTTTGGCGCATGTTTAAGCTGGAAATCTTGAGCAAGTACAGCTTGGTCTTTCGGTGAAATGTCGCCCGCCTCGATCTGATTCACCGTGCGCAACAGCAAGGCAGCCCCCATCACCATCATTCGGTCATGTACATCACCTGTCGTTTCATCGACACCAATTTCAAAGGAAATTTGATCAATGACCGCCCCAGTATCAATGTCATGACTGATAAAAAATGTGGTGCAACCGGTTTGCTTTTCACCATTAATTACAGCCCAATGGATGGGCGCTGCGCCGCGGTACTGGGGCAAGAGCGAGCCATGCAAATTGATCGTGCCATACTTCGGCATGGCCCAAACTACTTCAGGCAACATGCGAAATGCAACCACCACAAACAGATCGGCCTGGAGCGCTTTCAACTGCGCTAAAAAGTGGGCGTCGCGCAACTTTTCTGGCTGAAGTAGCGGTAAGTGGTGTGTCTCTGCGTAGCTCTTGACAGCAGATACCTGAAGCTTCTGGCCTCGCCCCGCAGGCTTGTCAGCCACGGTAACTACTGCGACCACTTGGTGGTGACTTTGATGCAGTTGCGCAAGTGAGGCTACTGCAAACTCTGGAGTCCCCATGAATACAATCCGTAAACTCATACAGCGGTAAATTTCCAGTTGCTGTAGCGTAAATACAGCCATGAAACGATGCCCAATAGACTGAAATACAAGTAATCGGTCATCCAAATCACATGAATCTCTTGCGGATTGATCAGCGTTACATAATACACAGCCGCAAGGTAAATTATGATGGTCAATATTTCAATCCGCATGGCTTGTTTCGTCCGTCCACTGCCTTCAATGGTATTCAACAAGATGGATGTCACCGAGAAGATCAAGACCGCAAAAAAAACGACTTGAAACGACTTTGTGAGCGGACCAACACCCGGGTCGTTTAATCCAAAAAACAACGACGCAATCGCGGAGGGGTAGGCGATAAGGCCGTGACATAAAATCAACGCCCCCGCGACATTCAAATGAATTAATCGGCGAATCGCGGTGTTCAATTCGCTTTGGCGATGCTCGGCAATCAAAGTTGAAATAACAGTACGCGTTGTATAGCCAAAGCCCATAACGGTTACAAAGGCGAGCAAATAAGTATTTCGAACGATGTGCGACACCTTGAGTTCGAGTCCGCCCACTTTTTCAACAAGGAAGTAGAAAGTAGTCCACGTAGCAAGTGCCAACACTTGTTGTACCATCAACGGATATGAAATCACCAGCAACCGATTTGCTTGTCCGCGGGACCTCACAAAGATTTGCCGGGGCAAATAATAGGGTGCGCCTCTGAATTTGATGAAGGTATACGTGACCAAGAAAACCATTCCAAACGCTTCAGCAAGCAGCGTAGCTAACGCCGCCCCACGATGCTCCATGGCTGGGAATCCGAAGTGCCCAAAGATTAAGGTATAGTCGAAGAGAATGTTCAGGCCCGCGGTAATTCCCATCGATAAGGTCAAAATGCGCGTCATGGCGGTGCCTGTGTAAAAGGCATTAAACATCAACACGGGGAGGTACACGAAAAGTCCCCAAACTCGGATGTCTAAAAACTCGCGCATCACTTCCAAGATCGATGCTGAACGCAATAAATGCTCAAAAAGGAATCGATCAAGCAGTTTGAAAACGGCGAAAAGCACAATTGACAATCCGAACGCTATCCTTAAGCCACTGCCCAACCAACTGCCAATGGCAGCGTATGAACCTTCGCCGCTCCGTCTCGCTACAATTACCTGCAATCCGGCCGATAGGCCGATACCTAACATAACCGCGGTAATGTAGAGCATGCCGCCATTTCCGGCACCATTCAAGGCATTTTCGCTGACGCGTGCGAGAAAAAGATTGTCGGTTAGAACCACCAAAAACTGCACGAAAGCTCCTAACGATAGTGGAATCGCGATTTGAAGGAGGTTCTTGTACGAAATGTCAAGGGGTTTCATGCGCGTCGAGGTAGCGTTGCAAAATTACCTCTCCATCGCGAATGCTGCGCTTGGCCCACTGAAGTAAAATGAAATTCTTTTCAAGCTCACTCAGTTTCCAATCAACGGTGGCTTGGCGCATCCGTTCGGTCAATGCGTAAAGCGATAACGCGGCGGCCACGCTGATATTGAAGCTTTCGGTGAAGCCATACATGGGTAGCCGAAGATAGCCATCAGCCTCTTGGCGAACCAAATCAGAAATACCTCTTACTTCAGAACCAAAAACTAACGCTATTTTTCCATCGAGCGGTAGCGTTTCTGGTACGAAGTCGTCTTCATGTGGGGTGGTTGCAACTATCCGATACCCCTGATTTTTCAAGTGTTTCAGACAAGTCAATGTGTTATTTTCTTCCGTGTTGTAACGGTGCACATCAAGCCATTTGTAAGCCCCAAGTGATACGCCTTCACTCACTTCCCAGGTGTTTTGATTTTCAATAATATGAACATCTTGAACGCCAAAACAATCACAACTGCGCAAAACAGCGCTGGCATTGTGCGGTTGATACACGTCTTCAATTACAACAGTGATCTTGCGTGTACGCTCTTCAATGATGCGTTTGAACAATTGATCACGCTCATCGGTCATGTAGCGTGTCAAATAATTATAGGCTTCGTTATGATTCATAGCTAAATAAAAAAAGTCTCCCGCGAAGGAGACTTTTTACGTCGTAATTCCGGATAGAATTAAACTTTCGCAGAAAGCTCTGCACCTGGCTTGAACTTAACAACGTTCTTTGCCTTGATGGTGATTTCTTTGCCGGTTTGTGGGTTACGGCCTTTGCGTGCAGCACGCTCAGAAACAGAGAAAGATCCGAATCCTACGAGAGATACGCGATCTTTTTTCTTAAGTGCACCAGCAGTGGTGTCAATGAATGCGTCAAGCGCACGTTTTGCATCCGCTTTAGAAAGACCTGCTTTCTCAGCCATTGCATCAATCAGTTCAGCTTTGTTCATTTTCGCTTTGTTGATTTAGTTAGACAATCGATGAATCAGGGCAAATATATACGCGAAAACTCACGACTGACAAGCATTGCAAGAAAAAACGACTGTTTTTGTTGATAAGTGAATATAGTTGTTGAAAAACCCGAGTTTTTTTCACGTGAACTCCCGTTGTTGTAGACTTCTATGCCAAGTGGATGGGCATATTATTTAAGAATAACCCATTTGTTCTGAGCATGCCGAAGCGCTCAACATTTCTTGATCCAATGAACGGGGTCGCAAAGATTTTACTTCGATCCCTGAGTACCCTCGAGACTTTCACTTCTTTCAATCGGTTAGTACTCCAAGGATGCCTCGATATGCGCTTACGGTGAACGCATTGTTGCACTGAAATTGCGTAGATTTACGGCCATACTGCAAACCCATGGAAGATATAAACCTGAGAAAGGTGCGCTTGATCGAGTTCATCTTGCAAGAGCATGACCCCGAGGCCATCCGCCAATTTGAAGAACTTACAGTGCGCATAGCTTACGATGAAGATAGCAAGACCAAAATCATCGGCTATCGTCCGAACAGCGTGCCTGTCATTAAAAGCGAGTTCCTTGATGCCATCGTACAGTCGCTCCGCGAAGTAAATGACGGTTCATTTTACACCGTCGATCAGCTAGAAAAAGAATCAGAAACTTGGTAATCTCTCGCTCTCCAATGAAATTATTAACTCAACTGTCAATTTGTTTGATCGTCGTGGGATTCTCCTTGGGAACACAAGCGCAAACCCCATGTGTGAATGGCTTTGCAGACGGCTATCCATGTTTGAATGTCGATCTATTTGCCGCTATTCCCATCGCTGAGTTAGGCGGCGGTGAAAATGGAAACGATTGTTGGGGATGGACGGGGCCAACGGGGCGCGAATATGCCATCTTCTGCCGATCAAACGGCACGGCGTTCATTGAAATTACCAATCCGAATGAACCGGTTTACCTCGGTAACCTACCTACTCAAACTACCAATAGTTTGTGGCGCGATGTGAAGGTATTCAATGACCATGCATTTATCGTTGCAGAAGCAGGCCTACATGGTATTCAGGTGTTTAACCTTATGCAACTTGAAGATGTCGTGAATCCTCCATTGGAGTTTACAACCGATGCCCATTATTTCATGTTCAGCAATGCACACAACATTGCCATCAACGAGGAAACAGGCTATGCTTATGCGGTCGGAACGAACACTTTCAACGGAGGTTTGCACATAGTAAACATCAACGACCCACTTAATCCAGTCATTGCTGGCGATTTTGGCGCCGACGGCTACACCCATGACGCACAGGTGGTGATTTATAATGGCCCAGACACAGACTTCGTCGGACAGGAAATCGCCTTCGCATGCAATGAAAACACCATCACAATCGCTGATGTGACCGATAAATTAAACACTGAATTGCTCGCTACGGCAACACATGATGAAGTTGGCTACATTCACCAAGGTTGGTTGACCGAAGACCAGCGTTATTTTCTGGTGAACGATGAACTCGATGAACTCGACTTCGGATGTAACACACGCACCTACATCTACGATGTATCTGACTTACAAAATCCAATCTTACACGGGATGTACGAGGCTGAAGTACCTTCTACAGATCACAATTTGTACGTAAAAGGAAGTTTGTGCTACGAAGCAAACTACCGAAGTGGTTTGCGTATTCTAAGCCTAAACCAAATTGATGAAGGTGTGCTGTATGAAACCGGATTTTTTGACACCAACCCCGACGCTGACAATGTTGGATTTGACGGTGCATGGAGCACTTACCCTTACTTTGAAAGCGGCAATGTGATCATTAGCACCTTCTCACATTTCTTTCTCGTTCGCCCAACCGATGGCGTAAATTCCATTGCTGAATCAAACGCTTCGGTTGAATGGAGCCTATATCCCAATCCAACCCAAAATGCATTTACAGTGCAGGCACCAGCTTCTGCGCTAGGTGGTGGAATCACTTTGTCAAACATGCTTGGCCAAACCATCGCCATTCAAGCGGAGGCGATCGCAGTAGATCGTATCCAACTTCATGTCGCAGAATTGCCAGCTGGCATCTACACGGTTCGACTCAAAGCAACCAATCAATCATCTCTTTTGATCAAACAATAATTCATGCGGTACATTATCACCCTTGTTACACTTGCATTCGTTACACTTGGAAGTGCACAAACGCCATGCATCGACGGATTTGCAAACGGATTTCCGTGCGACCGTGTAGACCTACTGAGCTTTTTAAGTCTGGCTGAGCTTGAAGCACAAGCCAATACGAATGATATCTGGGGGTGGACACATACCACCACAGGGCGTGAATTTGCGCTCGTTGGCAAAAACAACGGTACAGCATTCGTTGATGTAACAGATCCCATCAACCCGATCTATATCGGTTCTTTACCAACGCACACTACGAATAGTTTATGGCGCGATGTTAAAGTATTCGCAGACCACGCGTTCATCGTTTCCGAAGCAGGTGGGCATGGTATGCAGGTTTTTGACCTCAATCGACTGGTCAGCGCAACAGATTTACCCGTGACATTCGACGCAGATGCACATTACGATCTTTTTGGCCGCGCGCACAACATTGTAATCAATGAGGCTTCTGGATACGCCTACGCCGTAGGAACACAGACGTTTGCAGGGGGCTTGCACATCGTTGACATCAATGACCCTTTGAACCCGGCTATTGCCGGTGATTTTGAAGAAGATGGCTATACCCACGACGCCCAAGTCGTTCTCTACAACGGGCCTGATCTCGACTATTGCGGACAAGAAATTGCCTTCTGTTCAAATGAGAATACGGTAACCATTGTAAACGTGACAGACAAGCTTGACACTTATTTGATCGCCCTTGAAGGATATACCACAAGTGCCTACACGCACCAGTGCTGGCTCACTGAAGACCAAAAATACCTGCTCGTTGGTGATGAACTTGACGAAATGCAAGGCGGAGCACCGGTAACCTACACCTACATTTTCGATGTACAAGACCTCGATAATCCATTTTTGATCGATGTGTACGAGGGAACCAATACAGCCATTGATCACAACTTGTACACGAAATGGAACATGGTCTTTGAAAGCAATTACCGCTCGGGTTTGCGTATTCTCGATGCATCGCGGCTGAGTGAAGGTACAATGATTGAAGTCGGCTATTTTGACGTGATCCCAGCCGACGATAACCCAACTTTTCAGGGTTCATGGAGCAATTATCCCTATTTCGAGAGTGGAACGGTAGTACTGACCGATATGTACGGCGGACTTTTTGTTGTGCGGCCGCGCATTGCAACGGCTGATGCCTTCATTTTGGCCGAGAATCAAATGAACACGATCTCGGGCAACGTTTACGTAAGCTATGCACCTGCGTCATACGAGCTGCTCTTTACGAATCTACCCGTAGGAGTGGAGGCGACCTTCGAAACCCTCGCCTTACCCGGAATAATCTCCTACACCTTGACTGGTGTTGAAGACCTCGATTTCGGTGATTACACCTTTGGTATTCAACTTCAACACGACGAGCTGTTGTCGATTTTCGGAGTCACATTAACACGCGCAGACCTCAATCCGCCTGCAGTTACAACCCTTGCACCCGTGAATACCGTTGAGAATCCAGAAGTGACGTTGGTTTGGACAGCCAACGCCGAAGCCCTCGAATACGAAGTTACTGTAGCCACTGATTCAGACTTTCAAAACGAAGTGTTCAACACCACCACAACAAATACGGAGGTTTCAATTCCGTTCTTACTGCCCGACGGCGTGTACTTTTGGAAAGTCGAACTCACAGGTTTGTGTGAACTCGCCCTCGAATCTACGGTAGCGAGCTTTGACGTTTTGTTCGTTGGTGTTGCTGAAGTCACACCTCCATCACTCACCGTTTCGCCGAATCCTGCATCCCAAATGCTTCAAATCAATTATACCGGGCGTGCCGTCGAAGCGCAAATTTGGTCTGTATATGGTCAACGCGTGAGTCAAAGCACCGCACGCTTGGTACCTGGCCAAAATGTGATTGACATCAGCATCCTCGCGCCAGGCAGCTACATTTTACAACTTTCTACTGGCGAACACGTTCGCTTTGTAAAAGTGTAGGTTGTTTTTTCGGCCTAACGGCCGGATGGTCGCAATCGAAACGCGCACGGTTTTATTCGCCCTGCTTGGATGGATGAAATCGAACACAGCAAGCGGTGACCACCTCAAATAAGTTTGATAGTTCACCAATTGTGAAAGACAAAAAAGGGGCCACATCATTGCGGCCCCTTTTTCATTATCAAACAGAGTCTTATTCTCCTTCGGGTGCAGGCCCCTCTTCAGTCGCTGTTTTCTTTGGCTTCTTGCCTGATCCTTTTTTGATGTTGACCGTCATTTCACCCGTTGCTTCGTCATAGTCAGCTTCAATGGTGTCGCCTTCTTTGAGTTTCGCACTGATGATTTGCTCAGCCAAAGGATCTTCCAGGTATTTTTGAATCGCGCGTTTGAGCGGACGTGCGCCAAATTTCTCGTCAAAACCGCGTTCGGCGATGAAATCTTTCGCTTTCTCCGTTAACGTGATACCGTAGCCCAAGCTTTTCACACGATCAAACAAACGATCCAATTCCAAATCGATGATGGTATGAATGTGTTCACGCTTGAGTGATTTGAACATGATGATATCATCGATCCGGTTCAAAAATTCTGGCGAAAACGCCTTCTTTAAAGCACCTTCAACTACACTCTTGCGATCATCTTCTTCGCGCGATGTTTTTGCGGTAGTGCCAAATCCGACGCCCGTACCAAAGTCTTGCAGCTGACGCGCACCAATGTTAGAGGTCATGATCATGATCGTATTTCTAAAATCGATCTTACGACCTAAGCTATCGGTCATTTGCCCATCATCCAAAGCTTGCAACAAAAGGTTAAATACGTCAGGGTGCGCTTTCTCAACTTCATCAAGAAGAATAATTGAGTAGGGGCGACGACGAACTTTCTCTGTAAGCTGTCCACCTTCTTCATAGCCCACATATCCTGGAGGCGCTCCAATGAGTCGAGAAATAGCGAATTTCTCCATGTACTCACTCATGTCGATGCGAATTAACGCGTCGTCAGAGTCGAACATGAACTTCGCAAGTTCTTTCGCCAATTGAGTCTTACCTACACCTGTAGGGCCTAAGAAAATGAACGACCCAATGGGTTTGTTCGGGTCTTTCAGCCCTGCTCGGTTGCGTTTGATGGCCCGAACGACCTTTTTAACCGCCTCGCTTTGGCCAATTACGCGGCCATCGAGTTCTTCTTCCATACGAGACAAGCGACCGCTTTCTTTTTCAGCGATGCGCTGCACAGGAATTCCGGTCATCATTGCAACCACTTCTTCAACGTGATCGATGGTTACAATTTCACGGTGATTCTTGGTTTCTTCTTCCCAACGCAGTTTAGCTGCTTCAAGTTTTTCTTGAAGTTGACGCTCTTTGTCGCGAAGCTTAGCTGCTTCTTCATATTTCTGTGAACGTACAACCTGATTTTTCTCTTCCTTCACATCTTCGATCGACTTTTCAATGTCGATGATTTCTTTTGGAACAGAGATGTTGTTCAAGTGCACACGCGACCCCACTTCATCAAGTGCATCAATTGCCTTGTCAGGCAGGTGGCGATCAGTGATGTATCGACTCGTCAATTTTGCACACGCTTCAATCGCTTCGTCGGTGTACGTTACACTGTGATGGTCTTCATACTTATCTTTGATGTTGTGCAAAATCACAATCGTTTCATCGAGACTTGCAGGCTCAACCATTACCTTTTGAAAACGACGTTCTAATGCGCCGTCTTTTTCGATGTGTTGACGATATTCATCAAGGGTTGTAGCCCCAACGCATTGAATTTCGCCACGTGCGAGTGCGGGCTTGAACATGTTAGACGCATCAAGCGAACCACTCGCTCCGCCGGCGCCCACGATGGTATGGATTTCATCGATAAACAAAATAACATCGCTCGATTTCTCGAGTTCGTTCATCACGGCCTTCATGCGCTCTTCAAACTGACCACGGTACTTCGTGCCGGCTACCAAAGAAGCAATATCGAGGGTGACTATACGCTTTCCGAATAGCACACGGCTGACCTTCTTTTGAATGATGCGAAGCGCCAAACCTTCAGCGATGGCTGACTTTCCAACACCTGGTTCACCAATGAGAATGGGGTTGTTTTTCTTCCTGCGTGACAAGATTTGCGAAACCCGCTCGATTTCTTTTTCACGACCAACGATCGGATCAAGTTTACCTTCTTCTGCCAACTTTGTTAAATCACGGCCGAAGTTGTCGAGTACTGGTGTTTTGCTCTTGCTGTCGCCTGGTTTTTTGGCACCGCCAGTGCTGCCAAATTGACGCTCTTCGTCGTCATCCTGAGATCCAGGAAATTCAGCTTTAGGCGTTTCACGCTCTGGTTTTTCCATCAAAATCGACTCCAATTCATCTTTGGCGGCATCGTAGGTAACGTCGAAAGCCTGCAACGACTTCGTTGCAACATTGTCTTCATCTTTTAAGATGGAGAGGAGGAGGTGTTCAGTTCCGATCACGGGGCTCTTAAAGAACTTCGCTTCGAGGTAGGTGATCTTCAAAATCTTTTCAGCCTGCTTTACCAAAGGTATGTTACCCTGGCCGCCAGCTTTTGTGCTAACCGCACTAATTGAACCTTCAACAACTTTGCGCAAACGCGCAAGATCAACGTTCAATCCTTCCAACATCCGTACAGCAGTGCCTTCACCTTCGCGAATGATACCTAATAAAAGGTGCTCAACACCAATGTAATTATGCCCCAAGCGAATCGCTTCTTCACGGCTGTAGGTGATGACGTCTCGCACACGCGGTGAGAATTTTGCATCCATAAAATCCGGGTTCTTCCTGTTTTCCATTCTATAACTTATAAAAGTACGGGGAATATCTTCCAGTGTCAAATATATTCTGACCAATTCCTGTAGTCCTTCGGGCTTGACTTTTTTATTCACACGTGGGTGTGTGATTTTGTGAAAAACAAGACTGAAGTCAACCGGCTTAACCTATAGATAATGCGTACTTTCGCTTGTTCATCAATTTCTGTGCTAAAAACCAGAGCAAGACGATATGGCAGAAGGAGAAAAGATCGTAAAGATCAACATTGAAGACGAAATGAAGTCGGCCTACATCGATTACTCGATGTCGGTTATTGTGGCGCGTGCTTTACCCGATGCACGTGACGGATTAAAACCCGTTCACCGCCGCGTATTATATGGTATGCTTGACCTCGGGGTCTTGTCGAACCGCCCTTACAAAAAGTCGGCAAGAATTGTCGGTGAAGTACTCGGTAAGTATCACCCACACGGTGACAGCTCTGTGTATGACACCATGGTTCGTATGGCCCAAGTTTGGTCGTTGCGGTATCCAATGGTCGATGGCCAGGGTAACTTCGGTTCAATCGACGGAGACAATCCCGCAGCAATGCGATACACCGAGGCCAGGCTCAGAAAAGTTGCCGAAGAAATGCTCAACGACCTCGATAAAGAGACCGTTGACTTTGCGCCAAACTTTGACGAGTCGCTTCAAGAACCTACCGTTCTTCCTGCTAAAATCCCGAACCTCCTTGTTAACGGAGCTAGTGGTATCGCAGTGGGTATGGCTACCAACATGCCACCGCATAACCTTACTGAAGTTGTAGATGGTACAGTAGCTTACATTGATAACCACGACATCACCATCGAAGAGCTAATGAAGCACGTTAAGGCCCCCGACTTCCCAACCGGTGGTGTGATCTTCGGGCTCGAAGGTGTGCGTGAAGCTTTCGAAACTGGTCGTGGTCGAATTGTGATTCGAGGCAAAGCCACTATTGAAGAAAATAAAGGCCGAGAGAGCATCATCGTTACTGAAATCCCATATCAGGTCAACAAGGCCGATATGATTAAGAAAACCGCAGACTTAGTCAATGACAAAAAGATCGAAGGTATTTCTGAAATCCGTGACGAGTCTGACCGCAATGGTATGCGCATCGTGTATGAAATCAAACGCGATGCCATTCCGAATGTGGTCTTGAACAAATTGTATAAGTACACGGCGTTACAAACCTCATTCTCAGTTAATAACATCGCACTTGTGGGCGGGCGTCCGCAGATGTTGAACCTGAAAGACCTGATTAAAGAATACGTTGAGCACCGCCATGAAGTGGTTGTTCGTCGTACCCAATATGAATTGCGCAAAGCCGAAGAGCGCGCGCACATTCTTCAGGGCTTGATTATTGCACTCGATAACCTTGATGAGGTTATATCGTTGATTCGTGCAAGCAAAACTCCTGAAGAAGCCCGCAATGGCTTAATGGAACGCTTTGAACTATCTGACCTTCAGGCACGCGCAATATTGGACATGCGCTTACAAAAGCTTACCGGACTCGAGCGCGAGAAATTGCGCGAGGAGTACGATGAACTTATGGCCCTGATTGAGCGCTTAAAGGCTATTCTTGCTGATAAAGTTCTTCGTATGCAAATCATCAAAGATGAGTTGCTCGAAATCAAGGAGAAATTTGGCGATGAGCGTCGATCGTTGATTGAATACAGCAGCGCCGATCTGAGCATTGAAGACATGATCCCCGACGAAACCGTGGTGATCACCATCAGTCATGCGGGTTATATCAAGCGCACTCGATCCATCGAATACCGAACGCAAACCCGCGGCGGTGTTGGGTCGAAAGGATCAGCAACGCGCGATGAAGATTTCGTAGAATACATCTTCAGCGCAACAAACCACAATTGGTTGCTCATTTTCACTGAAAAAGGCCGTTGTTTCTGGATGCGAATTTTCGAAATCCCCGAAGGAAGCAAAACATCGAAAGGTCGAGCGATCCAGAATTTGATCAACATCGAACAAGATGACGCCGTTCGCGCCTACATTCCCGTAAACGATCTGAAAGATGAAGATTACGTGAACAGTACTAACGTGATTCTTTGTACGAAAGAGGGATTGATCAAGAAAACTACGCTTGAAGCCTACTCTCGTCCACGCTCAAACGGCATTAACGCAATCACGATTCGCGAAGGCGATCAATTGCTCGCTGCACGTTTAACAGATGGAAACAATGAGATCATCATGGCGCTCCGCAGCGGAAAAGCGATTCGCTTCAACGAGAAAACGGTTCGTGCTGTCGGACGCACAGCCCAAGGTGTGAAGGGGGTAACTCTTGCTACACCGAAAGATGAAGTGATTGGCATGGTTTGCATCAGCGATCAAGAATCAGACATCTTGGTTGTGTCAGAGAAAGGATACGGCAAACGTTCCCCAGTGGCTGATTACCGAATCACCAATCGCGGTGGTAAAGGTGTGATGACGCTTAAGGTTACCGACAAAACGGGTGACTTAATTGCCATTATGAACGTAACTGACGAGCATGATTTGATGATTGTCAACAAGTCGGGCATCATGTTACGGATGGCTGCAGCTGATCTCCGCCAACAAGGGCGAGCAACGCAGGGTGTTCGCTTAATTAACCTGAGAAACAACGATGAAATCGCCTCTGTCACGCGGGTTATGCCTGAAGACGAGGAGAATCTCGATGAATTCGAAGATGGCTACGAAGGCGGTGCCGACGGTGCTGACGGTGCTGCTGATACTACAAACAACGACATCGACGGGGGAGAAGAGTAAGCGAAACTCACCACATTCATATTGGTTTGAACGCGTAGAAAGGCTGCTTACGAAAGCAGCCTTTTCTTTCAAATGCAATTTATGGCTTGAGTTTGGCAAGACATTTGCATGAAAGCCAGTAAGAATTTATAATTTTACCGAAATTCACAAGGAATACAGCATGAAAAAGCTTTTCACTCTGATGTTGACACTCGCCATTCCAGCTGCGATCATTGCGCAGCCTGATGTGGTTTCAGCATTCAACTCAAACAAAGAAGGCGATTACGGGAAGGCCGCCGAGTACATCGAACGGGCGAAAGACAATCCGAAGGCCAACTCGAAAGAGAAATACTGGCGTTACCGCGGTGAGATTTATCTAAACATCGCAAATGATTCCGCATTGTTTCAATCGTACCCTGATGCGCTCGACAAATCGTTTGAGTCTTGGACCAAAGCGAAAGAGCTCGATCCACGTGGTACTTACGAAATGGAAATTAAGCGTGGTTTAGTTTTAACCATGAACAAAGCCTTGCAGTTGGGTATTGATAACTATAATGCGCAAAATTACGAGTATGCTGCGCGTTACTTTGCGATGAGCAACGCAGTTACAACATCTGCATTCGATTCAACTTTCACCATGGCACTTTACAATGCTGGCTTGAGCTATGAGAAATCAGGCAATATTGACAAGGCCATTGAATATTACACACTCAGCGCAAATGAGGGGTACATGGTACCTGATATTTACGTCATTATGGTGAACTTGCTCAGCAATGCAGAACGCACCGATGAAGCACTTGCGCTTGCTCAGTCTGCGCGTGAGAAGCACCCGCGAAACAAAGGTTTGATTCTTGAAGAATTGAACATTTACCTGCGTCAAGGTAAATTGGAAGCCGCATTGACAAACTTAGACGCTGCAATTGAAACAGATCCGAAGAACGAGATCCTTCTTTTCAGTAAAGGATCAGTGCTTGATAACCTCGGACGTCAAGAAGAAGCACGCGTGGCCTACGAACAGGCTTTAGATATTAATCCAAAGTACTACGATGCATTGTACAACTTGGGAGCTATGTACTTTAATAAGGGCGCTGAAAAGGTGAACCAAGCTAACGAAGTACCGCCAAAACAACAGAAGTTATACAATGACTTAATGGACGAGGCCAAAGGGTTTTTCGAGCAAGCGAAACCAATTTTCGAGCGAGCATTGGAAGTGAATCCTGCCGACGTGAGCACGGCGCGTTCATTGCGTGATATCTACGCACGTACAGGAGAGGATGAGAAGTTGAAGAACATGACGACGATCATCGATGGTGAATAAGAATAAGCTTTAGACAAGAGGAGATCCCGGGGAATCCCCGGGATTTCTTTCTGAAATATTACTTTACATAATATTAATTATCGGCTAAATGCTTAGATCTTAAGAGCCTCGAATTCTTTACAAAATCATATTCTGAACAATCAAGAAGGTTCGAAAGAATTCTATAAATTCGCCACCTCCTTAATACAACAAACAACGATAGATTTCCATGAAGAAGATTATTCTCTTTGCGAGTGTTTTAGCGTTACTCACAGCATGTGGGTCAAACGGTGAGAAAGCGTCAGATGATGCGTTGAACATTACCAGCTTCAAAGATTCACGAACTGGAATTGAATACCCCGTTTACAAAGACGAACGCGGGCGCAATTGGTTATCAGCAGATATGATCCTCCCTGATAACGCCCAGGTAAATAGCACTGATGACTCAGGCAATTTCACAATGTTCACATGGGCTGCAGCTCAGCAAGTTTGTCCGGAAGGTTGGCGCCTGCCAACACGATCAGATTGGAAGCTTCTTATGGATCAGTATCCTGATGGCGTAGATGAAGCCAGTGACAACACTGCTGAGGCATTCGTTGGTTTAACTGAAACAATAAAATTTGGTCTTCAGCCTCGAGGTATGTACGTTCAATTGCCTGGTGACTCGGTACCCGTTGCTAAGGGCACTGGTGAGTATGCTTATTATTGGACATCTACGGAAAGTGAAGACGGCAAAGCTTTTGCTATTCGTTTAGATTACAACAAGCGCATCACTTACCTTCAAGCCTACGACAAAAGAGGTATTTCTTCTTGTCGCTGTATTCAGTCTACTGCTAATATAGAGAACGAAGAGTCAAATCAAGACGTTTCTTCGGAGCAACAGGCTCAACCTTCTGCAACCAGCTCTGAGACACAGCAGCAAGGTGAGGTTCAAACCCCTGTGACCAGCCAGAATGCTGGAACAACCCAAACGCCAGTTACAAGCCAAACCCCGGCTTCGGCTCAAGATAAACCATCAACTTTGCAATCGAATTGATCGCAGTATTTTCGGCAATCTAGTTTTTTTCCGCCCGAAGCATACACCAGTGATTGCGCTGGTGTTTTGCTTTTGGGGTAAAACCTAATTCCTCAAGTCGTGCTGACAAAACGGGAGCATCACTTGCAAAAAATCCGCTTAAAATAATGTCGCCGCCAGGCTTCAAAACCTGAGCATAAGCTGGCAGATCGGCCATAAGTACGTTGCGATTGATATTGGCCAAAATTGTGTCGTAGCACTGCGTTTCCAGTAAGCGTGCATCACCCGTATAAGTTGCAATTGCGCTGCAATGATTCAATTCAGCATTTTCTCGTGCGTTTTCTTCAGCCCAGTCATCAATATCAATGGCATCAATGGCCTTGGCACCCAGTTTTTCGGCCATGATGGCTAAAATGCCCGTTCCACTTCCCATGTCGAGCACAAGTTTCCCTTGAAAATCAAGAGTGTTCATGTGCTGCAAAATCAACCAAGTGGTGTCATGGTGCCCAGTGCCAAAACTCATTTTGGGCTGAATAATCAAGGTATGCTTCGCAGGTTGAACCTCACCGTGAAACGGGGCTTTCACCACAACCACATCGTCGACGCATATCGGTTGAAAGTCAGCTTCCCATTTCGCGTTCCAATTCTCCTTGGGGACTTCAGTTTTCGAAACCTCAATTTCAACGCCATCCATAGTGAATGCCATGAGTTTAGTTAAAGCTTCTGATGACGGCCCGGGTGTTAACACATAGGCCAATAATCCAAAATCTTCTTCAACAAAACTTTCAAAATCAAGCTCCGCTAATTCTGCAATGAGTACTTCCCTTGCCGGAAGCAATGGCGAGATGGTAAAACGAAATTCGATGTAATTCATTTGTTGTTGGCCTCGATAATCTGTAAAAACTCATCGGCCTTCAATGAAGCTCCGCCTACGAGCGCGCCGTCGACATCTTCAACAGCAAATAACTCAGCGGCATTGCTACCTTTTACACTGCCACCGTACAAAATAGGCACATCATCAGCAACGGCACCGTAAGTTTCACGCAGCAGCGTGCGAATAAATTTATGCATCTCGCCTGCTTGCTCAGGCGTCGCCGTTCTTCCAGTGCCAATTGCCCAAACTGGCTCGTAAGCAATCACTACATTGGCGACCTCTTCCCCACTCACCTGTGAGAACAAAGCAATCTGAAGTTGTGATTTTACCACCTCAAACTGCCGATTGGCATCGCGTTCTTCGAGTAATTCGCCCACACATAAAATCACGTACAAGCCAGCTTCCAAGATGTTCGCCACTTTTTTGGCAACCACTTGATCTGTTTCGCCAAAATATTGCCGGCGTTCTGAGTGCCCTGAAATAACATAATTCACGCCTACGCTTGAGAGCATCGATGGCGTAGATTCTCCAGTGTAAGCGCCTGAATCATATGCGCTTGAGTTTTGAGCAGCCAAGGCAATGCGTCCATTCATCATGGGCTTCAACCCTGACAAATACGGTCCGGGTGGTGCAATAACCACGCGGCAACCGACCGGTTGATGGCTCAATTCACGGTACAATTTCTCAACCAGCTCTTTCGCTTCGGTAAATGATGTATTTGATTTCCAGTTACCTGCTACGATCTTACGCTTCATATTCCTTGCTTAGGTTTCTTAAATCTGCTTCGAGGGGGCAAGATAGCCAAGATTCTCGTTTACAACGTCACTTCGAGTGATCAAGGTGCAAGACGTTCTAAAAACCACTCCCCATCTGCATCGCAGCGGTAAAGAATTCGATCGTGCAAACGGCCTGGCCTTCCTTGCCAAAACTCAAAACTCAACGGAAATACTTGATATCCACCCCAGTGCGGCGGACGAGGAACTTCAACGCCGTCAAAACGGGCTTCAATTTCAGCCAAGCGCTTCTCCAATGCCTCACGTGAATGAATGACCACGCTCTGCTCGCTCGCCCAAGCACTGATTTGATTTTCACGCGGACGGCTCGCGAAATAAGCGTCAGAAACCGATGCTGGCAACTTGCGCGCCTCTCCTTTCATTCGCACTTGCCGCTCTAACTCTTTCCAGAAAAAATTCAAGCCAACTTTCGGATCGGCATCAATTTCTTTGCCTTTCACGCTCGCATAATTGGTGTAAAATACAACGCCCCGCTGACTAAATTCGCGCAAAAGCACGATGCGTTGGTTCGGAAAACCGTTCTCGTCAATGGTCGAAAGCGTCATCGCGTTATAATCTTCCGGGTCTTTGGCTTGCGCCTCTTTTAGCCAATGCGCAAATTGATCAACAGGGTTATCATGCACGTTTGACTCGAGCATCACGTGCATCGAGTAGTCTTTTCGAACTTTATATAAATCATCCATTTTACTTTTCTTTTTATCGGCCTAAACGGCCGGATGGTGTCACGAAGCTACGCGCTTTCGTGCAATAAAACACTGATAGATGTCACTGAATCTTTCGGGCAATGGCAAGGATGCAGCCTGCTTTGTTCTCCAAAATTTGCCCTGAATGTTGGCGGTAACCAACATGTAGCAGCTGAACAATTTCAAAACCAGTTTCTTCAAGAACCACGCGCAACTGTTCTTCGGTAAAATAGTGCAAAAAGGCCACCTCTTCCCTGCCCCGCTTTCGGTAGAAAATATCACCTATCTCATACCCGAAATCGGCCAGTTGTTCACGTTCGTAGGCCTCAACGGCCTGCGGCCCCCACTCGTTTGGATCATGCACATTGAATACATCAAAAAAGAGCAAGCCTCCAGGTCTCAATGTTCGGTGAATCTTCGCCAACGATTTTCTACGCACTGTTGCTGTGGGAATATGACCACATGCGTATAAAAAGGTAACTGCACTCGCATAGGCTGCAGGAATATCAACATCGGCCCAGTTGCCGCGTCGCGCTTCGAGACCACGTGCTTGGGCAACTTCAATCATCTCAGCGCTTAAATCGATACCGCACAACGCATAGTTAAGCTGGGTGCGTTCGCGTATATCGAGGGCTCTACGTCCAGTGCCGCAAGCCAAGTCAACAACGCGATGCACTTCATCCATTCCTTTGATGTGCTCGGCAATAATTATATTAATCGCTTCATTGTACTTCCTACGGAAATCCATGTTCTGATCGAACGCATCGTAAGAAACCGCTTGATCTTGGTAATATGCGTCGACCATACTGCTTATGGTTTCTGCATTGGGCTTCGGCACAATTGGGAATAATTGGTGCGTGTTCTGGGAATCCCCTAATGGCTTATAATCAAATGCATCGTGGGTTATTGTCTGAAAGGCAGACAAAGGCTCTTCAAAAGATGCCGATTTTGCTTCGGCATTCAGTCGCCCTATCCTTTTTTGTTCCAAATCAAAGAGAAGAATCCCGTCTAATGACTGAATTGGAGGATAGTAAAAATGCAAGGTCACCAAGCTATCAACAGAAGATGGATTTGAAATTCGGTGAATAACACCATCGGGTTCACGCACCCATCCGCCCGGCAGGGCGCGCAAAGAAAAATCTTCATACAAGGTACCACCTTGAAATCGGAATGTTGTGTTTTCGATTGTTCCCTCCAAGCAGAGGACATAACCGAAAAAGCCTTCGTGGTGATGTACTGCACTTGCAGCCCCTGGCGGCCAATGAAGCAGAGAAACCTCTAGAGGATCGAGCGTTAATGTTCTTCGCGCGTACTTTTTGGGATGCACAATCTCAGGCAAAAAATCGCTGTAATCGAACTGTTGTTGAGCGATTTTAGCTACGACTTCGCCAATTTTTTCAAAGGTAATAGCTCCATTGAGGTGGAACTGGAGCATCTCGATCAACTGCTTCATTCGAATGGCACTTTCAGCCCAGCGCGCAAAGGTACGAATGTAAATTTTGCTTAAACGTGCTCGTTTCGAAATGTCATCGGCGTGGCTCCTGTGAACTTGCGGAAGTACTTTCGAAAATTCGACACGTCGTTAAATCCGAGGCGTTCAGCTGTTTCGCGCACTGAAAGCAATTCTCGAACGAGTAGCCGTTGTGCTTCGGCAATGCGTTCTTTGTCGATCAAGTCTTTCGCTGTACAGTTGGCATGGAGCTTGCACAGATCGTTCAGGTATTTGTACGAAATGCCCATTTCTTCCGCGAAATCGAGAGCGTTGCGGCTCGCATCGATGCGCTTACTGAGGAGATTTCTGAATGTACGGTAGTGCTGGTATCCACTGTCTGATGCGTTATTGTCAGCGTTTTTGCCTGCCGTCAAACGCGCAGCATGTAAGAGGAGCAATTCAAGCGTCGCGCGTACAATTCCACCGCGAAAAACATCGGGAGCATGTTGAATTTCACGTTGGATGAACTCAAAATAGGTAATTATTTCGCGGTGACGACGCGCATCGAGTCCTGCTGTATGTGCGGTGTTGTCAAACAATCGATTCAGCGCGCGCGTTTCTTCAGATCGGTTGTCGGGATTCAAGAAGCTTGCCGTGAATTGCAAAATATACCCCCCATAACTCTTTGAGCGGTCAAACTGCATAATCTGGCGAGGTCCGACAAACAAAAAGGCCCCCGGATGCATGGGGTACTCGAGCAAATCGACGGTATGTTTACCGGCGCCCTTGTCTGCATAAATAATCATGTATGTATCGGCGCGATGAACGCTGAAGACTTCGGTTCCGTTGCTGTATACGCCATGGCGCATCAAATCTTCAATCGGGGTTAATTCAAAACCTTTGAGGAGAGACTTATTGGTTTCCATGCCCTTCAATTTACAGAGATTATTCAGGAACAAAGGAAGTTAACCTCAACTAAAGTTCAATGGGGCCTACGGTTAAATTGTGAACAAGTGATGTGTTGAACACTTCAGGAATCTCAGCGTTCAAAGGGGTTTGATATACCGTGCTTTTAAGGTTGCACCGGTTCGGGTAACACGAAAAATCAAGTTCACGGTTTGTTTCACAAATTTCCAAAATGGTTGGGATTCGGTTCGCTCACGGAGTTTCTCATCTGGGGCATTGGCGGCTCCTATTTTAAGCGTGCTGCCTGCATTTTGGCTCTTTTTGATGCGCGTTATGCTGATTCCTTCGGTAATCAGTGCTTGCCGCATGAAATGGTGTTGGGTAAAAACGTTATGCAGCGTTCGAACGGTGTAGTAGCTCAAATGTTCGGGATAGCCAATCACGTTGTAATCTGCTTTCAACCAACGCCGACCTAAAGCGTTGAAATTCGGTGTGGTGCAATAGTGCAGACCGCCTGGGCGAAGCAATTTCGCAATGGCAGCCAAATCATCGTGTGGGTTATTGATGTGCTCAATGACTTCAAAGGATGTTATGACATCGAAAGATGCCTCAAGTGTTTCGAATCCATCCGGTTGCAGCGACGGATTCGCAATACTCCCTTCCACCATCTGGATGCCCTTTGCCCGACACAACGCGAGTGCTGCTGGAGAAAATTCGCTACCGAAGACCTCCCATCCGCGCGTTAGCGCGATAGCCAAAAAATGCCCCGCACCGCAACCTACGTCCATGATGCGATTGGATTTTCGAAAGGGTTCAAAGCTGTCGAGCAGTTCATGGTACCGTTGAATTGTGATCGGTGAAATCCATGGATCGCTTGAATAAGCATAACTGCTGTAGAACGAAGTCAACTCAAGGTCTTCAGGAATACGCTCGACAAAAGTGAATCCGCATTTCAGACAACGCGCAAGGAAATGTTGTTCGTAACCGCGCATTGGTTTGATTTGCTCACTGTGACACACCAAGCATTGTGTGTGTTTTGCGTATTTAGCCGGGTTCACTTACTGCTCATTTATGGGGGCAATTTAGCGGTTTGGCATCGGATTGAAGTAAATTGATGCCACCGGAGTGGTATATTTGATGCATTGCAATTGGTATGAGAGCAGAACATTTTAATGTTGGTGATGGATTTCAGCTTGTCGTGCACCGCCATGATGGGCCTTCTCTGCGCGGAGTAGTCTTCATTGTGCATGGCATGGCCGAACATGGTGCACGGTATGCCCGATTTGCCGATTCACTAGCTGAAATTGGTTATTCAACAGTCGCACCCGACCTCCGTGGGCACGGCGCCACGAGTGCATTGAACGGCTTACGCGGATCATTTGGTGACGGCGGCTACCTCCGGGTTATCGAAGACCTTGAGGCGCTGGGCAAAACGCTCGATAACCAATATCCCGATCTTCCAATTGTTGTGTTCGGACATAGCATGGGGTCAATGTTAGCCATGGTTTTGGCTGAGCGCCAAGTGATGCGCATCGACAAGTTGATTTTGTCAGCATTTCCTGAACACCCAGGAATTCTCGTGCATGCAGGAAAGGTTGTAAGCTCAGTATTTTCAATACTTACGGGCGCAGACAAACCAAGTACATTCATGGATAAACTCACCTTTGGCAAATTCAGTCGAGGCATAAAGGATCGTAGAACTGATTTCGACTGGCTTTCACGAAACTCAGCAGAAGTCGACGCATACATCGCTGACCCTGCATGCGGCGAAGTCTTTACTGTTGGCTTTTTCGGAGCCTTGGCTCGTTTAACCGATGATGCGCACACGCACTTAAATCGACTCCCAAATAAGCTCCCCGTATTCTATATTGGAGGAAGTGATGACCCGGTTGTTGGCCGCGGCGCAGGTTTTAGACGAAATGTATCAAAGATTAAACAGCACGTTCCGAATCTCAACACACAATTGTATGAAGGAGGAAGACACGAACTCCTCAACGATTTATGCCGCGATGCCGTAATGGCAGATTTACGAGCTTTTATCGAAACTACGTGATGAAACGAATCCTCAAAATACTTGCAATCCTTGCTTTGTGCGCAGGAATCTATGTTGCAGGCGTGCTTGTGTATGGCACCGTTACAGATTACAATCCGCCTGATCTTATGGCAATCACCCCGGTGGGCGAAGCTGCTGGCAGTGCCGATAGCCTATTCACGTTCGTAACGTGGAACATTGGCTACACTGGGCAAGGCGCACGCGCTGATTTCTTTTATGACGGCGGAAAACAGGTCATTGCTTCAGATGCCGACGTAACAGCTTATCGCGATGGAATCACACAGTTTTTGTCGTCGGAAACAGACGTTGATGTTTTTTTTCTTCAAGAAGTAGATAGTTCAGCTCGAAGAAGTTATTATGTGAATCAGCCTGCGCATTTTTTGGCTGAAATGCCTGATTATCTGTATGCTTTTGCCTCCAATTATCGGGTTCAATTTGTTCCCATGCCCCTATTTAATCCAATGGGCAAGGTTATCTCAGGTCTGAGTACTTTTTCTCGCCTACCGGCGGATGGCTTTGAACGGCATGCTTTTGACACTCAGTTTAGCTGGCCCACCCGTATCTTTTTTTTGGATCGCTGTTTCTTGACACACCGCACTCCCCTCTCTAACGGACGTGACTTGGTGTGCATAAATACCCATTGTTCAGCATACGATACAAGCGGGACGATGGTTAGCCGCGAAATCGAGCGGATTATGTCATTTGCCGAAGCGGAATATCAAAAAGGCAACTACATAGTTATTGGAGGTGATTGGAATCAATGTCCGCCAGGCTATACCCCTCTTGATACCAACCTATCATACAACGAACATATCCTTCGTGATGACCAACTTCCACAAGGTTGGCGTTGGGAAGCCGACATCAATGTTTACACGAACCGAAAGCTATCTACACCCTACAATTCAAGTAGTTATAAATCAGTTATTGATCATTTTGTTGTGTCACCAAATCTAGAAACTGTTCTGATTGAAGGTATTGATTTGGATTTCGCATTCAGCGATCACCAGCCGGTTAAGCTCACTGTAAAATTGAAGGACGTTGATCTGAACGACTAAGTGTCGTTGATTTCGTATTTTTGCATGAACAACATAATCAGAGCATGGTTGTAGATAAAAACATTGAAATTGCACAGCTTCAGGCAGAGATCGGCGAGTACATTGGACTCGGCCAAAACAGCCTCATTTTCAATTTTGAAGAGCACGACAATCTCGTCAACTTGCATTTGATTACTGTTAATCCAAGGCATAACCAAAGCTTTCTTTTCCACAGTTGCGATGGATTAACCCGCATCGATGCCTTGAAGAACATGCTTGGCTATATCAAGGACCACAAAGACCGAG
>CAMCHP010000048.1 GCA_945874695.1 Chryseobacterium gleum
ATGTTTCAGTGGCGGGCTGTTCAGGGTTTCCGCCTAACGGCGGGATGGCCTGCTCCTCCTTCGGCGCATCTCCTGAGGTTGGCACCTCCTGGGATGTTGGGGTGCATCCGCCGAAGGCGAAAACCAAAATCACCCCTGCAAGGATGGCGACAAGATGCCTTTTTATACCCTTGGTTGAAATAATCGAAGCAGGTACCATGCTGAATGCTATTTTTGTAAAAGTACAATCCCCTCGGCAATACCCGCAACCTATGATTCGCTCCCTACTCGCCATGGCACTGCTCAGCACACTTACCCAAGCACAAAGTTGCAGCAACAACGAAAACACTGAAACAAGCAGCGCTGAAACCCATACCACGCTTGAAGGACGTGTGGTTGAATTCAACATACCTGACACGGTGCAGGTCAATCAGGCGGTGACCTTTACAGTCGCATTTGAAGGCGGAACGAATGGCTGCGCAGAACCTGTGCGCCTTGAACCGCAGACCACAGGCATGCAATTAGCGGTTCGTGCTTTTTACCGCGTGCCTAATACCGAGCAAATTTGCACCATGGTGGTGCCGCTACATGAAATGCCGCTGACACACACCTTCACCCAAGCTGGCTCGTACGCGTTATGTGCAGGCGACCAAAGCGTAGTACGAACCCTTGTGGTGACACAAACCGCCCATGAGTGAGTTGTTCGCGATAACCGACATTGAAACCACGGGCGGCAATGCGCGTGCGGGCAATATCACGGAAGTTGCAGTTGTAATTTCAGATGGACAGCGTGAAATCGACCGCTTTCACAGCTTGGTAAATCCCAACCAACCGATCCCGTTTTACATTCAAAGCCTCACGGGCATTAGCAATGAAATGGTGGCTGATGCACCTGAATTTGGCGACATCGCTGCTGAACTCATCAGTTTCTATGAAGATGCTGTGTTTGTGGCGCACAACGTCGGCTTCGATTATTCCTTTTTGCGTGCTGCGTTTGAACACAGCGGATATAGCCTCCATGCCCGCAAGTTGTGCACGGTACGCATTGCCCGCAAGCTATTTCCAGGCTTGCCCTCCTACAGTTTGGGCAACCTTTGCCGTCATTTTGAAATTGACCTGAACAACGCCCACCGCGCGCTGAGTGATACCTTGGCTACCGTTGAGCTCTTTCATCACTTTCATCGCACTGATGAACAGGGGTTAATTGGCGGCATGCTCGGACGTTCGGCACCAGAACAATGGCTGCCGCCTGCGTTGCCGCGCGAACAATTCGATATGCTACCTGAACGGCCTGGCGTTTACTATTTACGCGATGTCAGCGGACAAGCGCTCTACATCGGCATGAGCATGAATGTGAAGAAGCGTATTCGGCAGCATTTCAACGGCAAAATGGCTTCAGAAAGGCGCCAAGCTTTTTTGAAAGACATCGCAAACATCGACGTTTGCGAAACCGGCACTGAATTGCTGGCAGCACTGCTTGAAGATCGCGAAATCAGAACACACCGTCCGAAATACAACCGCGCGCAAAAGCACAAAATTAAAACCTTTGCTTTAACGCAATACAGCGACCGCAACAACTACATTCGTTTAACACTCACTGAGCACAAAGGATTAGAACTTGCGATCAAAACGTTCAATTCACTTGCTGAAGGTCGCGATTGGTTGTTGACTTGGGCCCGAACACATCACATTCCCTTGGCATTGTGCGGCATTGATTTGGGCTCCACACCATTGCCACCTGCCGACGAGAGCAACGCTGCATTGCTTGAGGCTTTGGCTGAAATTGACCAGCCTGAGGCGAAGGTAATCCTCTTCGTGGGCGACGGGCGAAACTATTGTGAAACGTCGGTTGTGGCTACGCAGGGCGACCGACTCTTGGGTTACGCCTTCGTACCTAACGATGTCGGCATCCAATCAATTGACGATTTAGAACACTACCTTGAGCCCCTACCCCACAGTGAGTTAAGCAGTGCCTTGCTGCGGCGTTATGCAGCAGGCCTTCGGATAAAAGAACTCATCCATCCGGCCGTTTAGGCCGAAAACCTGCAGAAAAATGAATGAAAAAAAAATCCCGTTTCCGGGATTCCTTTTTTTGATGTTTTTTTAGTTCATCACCACTTTGATTGTTTTCACCTGCTTCGATTTCTGAACGAGAACCGCTTTATTGTATCCAAGTATGCGGTTCAGCACAGCGTTTGAAGGTTGAAAGCTCGCTGTTCGCGCCTTAGTGGTGCTGAACAAGTTTGCATTTTCATTAAAAAGAGCATTCAGCTCATCGTGTGTAAAATTTTGCATAGGCATTGCGTTAATACGGTATTAAAACGCAGTTTACCCTCGGATATTGTGCAGCGCCAAAAAATCACCGCATACCCGTGCAACCTTTTTACTTTGCGGCGAGCACAATGCCTTTCGCATCAATCACCTTGCGCATGTTAATGAGCGCATAACGCATACGTCCGAGCGCCGTGTTGATTGAGATATCACAGGTATCAGCAATTTCTTTGAAGCTCATGCCGTAGTAGTGACGCATCATCACTACCGCGCGTTGGTCTTCAGGCAAGAATTGAATGAGAGAGCGCACATCGGCTAGGGTTTGATCGCGCACGATCTTGTCTTCCACGTGCAAATCGTCGCATGCGATGGTAGCGAAAACGTCGTTGTCTTCATCGCCGCGTACCAAGGGCATTTTCTTTCCTTTTCTGAAGTGATCGATAGTGAGGTTGTGAGCGATGCGGAGCACCCAAGGCAAAAACTTCCCTTCTTCGTTGTACTTCCCTGCCTTGAGGGTATCGATAACCTTAATAAAGGTATCTTGGAAGATGTCATCAGCTACTTCCTGATCACGCACTAAGGTGATGATCTTGGTGTAGATCTGATTCTTGTGACGCTTCAACAAAGTTTCGAAAGCTTTGTCACTTCCGCTGATGTACAGCTGGACCAACTCACGGTCGGAGATCTGAGATACATTCATGGCACCTTACTCTATTTGGTTCTACATTTGCGCCGAAGCGCCGAATTAAAACAATGTGAGTAGAGTGTATTCTATAGTATCTCTTTTTTGTGACGGTTACGAAAGCAGGTAATTCTACCAAACGTTGCACTAAGATAATGACTTTGAAATCAATTTTCCAAAACTTCGCATGCATTTTCTTGTTAATTGTTTGAAAATTTCAGCGCCGACAGTGCTGCAAGTCTTGTAAATAGTAGAAATTCACGTTTTCACAGCACAGGCAAATTGTCGCACCTATGAACCCCAGCACCGATTCGAAGTCCCCGATCATGGAGCAAGTCGCACCCCAACCCAAAACACATATTATCGTGCGCGGTGCGCGCATGCACAACTTGAAAGATGTCACGGTCGCTTTTCCGCGGAATAAAATCACAGTCGTAACGGGTTTATCGGGTTCAGGAAAAAGTTCATTGGCCTTTGACACCCTGTACGCTGAAGGCCAACGTCGCTACGTTGAAAGCCTCTCGTCGTATGCACGGCAATTCCTCGGGCGATTAGACAAGCCCGATGTAGATTCGATCGACGGTATCTCCCCTGCCATTGCCATCGAGCAAAAAGTAACCTCGCGGAGTTCGCGCTCAACGGTGGGTACGAGCACAGAAATCTACGATTACCTCAAACTGTTGTATGCACGTATAGGGCGCACCTATTCACCAGTCAGTGGCGAAGAGGTGAAACGTCACCGGGTAGGCGATGTCGTGAACTATGTCAATGCCTTGCCTGAAGGCACCCGCTACATGGTGATCGCTCCTGTTGCTGCAAAAGTTGATCGCAGCGCGCAACAACAACTTGAACTTTTGCAACAGCAAGGATTCTCAAGGGTGCGGTTGAATGGGGAAATTGTGCGCATCGACGCAACCTTGCTCGAAACAGTCGGTGATGCCACACCGATTGAACTGGTGCTTGACCGTTTGAGTGCTGATGCAACACCTGAGCACGCTACGCGCCTGGCTGACTCGGTTGAAAGCGCCTTCTTTGAAGGCAATGGCACTTGCATCATTGCGTTCGACACCGCGGAGCATGCTGACCGCGAATTCAACAACCGTTTCGAACTCGATGGCGTAGAATTCGAAGAACCGAGTCCGAACTTTTTCTCATTCAACAACCCGGTTGGCGCTTGCAAACGGTGTGAAGGATTCGGGAGCATCATCGGTATCGACAAAGAATTGGTCGTTCCCAACACCAATCTCTCCATCTATGAAGATGCTGTGGTGTGTTGGCGCGGCGACCGCATGAGCGAGTGGAAAGATGATTTAATGCGTGTTGCGAAGAGTGTCGATTTCCCGATCCATCGCAAGTACCGCGAACTTACGCCTGAGCAGCACCATTTCCTCTGGCATGGCAATCGACACTTCTCGGGAATACACGGCTTTTTTGACCACCTCGAAGAAAAGAGCTACAAAATTCAAAATCGTGTGATGTTGAGCCGATACCGCGGCAAAACTAAATGTCCTGATTGCCTGGGCACGCGCTTACGCAAAGATGCGTCGTATGTAAAAATAGCGGGGCATTCATTGCTTGATTTGGTTGTGATGCCAGCTGATCAGCTGTTACATCAGATGCAAACGCTCAACTTAGAGCCGCATGACCTCCAAGTAGCGCAGCGGCTCTTAGTCGAAATCAAAAACCGATTGCAGTACCTCAACGACGTTGGCTTAGGTTATCTGACCCTGAATCGTTTGAGTAATTCGCTTTCGGGGGGTGAAAGCCAACGCATCAATTTGTCAACCTGTTTGGGCAGCAACCTCACGGGCAGCATGTATATTCTCGACGAACCGAGCATTGGCTTGCATCCACGCGATACACATCGTTTGATTCGCGTACTCAAAGCACTTCGTGATTTGGGCAATACTGTGATCGTCGTTGAACACGACGAAGAAATCATGGAGGCTGCCGACTACATCGTTGACATGGGACCTGAGGCAGGCATTCACGGCGGCGCTGTGGTCTTTGCAGGACGCACCGACGAGTTGCCATCGGCTGAAAACTCGCTCACGGCTCAGTACCTAACGGGTATTCAAATCATACCACTCCCACTTAAAAAACGGAACATTAAAGAACAGGTCACCCTCGTTGACGCTACGCTGAACAACCTGAAAGGCATTACCGTGAGTTTTCCGCTGCATACCCTTTGCGTTGTAAGTGGCGTAAGCGGTTCAGGTAAATCAACCTTGGTCAGCGACCTCCTGTACCGGGCATTGTTGCGTGCCGTTGAGGCTCCCCATGCGGGAATCGATGATAAATACCGACTAACGGGCGACATTAAAAAGGTTAAACATGTAGAATACATTGATCAAAATCCAATCGGTAAATCGTCGCGTTCCAACCCGGTGACCTATGTAAAAGCCTTTGATGAAATTCGAAACATTTTTTCGTCACAACAAATTGCCAAGGTACGCGGCTATAAACCCGCCCATTTCAGTTTCAACGTCCCCGGTGGCCGCTGCGAAACGTGTGCGGGTGAAGGCGAAGTAACCATCGAAATGCAGTTCATGGCCGACATCAAGCTCACCTGTGAAACGTGCAAAGGCAAGCGCTTTCAAGAAGAAGTATTGGAAGTGCGCTACCGCGAAAAGAACATTGATGAGGTGCTTCGAATGACGGTTGAAGAAGCCATCACATTCTTCGGAGAAGATGCGAAGAAAGCAGACCACAAAAAGCTCATCCAAAAATTGCAACCGCTTCATGATGTCGGTTTAGGTTACCTCACATTGGGCCAAAGTAGCAGTACTTTGAGTGGTGGCGAGGCGCAGCGTATCAAACTTGCCTCATTTTTGGCACGCGGCGAACGGCAAGACCACACCGTTTTCATCTTCGATGAACCCACCACAGGCCTACATATTCACGATGTTAAAAAATTACTCGATGCCTTTTACGCGTTGCTCTTACAAGGTCATTCACTCATTATCATTGAACACAACCTCGATATAATTAAATGTGCCGATTGGATCATTGATATTGGTCCTGAAGGTGGGGAAGCAGGCGGCCAAATTGTATTTGAAGGGCGACCTGAAGATCTTTTGAAGGTCAAACAGTCTCACACCGCGCGTTTCCTAAAGAAAAAACTAAACCCGCTTTCACAATGAATTACCGTACACTCTTCACTTGCATCATTGCCGCTACAGCCTTAGTTGCTTGCGGTCAAGAAGCACCATCAACAACGAACACCGATCGCTCATTGCCAGCAGGGCAAGAAGATAAAGTTGTGAAAACCGAAGCGGAATGGAAACAACAACTTACGCCGGAGCAATACTACATTCTACGAGAAAAGGGAACTGAGCGTGCGTTTACTGGCGCTTTACATGCTAACAAAACCAAAGGAACTTATAATTGTGCCGCTTGTGGAACCCCTCTGTTCAGCAGCGAACACAAATTCGATTCTGGCACAGGTTGGCCGAGTTACTATCAACCCATTGCACAAGAAGCAGTAACCGACATTGCAGACCGCAGCTACGGTATGATTCGCACAGAAGTTGTGTGCAGCCGTTGCGACGGACATTTAGGGCATGTATTTAATGACGGCCCTCGACCGACTGGGCTGCGCTATTGCATCAACAGTGCATCGCTTGAATTCATCCCCATGGCGAAAGACTAAATCACAGGTATTAACACAAAAAAAGGCTCCGTAAACGGAGCCTTTTTAATGCGTTCTCGTAATGCTCAGCCGCAAGTGAATTTAACGCCGCGTGCCTCAATGATGAAGCCGCCCTCAATAACGTCGCCATTTGCATCTTTCACTTCACGCTCGCGCCCGTGAATATTAAGCGTACCAGTAACCTTTCCAGAGGTGGTAAGCTGAATCAACAAGATTCTCCCGTTCTTATCAGCTTGACCTTGCTTGCGATCAGGGGTAACAAACCATGCACCTGAAGTAGTACGGTATGGCCCACCCGACTCGAAAGTTCGGATTTCAGTCGAATCCATCATGAACGGAGTAAGATAGTTGTTGTAGTTGTCCGTCATACCGATGGTAAACCACGAGTCGAAAGAAAGGGTTGGATCATTTTGAACATCAAAGCGTTGTACGTCGTTTGATAAGAACCCACCTTGCTTGTGCTGATAAAAGGGCTTGGTGCTGGTAACCTCAAGCGGGTGGCGTTCGTCGCCGAATACCGCATCAATGATGTCACCTTGATTTTTCATAATGGCATAAACACGATATGTTTTGCCAGAAACTTTTCCAGAGTTCGGAACTTGCTCTACCTCGATGCGCTCAAATTGAGCGAAAGACGCAGTTGCGAAAACAAAAGAAGCAATAAATAAAGTCAGTTTTTTCATGGTTGTGCTTATTACGAGTACCGATCTACAAAAACGATACCAATTACTTCACTTTGCGCTTATTTGCGATAATTCGTTTACCTAAGAGTGATCCTTGCTTGAAACCTGCACCTGCGCGTGCGATCCGATAGCTCAACGTAACTTCATGGGTATGCGGGCTGAGCTGTGCTGCATTGGATGTAGTTATATCATAAGAATACCCAATCGCATAACTTTCGTATTCAAATCCTACGGAGAGCACCGCCGCATCCAAATGGCGATACCCTAAACCAATCCAAAGAAGTTCGCGGTACAAACCTTTCATTAAAACATCAAACTGCACGGGAGTGCGCTCGGTAAAGCGCACCAAGGCTGACGGTTGGATGGCAAAATCATCGTTCAGATTATAAAAGTACGAGCCCATAAAATTGTAGTGGCGCACATTTTGGTTCAAATCCTCATTCACACCCTGGATTTTCAAACGTGTTTGAATAAGCTGTGGGATGCTGAATCCGAAGAAATAATTGTCGCCGTATACCATCATTCCAAAGGTCGCATCGAAATTGAAGGTAGTCTCAATATTATCCAAGAGCACTTGATCATCTAAGTCACGAACAACAAGGTCAGAAGCATCAAAGCGGAATTGGCTCATCACTGCACTCAATCCAAACGAAACCGCATCGCGGTTGTTCAAATCAAACGAATATGCACCAGTTAGCTCGGCGCCAGTTCGTGCAATAGCTCCGCCAGTGTTATCATGAAAGGCAATTGCACCCAATCCTAAGTTAATGTTAGGCAAACGCGTGTGACCGCTCACCATGTAGGTTTTCGGCGCACCATCAAAACCTGCCCACTGATTCCTGAACGAGGCTGTAATTGGGCTGTATGGCGTGGTGCCTGCTACAGCCGGGTTTACCATATAGGTATTGAATATGAACTGCGATCGACGGGCTAATTGCTGCGCATTGGCTGCGAAGCCCAGCAGCATGAAAGCGAGAAATAGATACTTCTTCATGGTATTCTGGGCTTAATATTTAACAGTAACAGTGCCCGTTATTGGTTCTTGGGCTTCATCGAATGTTATCACGAAATAGTAATCCGCGATTGGCACCAAGCGATCGTTCCAACGTGCGTCCCACCTCGTTGAGTAGCCACGAGATTCGAACAGCAGTTGCCCCCAACGATTGTAAACTTGAACTATGGATTCGGGAAAGTATTCTAATCCGCCTATCACCCAGTCATCGTTGGCTCCGTCGCCGTTGGGCGTAATCGCAGTGGCAATAAAGAAGCAACCGATGGTCGGCTCAACTTCCGCAAGGAATGACAAAGTGCACCCAATCGCATCCGTTACGGTGACATTGTAAACGTCATCTGGCAAGCCTACCGCCGTGGCAGTGGTTTGATTACTCGCATCATTCCATTGGTAAGTGATGGGCAGTGTACCACCGGTCACAGCCGCTGTGGCTGTGCCATCTGCTTCGTCCCAACAGGTCACGGGCGAGGTAAACACAGTAACCTGCATATCCGTAATAATCGTAGCCGTTACAGTGAAGGTGGTATCGGCTGTGCAGCCCGTCGCATCTTCGCCGATAATAGAATAAGTTCCCTCGAACAGGTTGTTCGGATCTACATCTTCCACAATCTCCCAATCAATTTGTCCTACGCCACCAATGGGGAAAATGTTCACGCTCCCATCATTCATACCGGTGCAGGTAACCGGATTGACATTGATCAAGAAACTGATCGGCTCAGGTTGAATAATCGAAAAGGTTGTAGTCGCTTCACATCCATTGGCGTCTTCGACAACTAAATCATAATCGCCAGCACAAATGCCTGTAGTTTCAGATGGAACACCGTTGAAGAACAGCGTCGTAGGTTGAGTACCACCTGCAATATCAAGTGTTACGGTACCGTCACAGTCTCCTCCACATGAAATATCAGTTGTACTAACAACCGCTACAGTAAGCGTTTCAGGTTCAGTGATGATCACCGTTTGAGTTGCAATACAGCCCGATTCATCTTCGATTTGCAGGTCGTAAACTCCCGGCTCTAGACCGTTCAATGTAGCAGGTAAGGTTAGTGCTTCAGGCGCTACCAGGTTAACCTCCCCTGTTCCACCTGTTGCTGTAACGGTGATACTTCCATCGTTGAAACCGTTACAAGAAACGTTGATCGATGTTACGTTGATGACCAGTTCAGCAGGTTCTGTAATGACAATTCCGCCTTGAGTCACCAAACAACCCGATGCGTCTTGAAAGTTTACCACATAGGTATCTGGCGTTAAGCCCGTAAAACAAGCTAAAGTTCCATAAGGTGTTGATTCAGATGGTGGCGAAGCTATTTGCCATTGGATCAGGCCTGTACCCCCTTGGACTCCTGAAATACAGATCTCACCATCGTTTTCTCCGTTACACGTCACATTCGTCGATGCCAATTCAAAAGTGATTGGATCAGGTTCATTAACCACTAAGATCTCAGAAGCCGTGCACCCGTTGGCATCGGTCACCGTAGCGGTGTATGTTCCTGCGCAAAGTGCATCAGGGTCTTGTGTTACACCGCCGCTGTTTGTAACACTCAACGTGTAAGGACCGGTACCACCTGAGGCACTCCACGCCACCTCGCCATTGCATTGACCAGCGCATTGCATATCGTTGGCAGAAAAATCAACAACAAGCGGCGTAGGTTCAACAAAGTTCACAATTGTGGTTTCCGAACAGCCATTGGCATCGGTTGCCGTTACAGTGTAAGTACCTGGGCCGATATTGCTAATGTTTGAGGTGATTGGTGAACCCTGAGTGATGGTCACAAAACCTGGAATTGTACTTTCAACAGTCACTATTCCAGTGCCCCCTGTAACGCTAATGCTCAAGCCACCATCATCAGCACCGTTGCACTGAATTGCGCTCGAAACAGTTGTTAACACAAGTAAAGTCGGACAAGCAACAGCTACTTGCTCTTCAACGATGCAACCGTTCGCATCCGTAACGGTGAAGGCATAATCCCCATTTTGGCCATTGCAACCAAGCGACGAAAAACATCCGTTCACATCAGGTGCTAGCGTTGTATTAGAAGGCGAACTTGCCTCAATGTCGTAAGGTTCAACACCACCTGTAACTTCAACACACACCTGTGCTTGCGCGTCAGCGGCACAATCGTTGTCTGTGGTTAAGGTAAAGGTCGCTTCAAGTAATGGCGGTTCAGTAAAGCTGAACACTACCGATGTATCACGGCATCCAACCTCATCGACCATTGCTATAAAATAACTACCCTCACCCAATCCATTGAATACCGGGTCACCAACCTGTGTATCAAAAGGTGACAAGTCACCTTGGTTAAAAATCTCATAGGTCACGGGTCCGTTGCCTCCTGGTCCCATATCAACCGTCGCGGTTTGACCATTGCAAAGCAATTCTTCAACCACAATCGGGTCGGTTGGCAAGGGATTCGCAAGGCACGGGTTTTGGAAAACAAATGTGTCATAACACTCTTCGACAATGTTTTGTTGCGTACCGTCCACAAAAGTCTGTGCACATAAATTCACGCCAACTTCAGTTGAACAAGTCGTAATTTGTAAAATCAAAATTCGTAAATCAGCGCCTGCGGTTCCATGCGGCTCTCCAAACAGGGTGAATACCGCACCGTCATCGATGAAGGTTGAACAGGGGTCGGCTCCGGTTAAAACTGCGGGATTACTCGCAGTCGCAATGGCTTGTAAGAATCCATTGCCACCTGGTTGCAATCCTATTGTCCAATAGGTGTCTACACAAACCTCAGGAATAAAGGCGCACACGTTCGGTGCTGAGTTACCTAAAAACCCAGCAAATGAGGTCTCATTGTAACACCCACAATCTGTCTCCAAGAACATATCTACACCGTCTGGGTTAACCTCAAAAGGTGGGTTTGTCAACTGTAATCCATATAAAGCTGACAAGAAATCAGCTTCATTTGTAAAAGTCAGGTACACCCGGTAGGTGATGAATCCATCAAGGTTTGTTGTGCCAACATTTCCATACCAGACGTCAACAACCTCAACCTCAAAACCCGTGACTTGCGCATACGATCCAAGCGAAGCAAGTGTTGACAGTACAACCAGAAAAAACTTTCTCATATCAAATTTCAATAAGGCCTCAATGGAGAACTGATTCATGTCAAGGCACGAAGATACAGAACATCCACGCTTTATAGTCGTCACAATTCATCAAATGGTTGTATCCGACTGAAAAAACAATCGCGAATTTAACCAAAATCTCCGGTTCTTTGTGCTATGGAACAAGATCCCCTTGGAGAGCCCCAAATCATTTACGAAGACGACCGCATTATCGGCGTTTTCAAGCCCAATCGCTTGCTCGTTCATCGCACGAATATCGATTTCTACGAGAAACAGAACCTTCTACAATGGCTGTCAGAAACGGTAAAGACCACAGTGCATCCTGCGCACAGGCTCGATAAAGCAACCAGTGGAATCGTGTTATTCACCAAAGATCTTGACGCCTTGCGCTTTTTGCGCCAGCAATTTTCAGAACGCACGTTGGCGAAGTCATACCTTGCCCTTGTGAGGGGCTACACCGTAGCCTCGGGGCGCATTGAGAAACCCTTGCAAAAAGAAGGAGACGCTACCTTGCGAGAAGCCATCACAAACTATGTTACCCTCTCCCACACTGAATTACCCATCGCTGTGAGTCGCTACGCCACATCCCGATACAGCCTTGTACGGGCTTTCCCTGAAACAGGCCGTTACCATCAAATTCGTTTGCATTTTGCGCACTTACGCCATCCAATCATTGGCGACAGCAGGCATGGCGACAAAAAACACAACCAAATGTTTCGCGAAGAACAGCATCTTCCGGCCTTGTTTCTCCACGCTGAAAACATCGAATTCACCCATCCTGCCGGCAGGCAGATCACCTTACACGCCCCTGTACCCGAACATTTTCAGTCTATTTTAAGAAACTTCAATTGGACAGCTGGTGCGCACGTCTCAACCGAAAAAAACGAGGCAGAAAGCTAGAATTCCTGTTTGAAAAACGGACTGTTCCATTGGTTCACAGTCACGTTCTTGAAAAAGGCAAAGCCGATGTAAGTAACAACCGAGGATATACTCACCAAGAACCAGAAAAACAAGGCCAACCTCGCATAGCCTGATGCCGACACGTCATTTCCGACAATGAGCTGCGTCGGAACCAACATCGCTAAAAGCAGCGAAAGCATGGAGATCGTAACACCCAATGTAGTGAAACTCCGCATCGGCCAAACGAGCACTTTGCGGTACCAATTCATATCGCCGCCCCATTGGTGAATGAGGTAATAGTAACGGTCAGATAAGCGAACAAACAATAGCGGGTCTTTATCGCAATCTTCTAAACGAAAGCGATCATCGGGCGCAACAATCTTGAACTGCGCGAATTCTATACCCACCCGACGCTCCAAATCTTTCGTCTTCGAAACCGCTTCAATTGGAATTTCACCTTTGAACTTCGAAGCATCCAAAAATCGAAGACGATACTGCAAACACAACTGCTTAATGTCGTCGGTGGTGTACAACTGACTTGCATCGAGTGATGCCCATGAAAACTCTTTTTGATCTCCACCTCCTGCCGTGATGCGATGCATCAAATCACGCTCTGCGCAATAAGCTTGATGCAACACTTCGTACACCTCATCTAACACATCTGCAGACGTGGTTTGCGCACGGCGATTCCGAATTTGGGTGAGTTGATTCTTCAGGTTCACATTTTTCATGACACGCTCATTTTATATAAGAACAGCAACGAAAAAACTTTGTTGTCTCTCAAAGGTACGAAATGATGGCTTAAGGGTATCAACCCCCGTTGAATTAACACTGTACCATCGCCGGCGGCTTATTATGCAGCTTTCAGCGCTTTGAAGTACCTTTGCAGCACCCATACATACGAAATGAACGTAGTAGCTCCTTACCAACCTAAGAATAAAGTCCGCATTGTAACAGCGGCTTCGCTGTTTGACGGACACGACGCAGCCATCAACATCATGCGCCGCATTATGCAGTCTTCGGGCTGTGAAGTCATACACCTCGGTCACGATCGCAGTGCCGAAGAAGTAGTCAATTGTGCCATACAAGAAGATGCCCAAGCCATCGCCATGACTTCTTATCAAGGCGGCCACATGGAGTATTTCAAATACATGTTTGACCTGCTCAAGGCGAAAGGCGCTTCGCATATTCGCCTATTCGGCGGAGGCGGGGGCACCATCCTTCCTGAAGAAATCAAAGAACTTCAGGCTTACGGCATCACGCGCATTTATCATCCAGATGACGGACGAGCGATGGGCCTTCAAGGGATGATCAACGACCTCATCGAAAAGGCCGATTTCCCAACTGGCATCAATTTGAATGGAGAGGTAAAAAAGCTCTCCGCCAACGAACATGGCGCCATCGCACGACTGATTTCGGCCGCAGAAAATGATCCGGAAGGCAGCGCCGCTATACTGGAGACCATCCGCGCGGCAGCGCGCACAGCACAAACCCCTGTGCTTGGAATAACTGGAACTGGGGGTGCCGGAAAATCGTCAATGGTCGATGAATTGGTGCGCCGTTTTCTGATCGATTTCAAAACAGCCAACATCGCCATTGTGTCGGTTGACCCGTCTAAACGTAAAACGGGCGGAGCTCTTCTTGGCGATCGCATTCGCATGAATGCCATCCGCGACAGCCGCGTATACATGCGTTCGCTGGCCACACGGCAAAGTAACCTCGCACTTTCAAAACATGTGAACGACGCGCTCGCCATTTTGAAAGCGGCTCAATTTGATCTGATTGTACTCGAAACTTCGGGTATAGGTCAATCCGATACAGAAATCATGGATCATAGCGATGTAGCGCTCTACATCATGACCCCAGAGTTCGGAGCAGCAACCCAACTCGAAAAAATCGACATGCTCGACTTCGCCGATGTGGTTGCAATCAACAAGTTTGATAAGCGCGGTGGCCAAGATGCGCTGCGCGATGTGCGCAAGCAGTACAAACGCAATCACCAATTGTGGGACGCCGAAGACGAAACCCTCCCCGTTTTTGGAACCATCGCTTCTCAATTCAATGATCCGGGTACCAACGCCCTGTATCGGTGTTTGATGGATACACTTTCAGCCAAAACTGAGTCCGAGTTGAAGTCTGATTTCGCCCTAACGGGCGGATTGTCGGAGAAGATCTATGTCATTCCGCCCAACCGAACCCGCTACCTCTCTGAAATTTCTGAAAACAACCGCAGCTTCGATCGCTGGGTTGATCAGCAATGTGAGCTCGCTGAGAAAATGTACGCGGTACGCTTGAGCATTGACCACATTCAGTCTTCAAATTTGGATGGCAAAGCAAAACTTGTTCAAGACCTCGAAGCAACGTACGCTCAAATGGCGCTCGACATGGATCCGCGCAATTTGGCGATGCTTCAAGATTGGGACAATAAAGTCGCTCGCTTTCAGTCCGACGAATACGTGTTCAAGGTGCGCGACAAGGAATTACGCATACCGACACATACCACCTCGCTCTCCAATCAAAAAATCCCTAAAGTCGCACTGCCGAAATACCGCGCTTGGGGTTCACTCCTACGCTGGATGCTCCAAGAGAACATTCCAGGCGAATTCCCTTATACGGCTGGCATTTATCCATTTAAACGCGAGGGTGAAGACCCTACCCGCATGTTTGCTGGTGAAGGCGGTCCTGAACGCACCAACAAACGTTTTCACTACGTTTCATTAGGTATGCCCGCCAAGCGATTGTCAACGGCATTCGACTCTGTAACCCTTTATGGCAACGACCCTGATCACCGCCCCGATATTTACGGTAAAATCGGTAACTCAGGCGTTTCCATTTGCTGCCTCGACGATGCGAAAAAGCTCTATTCGGGCTTCGATTTGGCTGACCCCATGACGAGCGTCTCAATGACGATTAACGGGCCTGCCCCCATGCTTTTGGGCTTTTTCTTGAACGCTGCCATCGATCAGCAATGTGAAAAGTACATCCGTGCCAATGGCATGCTCGATGCGGTAGAAGCACGACTGAAAGAAAAATACGACCAACAAGGCATCGCTCGTCCAAAATACCAAGGCGGTTTACCTGAAGGAAACGACGGTTTAGGCTTGCTTTTACTCGGTATTACTGGCGACGAAGTGCTTCCCGCTGCGGTGTATCAGCAAATAAAAGCTGACACCCTCAAAGTGGTACGTGGCACAGTGCAAGCCGATATCCTCAAAGAAGATCAAGCACAAAACACGTGCATTTTCTCAACAGAGTACGCCTTGCGTTTGATGGGAGATGTTCAGGCGTATTTCATTGAGCAACACGTCCGCAACTTTTATTCGGTATCCATTTCTGGCTATCACATTGCAGAAGCGGGCGCCAACCCGATCACCCAATTGGCGTTCACACTTGCCAATGGTTTCACTTACGTGGAGTATTACCTGAGCCGCGGAATGGACATTAACAAGTTCGGACCAAACCTCAGCTTTTTCTTTTCGAACGGAATCGACCCCGAATACGCTGTGATTGGTCGTGTAGCTCGACGCATTTGGGCCAAGGCGCTTAAAAACAAATACGGTGCAGATGCACGTTCGCAGATGCTGAAGTACCACATTCAAACTTCGGGAAGGTCGTTGCACGCACAAGAGATTGATTTTAACGACATCCGAACAACCCTTCAGGCCTTGTACGCGATCTATGACAACTGCAACTCGCTGCATACCAACGCGTACGATGAAGCCATAACCACGCCTACCGAAGCTTCGGTGCGCCGTGCAATGGCCATTCAGCTTATCATCAATAAGGAGTTGGGTCTGGCCAAGAATGAAAATCCATTGCAAGGATCCTTCATCATCGATGATTTGACAGACTTGGTTGAAGAAGCGGTTTTGGCCGAATTTGATCGAATTACCGAACGCGGCGGCGTATTGGGTGCCATGGAAACCATGTACCAGCGAGGCAAAATTCAAGATGAGAGTTTACACTACGAAATGCTTAAGCATACGGGAGAATATCCGATCATTGGGGTAAACACCTTCTTGAATAAGAAAGGATCGCCTACAGAAATCCCCGGTGAAGTGATTCGTGCAACCACGGAAGAGAAAGAATATCAAATCACCATGTTACGCGAATTGCATAAAGCCGGAAGTGCGAAAGCACCGCAAGCACTTGCCGCCATTCAATCTGCAGCAATAAACAACCGCAACGTGTTCGCTGAATTGATGGAGGCATGCAAAACATGTTCGTTGGGTCAAATCACCGATGCAATGTTTCAGGTGGGCGGACAATACCGTCGAAACATGTAATTGTAATAAGACAGCTTGATCTGCGCAATATTTGGGCATCATTGTTGTTAGATGAATGTAAATAATCGCACCATGAAGAATCATTTAATTGCGATGATGAGCATTTTTATCCCGATAATCGGGATGGCTCAGATCAGCGTGTCTGAATATCCGATGAAGATCACAGTCAACATCGACGAACTCGAGTTCCTTCCACCGCTTGGTGCAATCAGCACATGCGGCCCTGTTGTTGCCTCATTTACTGACCAAATCTTCAGTGGCGGTTGCTTGGGAACCCTGTCACGCACCTACACATTTACCGACGAATGCGGGAACACCGCCACGGCCATGCAGTTCATACGCTTGGAAGATACTGTAGCTCCGGTATTCAGCACTGCTGTTGAAGACCTAAGCGTAGCCACGAGCCAATCGGCCGTTCCTGCTACGCCTGAAGTTACTGCCACAGATAACAGTAAGAATGCAGTGAAAGTTATTTTTCACCAATTCAACAACGGCGGCACAATCACCCGCACATGGACGGCCGAAGACGACTGCGGCAACGTAGAGGTGATGCGTCAGGTGATCACATTCAAGTAAAAATTTTCACGTAAATCGTTTCAAATTTTGAAACTCTGAAAGCAGCCCTCGCGTATACTTTCGCGACGTGCTCGACCGAATAGCAGAAAAAGGATCACGTTGGGCTGCTCGACCCTTGGTCTTCGACCCTTATGATTTCCAAAGAAAAGTCTGATTGTTACAATCAGACTTTCTTTTTATCGACCCTTTACTTTCGTTTTCGTTTGTGGGGTTCATGTTGCGCCCGTAGTTCAGCTCGCGAAGGAAGTTTTACAGGCAACAAACCACATTCAATGTCGCTCACAATCATTTCAATCTGGCGATCTTTTCCGTTCGGATCGTACTGATCTTTCAGGTTATGTCCGAAAAGGCGAGCCATTGACTGCCACATAAAGGCTGAGAAACTCCCTTTCAATTCTTGAATCAAGCCGTATGACGTATCTCCAGTTTGGCGGTCAATCAACTTAATGAGCAGCACCCCTTCACTCACGGTCATGTTGCGCAATTCGCCTTCAAATTGACGCTTCAACGCATCTTCAGCTTCTTTGAGGTAGCGCTTTCGTTCGCGATCATTGCGCAAAGATGCCAACTCTTGCTCGTACTCTTTCATGAGAACTCCAGCAGCATATGCGTAAGGGTATACCTTTATGACTTTGCGCTCAAGTCGTTCATATTTTTTTCGCTGGCGCTCAGATGAGAATTCACGCGGTCCGCTGACAAAGGCAACATCAAGCATCACCAGTACCAGCGTATCGCCATCAACAATTTGGGTGTGGCAAATGGTACCTGATGGCGTACTGATTTGAGATGACGCTTGCAAAGTCATCATCACGAGAAGGAGACCTAGTGTTACGCGCATATACATATCTAACGTAATTTACGACGATTCATGTATATGGTAGTACACATTGTGTGCCAAGTTCTTGAAACAAAGCAGATTCAAGCCTTTTTTACGAATTCAGTGCGCAAAACAAGTCCTTTCACCTGCGGATTCTTCCCCTCAATTTCGTCTGGATCGTCTGTCAACCGAATCGACTTCACCACCGTCCCACGCTTCAAGGTTACGGTCGAACCTTTCACTTTGAGGTCTTTGATGAGTACGACATTATCGCCATTATTTAAAACATTGCCATTGGCATCTTTTACTTCAGTCATGTCGGGGGGTTATTAACTTCTTCTTAATCGCCATTTTGAATCGCGCTGGCTCAGCATCGGGTGAATGGGCTTTGCTGCTTCCTCAAAAAAAGCAAACGCAGCTAAAGCAGCCACTTCGGCTTCATCTTCATGATATACATCGAGCAATTCAGGTCTGAAATAAGCTTTTACAAATCCAGTGTCAAAATCGCCTGATCGAAAAGCCTCGTGTTGAACTGCGAACTTTCCAAAAGGCAAAGTCGTTTGCACACCTACGATGTTGTAATCATCAATTGCGCGCACCATGCGTTCAATAGCTGCTTCTCGCGTGGCTGCATGTACGACCAATTTCGCAATCATCGGGTCATAATAAATTGGAATCTCCATTCCTTCTTCGAAGCCATCATCTACACGAATACCTGCGCCTTCAGGTCGTTGATAGCGTACCAAGGTTCCGATGTCTGGTAAAAAATCATTCTTAGGATCTTCAGCATACACGCGCAATTCCAAAGCGTGTCCGTTGATGCTCAATTCGTCTTGGGTAAACGAAATCGGTAAGCCCTGTGCGATACGAATTTGTTCGCGCACCAAATCAACACCAGTAATCATTTCAGTAACGGGATGCTCGACTTGCAAACGCGTATTCATTTCAAGGAAGTAGTAATTCAAGCTCCCATCTAACAAAAACTCAACCGTACCTGCCCCGCGATAATTGCAAGCGCGCGCAACATCACAGGCACTTTGCCCCATTTTTGCGCGCAATTCAGAGGTCAACACACTACTCGGAGCCTCTTCAACCACCTTTTGGTGGCGGCGTTGGATGCTGCATTCGCGTTCGAAAAGGTGCACCACATTGCCGTGGTTATCGGCCAACACCTGCACTTCAATATGGCGTGGCTTGTCTACATAGCGTTCAACGAAAACTGCCCCATCGCCGAAAGCACTTTCGGCTTCAGAAATGGCTCGATTCATTTGCTCCACTAATTCGCCTTCGTTTTCAACGATGCGCATGCCCTTACCTCCGCCACCAGCACTTGCTTTAATGAGAATCGGAAACCCGATTTGCAGTGCAATTGCCAGCGCTTCTTTTGGGTCGGCAATGGCTTCAGCTGTTCCTGGCACGAGGGGTATTCCGAAGTCTTTAACCGCAGCTTTAGCAGCTAACTTACTTCCCATCATTTCCATTGCCTCTGGAGACGGACCAATTAAAGTAATTCCGGCCTGTTCCAAAGCACGCGCAAACGCAGCGTTCTCACTCAAAAACCCATACCCTGGATGCACGGCATCGGCTCCTGTTTCTTGGCAGGCAGCGATGATCTTCTCAATACGTAAGTACGACTGATTTGACGGCGCAGCGCCGATGTAAACTGACTCATCGGCGAATCGAACAAAAGGTGCTTTGCGATCGGCGTCTGAATATACCGCAACGGTTGCAAGTCCCATTTCGCGAGCTGTGCGCATAACCCGCAAAGCGATTTCTCCACGGTTAGCAATGAGTATTTTCTTCATATTCTTTTCTTCTCGGTTCGAAGATACGCATCCTACGAGCGGATACCATAATGACGTGAAATCAGTTTTTCAAACCAACGCCCCGGTAACATCGCGTTCAGAGCGATGCTCAATTTTTGAGTGGGCGTGGCTACGCGATAGCGAAGTTTCGGGTTTCGTTTGGCAATGATCTTTGCAACATTGATCGCGATGGTTTCTGGCTCCAATGCATGATTGACCTCCCGATGAATTTGATCAAGCACTGAACTAAAATGTGGATATGCTTCGCGATCAACATGCGCGCTGTTCACGCGATTGGCATTGATGTTCGTTTTCACATCGCCCGGCTGAAGCAATACCACCCTCACCCCGTGCGGTTTAAGTTCTAAACTCAGTCCTTCGCTGATGCCCTCCACGGCGAACTTGCTCGAGCAGTATATTCCCCGGTAAGGTAGTGCAAACACTCCCCCAATGCTCGTTATGTTGATGATCATGCCACGCGTAGCCCGTAAATGGGGTGCTGCGATTCGACATGTATTCAAAACCCCGAAAACATTGGTGTTGTAGATCAGGCGAGCCTCACGATCGCTGGTGTTCTCCAATGGACCAGCCATGCCAAGTCCGGCATTATTAATCAGAACATCAAGCCTACCCTGCTCAGAAATGATGCGATCAACAGCAGCCTGTATCGACAGTTCATCGGTCACATCGAGGGTGATTTGCTTAAATCCTGCTTCGTGCGTTACACCGTTTGCTGCAGATCTGCTGCCGGCGTAAACAACATGTCGACCTTGGGTAAGTACACGGGCAATGGCCTCTCCAATCCCTGAACTACCGCCTGTTACTAAGATTACTTTCGACATGCACCGGATTTAAGTCGCAAAGATAGGTGTGCAATAGCAGACAGAAAAACGAAAAAAAAGGCAAAAAAAATGTGGCAAGCTACTCACATCGCACCGCTACAACCGTCTGCCCTTGCTTCCTTCCGGACCTGGGGGATTCAACAGGAGCTGGTCGTGTAAGACTTGCCACGCTGCAAAGATAAGGCATTTCGTCGATTTGTACTTCAAGAAATTACCATTGCTCATACGATTTGAAAATCATTCGTCGTTAAGTGAAAAGATAAACCTGCAAAACCCATGATTAATCTACTGAAAATCAAGGGCCGGCTTCGAGCTGGCCGTATTGCTCCTGCCCTGTTCTTAACCGCTCTTGCGGTCATTTCTTCGGGCTTTCAACAGCACATTTTCGGCGCCGAACTTGTTGAATCGATAAGCATCCACCAAGCCATCAAACAGGGCTACGTAAAAGCCGCGGCAATGAGCACAGGCGGCTCGTCTGCGCATTGTGTGAGTTTATCGACCAAAAACTTACGCGCTATCCCCCTTGAAGTTCGCGTTACGCCGGGTACACTTTTAACTGTGAATGACTACCAAGACATTCTCGTAACCCGCGAAGAAGTATTGGTTCTGCAACCCAACCAAACGCTAAAACGCGATCTGTATGGATTCTGCACCGAACCCACTGAATCGACGCCCAACGCAGCAGTGGCGTTTACGATAACTGAAGGAAGTGAGGTTTGGCAAGAACTTGCAGGACTCCTTCAAAAAGAAAACTTGGATGCTGGAACGGAACAATCGGTAGTATGGGCTTGCACCGATGAATACCCCTTAAGTGGGGTTCGCCTTGCGCGTGGTAACCGTACCGAGCTTACTGCCCTGATTGAACGCGAAAGAGGTGCTGAAATACCCTTCTATGAAGCCGATTACGGCGACATTCTCAATCGTCCCTTCGAACGTGAGCTACTTGAAGTGAAGGGAGCAATGGTACACAACACGCGAAACGACGGACCCGCATCACTCAAGGTGTATGATCCTGAGGGGAATATGGTTTATGACATTTTTGAAGGGAAGCAACTGCGATCGAATGCCACGTACACCTTTCGTTTCAGAATACTGGGCACCTACTTACCAGCCGGTGAATATAAAATGGTGCTCACCATCGGCACAGAAGAAGCACGCGTTGAGCGCATTGTCGTGTAGCTTCTGATTCGTTGCCAAATAAAAAAGGGCTGCTTCATCTGAAGCGGCCCTTTTCATGTATCGATGAAACTTCAGTCTTTTCTGAAGCCGTAGGTCAATTGACCAAAAAACGTCTTAGGCATCTTCTCAACGCCTGGATAGCCGAGTCGGATGTTCCCATCGTCTTTAGGAATCGATGCTGTTTTGAAAATGTAATCCCACAAACTCAGCGAAATGCCAAAATTAATGCCGTGCTTAAATCCTTTCGGTAAATCATACACGTGATGCCACAAGTGCATCACCGAATTGTTAAAGACATACTTGAGCGGTCCCCAAGTGATATGCACGTTCGCGTGGTTCAAGTGTCCAATGGTGATCGCCACAAAATGCACGACGTATGCTTGCTCAGGCTCAAAACCACCAATGAGCATTACCCCTAAAGTCTTGAGTGGCTTATAAAAAATGTTCTCCATCCAGTGGTAGCGCAAGTGCGCTGCAAAACCCATCTCTTCTACTGAATGATGCACTTGGTGAAAACGCCACAAGAACTCCCAACGGTGCAAGGCCACGTGAGTCACCCATTGCACAAAATCGAGCACAACGAAGAATAAAAGCAACTGCCAACCCATCGCCCATGCACTTATATCAAACAATGCAAAAGACTTCATGGTTAAGCCATAACTCTCATTGAAAACACCAATCAACGCGTAAATACCGGCAATTGCGACCGAAAACACAAAAAAGTTGAAGAACATGTAAAACCCATCCAACCAAAAGTCTTTTCGAATGGCTTTTTGTTGCTTCCGCCATGGAAAGGCCAGTTCCAAAGCCCACACCACAAGTGAAATCAGCAAGAGCCCATAAAAAAAGTTCATGTACCACGGCACATCGAAGGTGATCATCTTTAAGGTCCAGTCCAACGAACCTTTAAAGGCATTTAAAAAGGCATCCAAATACTTTTCCATAACTCAGTTTATAACTTAAAGGCGTTTATTGAAGTTCATGCTCAATGGTGTCTTTCGACTGATGAAGGGCATAACTCCACTCAATCCATGACCCGTCGTAATTATGCACGTGCTCAAATCCGAGCAGTTCTCGTAAAACCAGGGTGGTGTGCGCTGATCGAACACCTGAATGGCAATAGGTAATAACTGTTTTATCAGGGGTTATGCCCACTTCTGCCAAGGCCTGAAGAATGGCCTCCGGATCATGCAAGCGATAGTCCCCCGCCATATCAACCGATCTCCCCCAGTCAAAATGTATACTGCCAGGTATATGCCCTGCTGCAAAAGCGCCTATTTTTTGAATGCTGCCATCAAACTCTTCACGTGTACGTGTATCGACCAAGATCACACCAGGTTGCATGCGAAGGCTCACGAGTTGGTCTTTGCTCACGATCAGACTGCTGTCAGCAACCTGCGTGAAGGTGAATTTTGCATGTTTCTTAGGGGTTTCGGCCTGAACGGCCGGATGGTCGTGTGCCTGCCAAGCCTGCCAACCTCCATCCAACAAGGCGACCGATTGGTGGCCGTACAAACGGATCAGCCACCACAAACGAGCGGCATCACACCCCCCAATGGCATCATATACTATAAAAGTACTCTCGGAGGTAGCCCCTAAAGAAGATAAGAGCGCTTCTAACGCCACTTTCTCGATTGCCATTCCGCCGAAAGGATAGGCTGAAGACTCTATGTCGTTCCTCCAAATGCGATGTGCTGAAGGAATGTGTCCTGCTGCATACTCCTCTGCTTTTCGCACGTCGATCACCACCCAATCCAAGCCGGCAGCGAGCGCGTTGGAAACGTCAAGTACAGAGACAAATGCACTTGATCTTGCTGCCGTGTCAGGCGTGGTCGAAAGTTCACGCGCATCAGCGGGTGCATCCCATCCGGCCGTTGAGGCCGAATCAGAACACCCCCATAGCGCAGACAAAAGCAGAAATAAGAAGGCTAATTGCTGAGCTCGTACCATTCGATGTTTGTTAAATTGGCTCGGCGACCAACGTTTTCAGGCGCGTAGTTCTTTGCAAGGTAATCAAGGATCAAGGGTTCATTCGGACCTAAATCCCACAGGTTTTGCGTCTCCTGCATCCAGCGAATGAGCTTCTCCCAACCTTCACGGGTTTGTCTGTTTTGGGTGATCAAGTCACTCGAATGACATGAGGTACAACTTGCTTTAACCTGTATAAACCCGTCGTCTACAATCAAACCCGTTGCCACATGAATACCATCAACCACTAAATCATCATCGATTGTTGGCATTTCAACGGCAGTCGAATCTTGCGCCACCTGTTTGCTGTATAAGCGTGACGCTGTATCGGGGGCCATGATGTTAAACAAGATGAAAATGACCAAGACCGCCGACGAGAATACGAGCCAATTGGTTCGCCTCACGAGTGCATCGAGAATCGCTTTTTGCTCGGGTGAAATATGACCATTGTTCTGTTCGCTCATCGCACCTTATTTCACCATCACCGCAATGCGGTGTGTCGCGTTATTGATATAACCTTTCGGATTCCAGCCCGGTGAAACCATGGGTTGAGCTACACCATTTGAATCGGTTGCTTTGGCCCAGACCTCATAATATCCCTGCTGTGGAAAGGCAATGTTCGCCTTCCATTGCTGCCAAGCCAATCGATTCACAGGGGGCTTCAATTCACAGATTTGCCAGGTCGCGCCAAAATCGATCGATACATGCATTTCTTTCACTGACAAGTCGCCCGCCCAAGCATGTCCACGGACTTCGAGTCGTTTGCCTTTGCCAAACATTGCACCCGTTTTCGGGTAGGTGATCACCGATTTAACCGGCATCGACTCAATGATCTTCATGTCTTCAGGCTTCACTTCGCTGCCCGGAGCAACCGGGAACTTCGGCACGCGATAGGCCGGTGATTCCATTTTCGGACCGTCGTGCTCTTTGTTGCGAACCACCAGCTTGGTGAGCCATTTCCCCGAAACCGATGCTGGCCAACCGCCAATCACCATGCGCAACGGATACCCATGAATCTCGGGAATGTCGGCTCCATTCATTTGAAACGCAATCAGCGACTCATCTTCCATCGCCTTGCGAATGGGCACCCCACGTGATATCACAACCTTTTCAGGATTCCCGCTTAAGTGAATATCAGATCCGTAGTAGCCTACGTACACCGCATCACTTTTAATCTTCGCAAAGGTCAACAGATCGCGCAAACGAACCCCCGTCCATTCAGCACATGATACGGCACCTACCGTCCACTGATTACCTGGGGTCGGCGGATTGAACTCTGCGCGCCCATTCCCGCCGCATTCCATTGTAAGGCGATAGGTGTAATGCTTGAACTTTGTTTTTAAGTCGTTGAGCGTAATCACAACAGGTTTTGGTACTGATTCACCATCGATGGTGAGCGTCCAGGTTGATGCATCAAGCTTTTCCGGTGTTAACCCATTGTTGCGCACAAAAAATTTATCGGCTGGTGTTACGGCATCATCAAGCAAGTGCGCAGGGGTTTCAACATTCCACGGACGGTCATTAAGCACCTTCAGTTCAGCGTGCTTACCTTTTAATCCAACGGCTGCTTGTTGCGGCTCTAACGCAACGGGTGTGACACCTTCAGGTAAGTTGTCGCCATAAACGATTTTCGAACCAATGGCCAGGGTCATGGCCGCAAGTGAAGCTTTCTTCAGAAAGCCACGACGCGATTCTTCAACACCAATAAAATCTTGATTGCCTGATGATTGATCAAAATCAACTGGTGCGTTGATCGCATTTAAACGTATAGGTTTCTTCTTCATTTGGGGTTCTCGAAGCAATTCGGGTACCAAGTAAAGAAGTTTTTAGAATGGAAAAAGTGACTTTTGTCGCACAAAGAGCTAAAAACATAAAAATGAGCTACTTAACCTTGCCGAAACTCATGTTGCTTGATCGGCTTGGCCTGTTCCCCACGCCTCACTCTTGCGGTAAACACTGCCTTTAAAGAGTGCCACATCGACATCGTGTTGGTTTACAACACGAATATTGTAAATGCCTATTTTGTGATTTAGCGATACCTCTTCAACCTCGGTTGTGAGCACATCGCCAGCCCGCACGGGTTGTACATGCGAAATGCTGGTCTCTACCGAAACGCATTTTCGTCCGTGCGCATTCGAAGCAAAAGCCAGCGCGCTATCAGCCAATGCATAGCAAATGCCACCATGCGCAATTGAAAATCCGTTCAGCATTTCTTCCCGCACGTGCATGCGGAGCACACAAAAGCCTGGACCTTCTTTGATGCGTTCAATGCC